>CALJUC010000316.1 GCA_937975585.1 uncultured Moraxella sp. | reverse complement strand
TATCCCACCGTTGGCTTAGGTAATACCTATTTTTACACCGGTGGCAAGTTAATCATTTGGATTAACACGCCTTGATTGGCGTAAATCGGATTTGGGTTACGGTCAGCACTGATACGTGCATATACACCCATATTTTGCTCGAATGGGTTGCCGTTTGAGGTCAATACCATTGGTGGTACTGCGGTAAAGCCAACGAATGGCGATAGCGCCGGTACGCTTGAGCGTGGTACCAATAGCGCGTTAGCAGTCGTTGTCGCACCCGCTTCATCAAGCCAGCCTAGGCTCTCAGGAACAAAGTACACATTGGTACCGTCGTTTAGGCTACCAATGCGGTAAATACTGGTGTTATCGCCATAGCTCATATTGGTGCGCACAAACTCGGTTTGACTCATCGCGTTGAATACCGCCGCGCCTTTTAGGCCAACAAACACATCAACACCGGCGATAGGACGATTAATGCTACCCGCTAACAACGCTTTGGCGTTACCAATGGTTGAATAGATTGGTGAGAATAGCGCATCCATCGTGGTGTACTGCACGCCATTTTTCTGCGCATCAAACGGCACCACACGCGCCGCGCCTTGCGCTAAGCAAGCAAAGGTCATTTCACGCAATAGGCGACTGGTTTGCTCTAGGTAGTATTTTTGCTGAATGATTGCCAACACCGCGCCATCCCAAGGCAGACCAAGCTCGTTTTGCATTTGGGTAATCGCGTCGATGGTAGCAGCTACCAAGGCGCGCATTGGTGAGGCATAAAGCGATTCGTTGCCAAAATCCATGTCAACGCCTGGCGGGCTCAAAATGTATTTTCCGTCAGCGTCTTTGCGCTCATAATCGAACACAACTTGCACTTCAACTTCACCATCAACCGGTACGGTTTTGGCTGTATCAAACGTCACCTCAACGGTGTGATTATCCAAGTCGGCACGGCCGCTAGTCACCAGGTATTCTTTGCCGTCGATGGTAACAGACGCACCATTTTTCGGCGCTAGAACATCGATACCGCCTTTGGTGGCGTGTTGTTTGTTATGGCTGTTAGCGACTTCAACGCCTTTAACCAAAATTTTAACGCGCCCGCCCAAGAATGGGGCTTTTTTGGTTGCAGTATCAACTTTAAAGCTGATTGAATGATTGGCGTTTACAACCTTGTCATAACCCACATGGATAGGGGTTGAGAACACGTTGGCGGCGGCCGTCATTAACAAAGTATGGCGGTTTTCTAGGTAAGGCATACCGGCTTGTTTGCCGTCGATAAGCTCGCCGGCCTTGAACACGCCCATGCGCATATTGGCAGTGGTACGGCCATAGATAAGCGGTACTTCGTTTGAGCCAGTCGGGTTAGGAAGCTGAGCAACGATAGGCAAGCTATTTGCAATAGCAGTCATGATAGTAACGGTGATTTGCGCCGGTACTACTGACAACGCTTCGTGATGATCAAAAGACAAGCTATCAAATGCCTGTTTTGCATTGGTTTCAGTTGCAAACTCAGTGAATGCGTTGGTAGCGGCATTGATACCGGCTAATACTACTTCGACCGGTGGTGTTTCGCCGCCGTTACGACGCGCATATTCAGCTATACCAAGTTCGATACCGTCAAATACTGCTTCCTCACCGCTCACGGTTGCAGCAACTTCGACCAGTTTGGTTTTTTCGCTGTCGGCCGCGCCATCAAACTGCTGTTGAAAGGTGCTTAGGAATTTTTGTGCCGCTTGAATTGGTTTAGATTCAAGCAAGTGCTTGAGCGACTGTGGCAAGTTATGCTTGGCCACCGCTTCGCCTAATGGGTGTTCATTCATTAAGCTGTCGAACGCCTGTAGGCCGCTCTCAGCGTCTTTGCGCTTTTGGGCATAGGCGTCCAAAAACGTTTTCATCTTCTGGGTTTCTTTTGCGGATTCAAGGGCTAGTTCTTGAGCGCGTTCCGGGGTCATAGTCATAAACATTGTCCTGTATCGGTCATGGAAAGGTAAAACTCGATACAGTTATGCTAAATGCTTATGTATATAGGGTTTTAGGGGTGTTCC
>CALJUC010000315.1 GCA_937975585.1 uncultured Moraxella sp. | reverse complement strand
TATTTAAGCTCATGTTCCTTTCCTTTTGAGGTTAACAGCTATGGGGGTTAAAAGTTACAAAACAGCGGTACCAATGACCGCTGTTGATTAGCAAAATGCTATAATAAATGATATTGCTTACTTATACAGCTAAGGTTTTTTCACCACGCGCAATACCGATTACACCTGAGCGTACGACTTCCAAAATCTTATCACGACCCATGATTTCGACAAAGCCATCTAATTTTTCGGTATCGCCAACGATTTGGATGGTATATACATTCGGCGTTACATCCACAATTTGGGCGCGGAAGATATCCGCAGTACGACGAACTTCTTCACGATTGCTGCCAGTTGCACGCACCTTAATCAACATGAGTTCGCGTTCAACGTGCACTGTGTCGGTCAAGGTAGTTACTTTAACCACTTCAATCAATTTATGCAATTGCTTCGTAATCTGTTCGATTTTATTGGCATCGGTATCTGTGGTCAAGGTCAAGCGCGACAATGTTGGATCATCGGTTGGTGCTACGTTTAATGTTTCGATATTATAACCACGTTGTGAGAATAATCCCACCACGCGCGAAAGCGAACCAGCTTCATTTTCCATTAATACGGAGATTAAATGTTTCATTAGCTACGCTCCCCTTTGGCTAACCACATATCACGCATGGATTGCCCTGCAATCTGCATTGGGTAAACATGCTCATTACGATCCACAATCACATCAATAAATACCAATCTATCTTTCATCGCCATCGCGCGCGCCAACTCTTCATCAAGTTTGGCTGGGTCTGTGATACGGATACCCACATGCCCATAGGCTTCAGCAAGTTTTACGAAGTCTGGTAATGACTCCATGTATGAGTTTGAATGGCGACCTTCATAAATCATGTCTTGCCATTGTTTGACCATACCCAACTGTGCGTTGTTTAGGTTTAGAATTTAACCGGTAAATCATATTGTAAACAGGTTGACAATTCTTGGATGTTCATCTGAATTGAGCCTTCACCGGTGATACACACGACATCACGCTCAGGTTCAGCCAATTTGGCAGCCATTGCATAAGGTAGACCAACGCCCATGGTGCCCAAACCGCCAGAGTTCAACCATTGACGTGGTTCGTCATACTTGTAGTATAGCGCGGCAAACATTTGATGCTGACCAACGTCTGAGGTGATAATGGCTTTACCATTGGTCAACTCATATAATTTCTCAACAACGTGCTGTGGTTTCATACCATTGCTGTCGTCTTTGTCGTAGCGTAGGCCATGACGTTTACGCCATTCATTGATTTGTGACCACCAGTCATTTAACGCGGCTTGGTCTAGACGGGTGCTACTTTCTTTGATAATACCTAGCATCTCATTTAATACATTTTTCACATCACCAACGATTGGAATATGCGCGTTGATAGTTTTTGAAATAGACGCTGGGTCAATATCAATGTGAATGATTTTGGCATTTGGACAGAATTTTTGGACGTTGTTGGTCACGCGGTCATCAAAACGCGCGCCAATCGCCAAGATTACGTCAGCATTGTGCATGGCAAGGTTGGCTTCATAAGTACCATGCATACCCAACATACCCAAGAACTGACGATCAGAACCTGGATAACCACCTAGACCCATCAAGGTATTGGTTACTGGTAAGTTAAGCAAACGCGCTAACTCAGTTAATTCTTCATTTGCGTTACTGGCGATAACACCACCACCTGAGTAAAGCATTGGACGCTTGGCTGATAGTAGCATCTCAGTCGCTTTACGGATTTGACCAGCATGACCACGAGTCGATGGCTGATACGAACGCAAGGTTACCGTTTCAGGGAAATGGTATGGGAATTTTTCGTTCGGTGCTGTCTTATCTTTTGGTACATCGATAACAACCGGCCCTGGACGACCAGAGCTTGCGATATAGAAGGCTTTACGCACAATTTCTGGGATTTCGCTTGCATGACGTACTTGGAAGCTATGCTTAACGATTGGACGTGATACACCAATCATATCGGTTTCTTGGAAGGCATCATCACCGATTAGACTGGCTGGTACCTGACCGGCAATCACAACCATTGGGATTGAGTCCATAAACGCGGTCGCGATTGCGGTAACAGTATTGGTCGCACCTGGGCCAGATGTCGCTAATACCACACCCGTTTGACCTGTTACACGACTATACGCATCGGCCATGTGGCCTGCAGCTTGTTCGTGGCGTACTAGGATATGTTCAATTTTGTCTTGTTTGAATAAGGCATCGTAAATATGCAGTACTGCACCACCTGGATAACCGAAGATGTACTCAACACCTTCATCAATTAGGGCTTGTACTAACATTTCACCACCGGACAGCATCACCGGCAAACCTTGTTCAACCGCTTGCGTTTTCTTATCGAAATTAACGGCGGCATCGGGACTATAATTCTCACCCGTCATGTTGGGAGATTGGGTTGTCTCGCTCACGGTTATCACCTTCTTGTTGTTACATCGCATCTTGCCATATCTATGCAAGCGGTGGCTTGGGCACACGCAAGTCACGATATAGGATTACCAATAAAATATAAAACATGGTCAATAAACAAGCGATGTTATCTGCTTATTTTGTCAATATAATACGTCTATCAGCTTAAACTATTCATAAGCCGATACGACTAAGACAAAGCAGCATCAAGGTATGCAACCTGAGATAAACAGTGACTGACTTAATGTCATCAGCACTATGCTATAAAAAGTGATACCTACTCTAACGTCGTTGTTAACCGATAAGTCACCGTGAAACTAACTTTATATTGAAAATCAGCTAGGCTTCACAACAAAGGCAGGTTAAGATCAATTCCTATGACCCTAATCACCAAATAACAAATGACGATAATCTTTTGTTATTGACCAGTAGACGGTTTTATCTTGTCGCTTTTTACCACTAAAGTCAAGCAAAAAAAGTCTCAAGTACTCATAACTTCTCGTTATATATATTCTCAATTTTTTCTTATTTTTAGAGATTTTGGTTTTTTTAGCGACTCGTCACATTTTATAGCACGTGTTTTATAGCACGCGCAATCGCGTTCATCATAATACTTTGCCAACTTTAATGTAGCTGTGCTAATCTAACGCCCATCTGTTTATCGATTGTGGGGATGTGAATGTTAAAACCGGTCTTGACACTACTTGTTGTATTACCAAGTCTGCTACTATCCAACAGTGGGCTAAATGCGGCCACTTATTATAAATGGACTGACAGCAATGGGGTACCGCATTATAGCCAGTATGCACCCACCAATGGGGTTAGTTTAAAAAAAGTACAGGTTATTAACACCCGTGAATTAAACTCACCGGCTGCTGCTGCCCCTACAAGTCAGGCAGGCGCGCCAACCGCTGCCCCTTTATCGCCTGAACAACAACGTATCGCTGAACTTGAAACGCAAAACAAGCTACAACAACAGCAACAAGACCAGGAACGTTGTAAGTCATTACAAAACAATTTGGCTAACTTAAATGTCGGCGGTCGTGTGTTTGAAATGGATGCCAATGGTGAGCGCAAATACTTAGATTCACGTGAGATTGAATTACGCCGTGACAAAGTCGCCCAAGCGCTTAAACAATATTGTAAATAATGACCTAGGTATGGATTTAGGCTAGATAAAAAAGGGCTGACAGTGATAGCCCTTTTTTTATAAAAAATTTTATTTATCCGGTATGTGACGTTTAACTTAAGTTTAATGCTTGCATGACATTACCAATCGCCTTTGACATGGCGTTCGCTGATAAGGCATACTCACCCACTTGCTGTGCCAACCTATCCCCCGCTTGCGCATGAATAAGTACGGCTGATAACAGCGGATAATCTAGCCCCAATATTAACTGTTGGGCTAATAGTCCTGCCACCACACCCGATAAGCAATCCCCCATTCCTGCTGTCGCCATGCCCGCATTGCCTAACCCACAACTATGTAATAGTCCATGTTCGTGGACTAAGGTAGTCGCACCTTTAATCAACCAAGTGCCGCCAAATTTGGCCTGCAATTGGGCAATAGCCGCTAGCTTGTCCTGATCAACTTGTCGATAATCAATGCCTAACAATCGGGCTGCCTCACCCGAATGCGGGGTAAAGTAGCAGCGTTGGCTATTTTTCAAATCAATCAAACGATAATCACTGATATTCGGCAGATGATACAGCCCATCGGCGTCAATGACACAAGTTTTATCTTGCGCCAAGGTCGTCGCTAGATAGCTATCAAACAAATCAAAACTGGTTTCATCACGCCCAAAACCCATGCCTAACACCACAACATCCACCTGGCCAATCAAGGCATTGACTGAGTCAATATGATGTAAATCAGCGGTCATGGCATCGGGTAGCGCTGTGATAATCGCGGGATGAAAATCTGAATGACATGCCACGGTCACCTTACCTGCCCCCATAGCAAACGTTGTGCTTGCGGTGAGTAAGCTAGCCCCAGCCATGCCTTGGCCTTGATTTATCCCCGTATCCAAGCGATTACCACCAATCACCAACACATGGCCATAACTGCCCTTATAGCTATTGTGGGGACGTTTGGCGATAGTAGGTAAAATGCAGTGATGATAAAGTGTGGGCGTAAGTTTTTGATTATCGAGTGCGACAGGCACCAATGGCAAATCAATGATTTTGCCAACATAGTCTTTACTATCTTGTAGATGTAGCCCCGCTTTACGTGCGATTAGGCATAAGCTGATATCAGCTTGAATGGCAACTTTATCATATACTGCCCCAGTTGTCGCATTTAACCCACTGGGTACATCAATGCTCACTACCTGACATTGCTTAAATTGGCGTTTATAGTGATTAACCCACTCAATCATCGCTTGATAATTGCCACTTGGTTTGCGATCTAAGCCAATGCCAAATAATGCATCAACAATCATATCGATATGATAAGGCAACCCTCGCTGTGTCGCACCCGCCCACTGCTCAAAGGTCATCACCTCACCATCGAATAAACGCTGTGCGCGTTTAGCATCCACTGTACTGGGTGCGGCAACTTGCAGTACCTGAACTTGCCAATGTGGCCATAATTGGGTTAAATATTTAGCGAGCATCCAACCATCACCGCCATTGTTTCCACTGCCGACCACGACGAGTACCGTTGGGCTTGCCAAGCTGAAATCTAATTGCTTGGGCAGATAATTTGCCATTTGCCACGCGGCTTGCTGCATCAGGCCAAAGCTTTGGCTATGCTCAAACCAAGCATGCTCTAATTGATAAATTTGCGCAGGTAGATAACACGGCACCGCACTCGCTAATAAACGTGAGGTTGATGATATTGTATGGGTTGTATGAGGTGTATGATGATTTGATGGCAAAAAAGACATGAGTTAATTTCCTATCGTTATTATTTATCGCTAAAAACTGGCTTACACCACGTAGCCTTCGCCACAATTTGTTATAATTACTGGCTTTATTGTAGCGTGTTTTTGTCATGACAGCGATTAATTCGTCTATGTATAGTGGTTTATCACCCCATTTAACCCATAGCCCATCTACTGGCCTATTGCCCGCTGATGCTAAGTTAGTGGCGTTAAATCACTGGTTGGCTGATGAAGCGCGTGCATTGGGGTTTGCCGCTTGTGGTGTGGTACGCCCAGATCATCCAATTTTTGCCAAGCAACTTAATGCACTACAAGATTGGCTCGCTGATGGCAAACAAGGTGATATGGCGTTTTTTGAGCAAAACCATGATAAACGCGCCAACCCTGCCTTGCTCGTTGAGGGGACGCAAAGCATTATCAGCGTGCGCCTAGATTATAGTGTTGAACCGCCACCGCGCCGCTGCATACCGGATAATGAACGACCCAATCATGGCATTATCGCACGCTATGCCCGTGGCCGTGATTATCACAAAATCATGCGTGGACGGCTAAAAACACTCGCCACGCGACTGTATGATAAGCTCAAATCTGACTACCCTGACTATGCCGAGGGGTTTATATTTCGCCCGTTTAGCGATTCAGCGCCGATTTTTGAACGCGCTTTGGCAGAGCAAGCGGGATTGGGTTGGACAGGTAAGCATACCTTATTGATTAATCGTGAGGCCGGTTCGTTATTCGTATTGGGTGAGCTATTTACCAGTGTGCCATTGCCCCCAACACAAGCTGAGGGTACGGTGACCCTATCGCATTGCGGTAGTTGTCGTGCTTGTATTGATGTCTGCCCAACCCAAGCGATTCAACCGACGTCCAGTGGTGGCTACGCAGTCGATGCACGTCTATGTATCTCATACTTGACCATCGAACTAGAGGGCGCAATTCCACTTGCATTGCGTGATAAAATCGGTAATCGCGTATTTGGCTGTGATGATTGTCAACTGATTTGCCCGTGGAACAAGTTTGCCAAACTTGCCACTATTAATGATTTTGACCCACGTCATGACTTGGATAAGCTAAGTTTACTGGAGTTATGGGCTTGGGATGAAACCACGTTCTTAGGCAATACCGAAGGCAGTCCGCTACGACGTACGGGGTATCAAAATTTTATGCGTAATGTCGCGGTCGCCTTGGGAAATGCGCCATTTAGTGAGCACATTATCGAAGCGTTAATCGCCAAACGCCCAAGCTTGGGGGACAATGCGCAACAACATATTGATTGGGCACTTGCGAATCAGTATGCGAAACAGCAAGGCAAGCAAGACCAAACGAAACACACCTGATATATGCGCCACTCAAGCCCTAAAACGCTTGATAGACGCTTAATCTGTAAACGCTAAGTGCATACTTTGATACAGGATGGGTTTTTGCCTAGGCATGTTATTTTCCTTATAATAACCCTCATTTTCTGTCGCTTGAGAGCTACTATGTATCCATTTATTCGCCTTGGCACCAACATGATTAAAAGTGTGGTAAAACACCGTCAAGGCCACAGCTTGACCTTAACCGATGTTGGCGAAATTACCACGACCGCCAATATCAGTGATATTGATAATTTTTTTGAGATGAATAACGGGCGTATCTTTACCTTGTTTGGTTTAGGGCGTAATGACTTTGCCATTCGTGCTGGCTTGGCCAAGCAGTTGATTAAAAACCGTTGGGGCTTGGTGGTGGCTGGTAGTAGTATTCAGTACCGTAAACGCGTCCGCCTTATGGACAAAGTCACGATTAAGACTCGTGTTGTCGCTATTGACGAGCGTTGGATTTATATTGACCAAAGTATGTGGGTCAACGGTCAGGCGACCTGTTCAGCATTGCTGCGTACGGGCGTAACGAATATCATGACTGGTAAAGTAATGCCAACCGCGAAAGTCTTAGATACCTTGGGCTATAATGGTTTGACCATGCCGCCTGATGCGTGGGTACAAGCTTGGATTGATGCCGATAAACTACGCCCCTTTCCGACTGCTGAACAAGCTTAATTTTTGTAATTAACGAGAACTAATCCCTTATGACCTTGACCCTCAATGACTTTGATTATGCGCTACCTGAACAGCTCATTGCCCGCTATCCATTGGCAGAGCGCTCAGCCTCACGGTTGTTATATGTACCGACAACAGGCAAGGCGGAAGATCATCTATTTACCGAGTTGCCGGATTTGCTCAATCAAGGTGATTTAATTGTCTTTAATGATACCAAAGTCATGAAAGCGCGTTTATTCGGGCAAAAAGACACCGGCGGCGCAGTTGAAGTCTTGGTCGAGCGCATATTGCCAGAAGACCCAACCACCGCTTTGTGCCATGTACGCGCCAGCAAAGCCCCTAAAGCCGGACAGACCTTGTTGTTAGCGGATAAAAATGCGCAAGCCACAGTGACGGGTCGGGTGGATAATTTATTTATCTTACAGTTTGACCAAGCGATTTTGCCCGTGCTCAATCAATACGGTGAATTGCCGATTCCGCCTTACTTTGAACGCCATGCTGATGACAATGACGAAACCCGTTATCAAACCGTGTTCCATGACCCAAACAAGCTAGCCAGTGTCGCCGCGCCCACCGCAAGTCTACATTTTGATGAAGCGATTTTGCAGCGCTTAGCGGATAAAGGTGTGCAGACCACATTTGTTACGTTGCACGTGGGTGCCGGAACTTTTGCGCCCGTCAAAACTGATGATATCCTCAATCACAAAATGCACAGCGAATACGCGGAGTTACCACAAGCCACCGCAGACCTGATTAACCAAACCAAAGCACGTGGTGGTCGAGTCATCGCCGTTGGTACCACCGTTACCCGTGTGCTAGAAACGGCTTTTCAAAAAACCGCCAGTTTTGAGCAGCCCAATGTATCAGCTTGGTCAGGTGATACCGATATTTTTATTTATCCAGGGTTTCGATTTGGTGTGATTGACCGCTTGATTACCAATTTTCATTTACCCAAGTCAACCTTGTTAATGCTCGTTTCGGCATTTGCTGGCCAGCAACCGATTAAGGACGCTTATCAACACGCCATTGCCCATCAATACCGTTTTTTTAGCTATGGCGATGCGATGCTACTCGATAAGGCTTAAGCCCTAAGCCAAGGTGATTTTTTGGTACTTATTTGAAGGTTAAACCTGATATAATAACCATTTGTTAACTTGAACCCAGCTAGGGGTTTATCATGCGTCGTACTATCACCACTGTGCTAAAAAAAGAAGCCATGAATGCGATACGCCATTATGCGCTGAAGTTTTTGGGTAAACACCAGCATAAATCGTATTTTCATGGTCGTTTTTATCGCTTAGCGAGTAGTTTTTTCAACCGACTTGGCCGCTGATTGGGCAAATCAAGCAATGACTTGATTTGCTTATCCCATTTTCCCACTGTTCTTAACTTGAGTTATTCATTAAATATTATGCAATTTACTTTACATAAAACCGCGACTGGTGAAAGCCGTGCGCGTCGTGGCACTGTTCATCTTGCCCATGGCGAGGTACAAACCCCTGCTTTTATGCCGGTTGGTACTTACGGCACCGTTAAAGGTATGTTACCCCGTGATATTCACCAGATTGGTGCGCATATTATCTTAGGCAATACCTTTCACTTATGGCTACGCCCTACAACAGCCGTCATTGATAAATTTGGTGGCCTACATGACTTTATGGGCTGGAATAAGCCGATTTTGACCGACTCAGGTGGCTTTCAGGTCTTTAGCCTGGGGGCAATGCGTAAAATCAAAGAAGAAGGCGTATACT
>CALJUC010000314.1 GCA_937975585.1 uncultured Moraxella sp. | reverse complement strand
TTTAACTTGGCTATCACTCGATATTTCTAAGCCGCCTGTGTGGCGGTGAATAGTACGTTGTCATTGACTAGCTTGTTAATCATGGCTTCACGTATTTCCTGTGGCTCAAATAAGCCTTCACCGGTAAGATTGTTCGCCATCTCTGATAGGATTTTACCTGTTTCTGCAATCTCTTTGGCGTTGGCTTGCTCAAGCGGTTGCCATGTGTAGCTGATATTGTCGGGTTTATGCCCTAGTGCTGACCTAATTAAACACTCATCAAGTATCTGCATGGCTGGCTGTATCTCAAGCGTTTGCATGGATTTGATATCGTCATAGTAGTTTGCCAGTAGGTCGCTACCGTCTGACAAGCCTTTGTTTGCTTGCCCTAAGAACTTGTTAGCGGGTATGCCTTGACTTGCGCCCACATAGACAATAAAACGGTCTAAGATATCCGATAAGCCGCCAAAACTTGCACTATTTCGGATAAACTCCTCTGCGCTATCCATCACTAAATCGCCTGTAATGCCTTTTGACGCACTGGCAAGGGTTAGCCGTTTTTGGATTTTGCTTTCTTGTTCGGGGTCGCCTAGTTTTTCAAAAAGGTCGGGGATTTTAAATACATTGATGTTAGCCTCAAAAATCAGACTTGCAATGTTGTGACCTGTGCTATCAGCGTTACGCATCCAGTTATAAGCCGCTTGCAATACGCTATCGCCCCAGCCGCGTGATGCCCCACTGTATGCCCACTCATCAAGCCGTTGCTCGCCATAAAATAGCACAAATCGGCTATGGTGGATTTTGATAATGCTGCCGTTACTGACAATCTCATAGTATTTGGGTTTGCCAAAGTTGCCATCTAATACATTGTCGTCTAGCTCACCCGCCACTAATCCAGTACGTGGAAACACGATAAGATACGATAGCCCATCTTTTTTTATCTTGCTTGCATCGAGTGGCTGTAGTAAATCTTGGTCTTTAGTGCCAATGTATAACCCTGCACCGCCCAATGCTCTGCTTGCTATGATTGCTTGTAGCAACTTTTGCTTAACGCCTAGCTTGCTCTCGTAATCTTCAAGCGCGTTTAAGCTGTCATTGTCTGTCTGCCACACACGCCAGTTTTTGATAGCGTCCATCGCTGGCACATCTACAAGCCGTTTTGCTACCCATGAATTGCGGTAAGCGTTGGTTAATTGCTCGTCTGTCAGCTCAACATAGCTGTAAGTAGTGCTTGCTAGTTTGTCGCGCTGTACGTTGCCCATGCCGCTAACTAGCGATGTAAGGCTGTCAGTGGTATAAATCATGGTTTATCTCTATACGTTGTCGTAGCTAAAAATACTATCAATTAATTGGCTGTATGCGCGGCTTAGTCCGTCTATGCGGTCATCGTGTGCGCCATTCGGGAACATTCGCATTTCATCTAAAAAGGCATCATTCCACGCACCACGCACCATTACCACGTTGCCTACATTGACCTGTGAAGCTATTGGCTCGGCTCTTGTCA
>CALJUC010000313.1 GCA_937975585.1 uncultured Moraxella sp. | reverse complement strand
GTTATTGGTTGCACCCGCGGTAGATTCGAGGGCATCAATTAAGGGTACACCCGCAGCAAAGGTGGTAGACAGGGTGCGGCTATAGCGCGCGATAATTGCTTTATAGACTAAATCACCAAAAATCGGGGCTTTCAGCGCGGCTTTATCCAGCATGTCACGAAACTTTTTACTCCGCTTTTTGGTTTCGAGTAAAGCGGTAATCACAACACCAACGACAATAATTAAAATGAACCAGTATTTCTGCATCCATTCGGACATATTTACCACCATTTGGGTAAATGCCGGTAACTCAGCACCAAATGACTTAAATAAATCAGAGAATACTGGCACCACTTTTACTAATAAAATCGCGGTAACAATAATCGCCACCACAATAACCGCAATGGGATACTTCATTGCTTTTTTGATTTTTGCTTTTAACAATTCGCTCTTTTCTTTATAAGTGGCGACGCGCTCTAGCATGGTTTCTAAGGCACCCGACTGCTCACCAGCACCGACCAATGAACAAAACAAATCATCAAAATAACGCGGATGGCGACGCAAGGCGGTTTCAAAGTTCGTGCCTGACTCGATATCCGCCTTTAACTGTAGCACTAACTCCTTCATGGTCGGATTGTCGAGTGAATCCGCCACAATTTCAAATGACTGTACCAATGGCACACCCGCTTTCATCATGGTAGCCAACTGACGCACGAAAATTGCAATATCAATGGCCTTAATCGCTTTTTTCATCTGAAACAGTGGCTTGGGCTTCTTCTTAATATTTTTAACGGTAATGCCCTGTTTGCGCAGCTGAGCTTTAGCAATTTCAATGTTACGACTAGTGGTTTCACCTTTGACTTTTTCACCACGGCGATTCGTGCCATTGTAGACAAAATCAAACAACATGTCAGTTTGCACTTTAGCCATGCAAATTTTCCTCTTAATTAACTGATTAGATGTTAAATGCTTAGGACAACTGATATTACTGGCATCGCTATGCGATATCCTATGCAAACCTTCATTTTATACAAACAGCTTTTTACTCACTTGTAACACGATACATCTCTTGGATACTGGTGACGCCTTGTAACACTTTTAAAATGCCAGAACGGCGTAAGTCTCGAAAGCCTTGCGCTAGCGCGGCATCTTTAATTTGGATGGCATTACCATCTTCCATAATGATACGTGAAATCTCTGGGGTGACTTTCATCACCTCATAAATCCCCAATCTCCCTTTATAACCTTCACGACACTCAGAGCAACCCACCGGTTCATAAATCACATTGTCTGGATTGGCCAAGTCTTCTTCCTTAAAGCCTATTTCTAATAAGCTTTGTTTAGGAATATCGGCTGGTTTTTTGCACATTTTGCACAATCGACGTGCAAGACGCTGCGCAATAACCAGATTGACTGAGGTGGCAATATTAAAAGAGGCTACACCCATATTGCGTAAGCGCGTCAGTGTCTCTGAGGCAGAATTAGTATGCAAGGTCGACAATACCAAGTGACCGGTTTGCGCTGCTTTAATGGCAATTTCTGCCGTTTCCAAGTCACGAATCTCACCAACCATTACAATATCCGGATCTTGACGCAAGAACGCACGCAAGGCGCTGGCAAAGGTTAAACCAACTTTATTATTGACGTTAACCTGGTTAATGCCTTCTAGGTTAATCTCGACCGGGTCTTCTGCCGTAGAAATATTCGCTTCTACTGTGTTTAGAATATTAAGCCCCGTATAAAGCGATACCGTTTTACCCGAACCTGTTGGACCCGTAATTAACAGCATACCTTGCGGCCGTCCTAACGCCTCAAGAAATAACGCTTTTTGGTCGGGTTCATAACCCAGTGCGTCAATGCCAAGCATTGCAGATGATGGGTCTAAAATACGTAATACGAGTTTTTCGCCATATAAAGTCGGTAATGAGCTCACACGAAAGTCAATCGCGCGCTCTTTGGAAATTTTTAACTTAATACGACCATCTTGGGGTACCCGGCGTTCAGAAATGTCCATCTGCGACATGATTTTTAAACGTGCAGCAATCTTACCCGCCAACTGAATCGGTGGGCTTGTCATTTTTTGCAACACACCATCGATGCGAAAGCGCACTCGATAAGATTTTTCATAAGGTTCAAAATGTAAATCTGACGCCCCCATGCTGATGGCTTTTAGTAACATACTATTCACAAACTTGACCACAGGGGCATCGTCTGTCGTGTCTAAGGTTGTTTCTGCCTTATCATCGACAACTTCAGTTTCTAAATTATTATTATCAAACTCATTAAAGTCACCCAAGGTCGTAGCGGCAAAAACTTTCTCAATCATTGATAAAATTTTATGGTGCTCTGCGACAACTGTTTCGACCATTAAGCGCGTGCCAAAGCGCAATGCATCCAAGGCATCCACGCGGGTCGGGTCACTCATCGCTACAAATAGACGATTACCCCGTTGGAAAATTGGCAAAATACCAAACTCGCGGATGATTTTTTCCTCAACCGCGGACGTTGGGATATGTTCAACATTCAACGCATCAAGGTCAATCAACGGATCACCAAACTCTTGGGAAATGAGCCAAGCAACCTTGTCTGCCGGTGCGATTTTATTTTCTACCAAATACGCAATTAAATTGGTCTTTTCTTGCTGTGCTTGTGTCAGTGCTTGCTGCATCACTTGCTCAGTTACTAAGCCTTCTTGCACTAAATGCAAAGCAATACCACCAAAACTTGGAAATGCTGCTGACATCATTATCCCTTTTAAAATTTGACGATAAAACTGGTCATATGTTTATCAATGCGATACGCTGCGAAACGCCCATGATTCCTACACGACAGACCCATTATCATACCCTAACAAATATTTACGCAGTGTAAACAAATTAAGGCAATTTAGCAAAATAATCTAGATTAAAGCGAGTACTTAGCAGTTAGATAGTCGTTAACAAGATACATTATAATAAACGCATTTAATTTGTCCGAAAATTCTCAGCATTGCTACACGAAAACTATTATAATACACAAATTTTGTGCCCCGATTTTATCGCTATGTTTTATTAAAGATAAGGAATCTATTATGAGTGCTAAGCTGCAACTAGACTGGCAACATCCTTGGGTCGTCGCAAATTGGAAAATGAACCCCAGTACCCAATCAGCAACTCAGCAGCTTTTAGACGACTTGGCGCAGCAAGCAGCCGTGCCCGGTGTGAACGTGGTATTAGCGCCCGGCTTTCTTCATCTCGCCCAAACCCGGCAACATCTTGAGCAAACTGACCTGCCTTTTGGCTTGGCTGCGCAAAACTTGTGCGCCCAACATGCCGAGCAAGGTGCCTTTACCGGTGAGGTCTGCGCGGCACAGCTTAAGGATATGAATGTGGCGTTTGTCTTAGTCGGTCACTCAGAACGCCGTCAGTATTTTAATGAAGACAATACGGTGCTGGCACAAAAAATCACCAATGCCTTGAGCCAAGACTTAATCGTTATCTTATGTGTGGGTGAAACTGCCGAACAATACGATGCCGGTCAAACTCAAGCTGTGATTGCCGAACAACTGGCAGTATTATCCAATATGACTATGCCAACGCAACGTTTGATTGTCGCTTATGAACCAGTTTGGGCGATTGGTACAGGTAAAGTGCCGACGGTCGCTGAAGTCGATGCCGTTCACCAGTTTATCAAAGATACATTAACGAGTTATGCAGAGCACTTAGTCAGCACGCCTATTTTGTATGGCGGTAGTGTAAAAGGCGACAATGCACAGGAATTTGCCCAAAGCCCAAACATTTCAGGGGTACTTGTCGGCGGCGCCTCACTAAAAGCCGACAGCTTTTACCAAATTATTCACGCGTTTGCCCAAAAATAAGGTAAAATACGCCTCTGTTTTTAATATTGATTCGAGTAAGTTATGTATACCGCCATTTTAGCAATTCATATTATTGTCGCGATTGCGATGATTGGTCTGATTTTGGTACAGCATGGTAAAGGTGCTGATGCTGGCGCATCATTTGGTGCAGGCGCATCGGGCACTGTGTTCGGTGCGTCAGGTACGGCTAACTTTTTGACCCGTACCACAGCGGTATTGACGGTGATTTTCTTTATTACCAGTATCACGTTAGCGGTATTTGCCAAACAACAAGCGGCTAGCAGTTATACGCTTGATACCAGCGGTGTCAATGTTCCAACAGTACCGGTTGCGCCAGCTACCCCTGCCCCAGCAGGACAATAAACACCGAGTAAGTGGTGAGCTTATAGATAAAAACCGCTTGCTATTTGCAAGAGAGTTCATTACAATGCGGAACTTCCTTTAACGATATCCTGTATCTAATTGGATGAATGATATCGCTAAAATGCGATTGTGGTGGAATTGGTAGACACGCTATCTTGAGGGGGTAGTGCTTCACGGCGTGAGGGTTCAAGTCCCTCCAATCGCACCAAGCAAATATTTTAATACCAGTAAAAATAAATGCTTGACAACTTAATGTTTTATCTTTAGAATATGCGTTCTAAATTGTTGCGGGGTGGAGCAGTCTGGTAGCTCGTCGGGCTCATAACCCGAA
>CALJUC010000312.1 GCA_937975585.1 uncultured Moraxella sp. | reverse complement strand
CTAGCACATCTGCCATTTTTTCAGAGTCATACACATTCATCTGACAGCCTTGGGTGGCGATAAAGACTTTTTTAACCGCGCCCTGTTCTGCATTGGCTAGACTTTCGCTAGACTGTTGGGGGGCAGTTGTGGGGACTTGTGGCAAAGTTTTTGGGTCAAAGACAGCGACGCTCATACATCCACCTGATAAATTTCAATCAATAAGAGTAACCCGCTATTATAACAAATTTTTTGTAGTAATAGGGTGTTTTACGTTTTGGTCAAAACCAAATATAGGGTTTCTGTGGTAAAGCTACCATCAGCTTGAATAGCAAAATAGCGCTTTACCATCTCGCTAGCCGTTTGCTGTAAATGGCAAATCGTGGCGACCGCCTCGGTTGGCGTATTCATGCGTTTAACCCAACTGGCAAAGTCCAGTGTTAACGTACCTTTTTCAATCGTCTGAATGCGAAACCCGGCCATTTCAGCCATCGTTGTCCATTCAGCCAAGTTATAATCACGCACATGGCTGGGGTCGCGAATGGTTTCAATGGTCTGCAAAAAATTATTAATTATCGGATGGCTGTGACCCAAGATATCAAAGATAATAACTTTGCCATCCTTACGAACAACGCGGTGCATTTCTTGTAATGCTTGTGGTACGCTTTGCCAGTGATGCGCAGAATAACGACTGATAATCGCCTCAAACTGACCCTCAGCAAATGATAGTTGCTCAGCACAGCCGACTCGGGCATTAATATTGGTTAAACCCAATGTGGTAGCGTGTGCGATAACGTTATCGACCATCGCCGGTGATAAATCATAGGCCGTCACTTGCTTGACCACAGGTGCGATTTGGTAGCTGACATGACCACCACCACAGCCCAAATCAAGCACATTATTGGCGCCTTGCTCGCTCAATAAAGCACGCATTTTGGCAAATTCTGCACCCTCAGCATGGACTTGGCTGTTTAAATAAGCTTCAGCTTTATCGTCATATTGTTGGCGGTTAATGGCATGTTGGGTCAAGTTGGTTAAAATCGGTTGGCGCATACTAACCCCTTATCGTTATTAAGAATTTAAACGTAAAAACAGCATAAGCCAAACTATACATAAATAAAAGTAAATAAAAATTTAATTAATAAAAATAAAAGTTATAAATAAACGAATAACAACATTTTTAAACAATTTACTAAGGCTTTAGTAAATTTTTTTGCCAATTGAAACGTTATAATCAGCACAGTTTTTGCAAAGTACGCTTAAATTTCGTCCAATAATCGGTCATATCAATGCTTAGCGGATTTATAAATTTGTATTAGCCATAGTAAGTGTGCGCGCAATATCACCCAGTCATCAATTGTTTTGGTGAGTCATCAAGACTATACCACCCATCATAAATAGGATTGTCAATGTTTAGCCCAACCAAACTCACAACCGCTTTAGTAATGACAGCATCTGCCATTGCGTTAGGTGAGTCTGCTCATGCCGCCCCCTATAGCCAAGTGGGAACGCCAACGTCGGCCGACCGCGCATTTAACGATGCTGAGCGTACCAGTCGTAGTGGTGGCGATTTATCAAGCTATCAGCAAATGATGCAAGGTGGTGCGCTTGAGATGTACCCAGAGTACTGGCAATTAAGCCAATACCTGGGTAGTCAGCGCCCTGAGACGATTATCAACTTTGTCAATCGCTATCCAGGCTCAGCGATGGCAGAAAAGTTGGTCGCTGACTACACCGAAACCAAGGCCAATGTAGGCGATTACGAAGCGGTACGCCAAGTCGCAAGTTATGTCACCAATCCGGATGACTCAGAAGCTTGTGCGATTGCATTAGGTTTTAATCGTGGTGGGGATGTGATTCGTGGCTTGGTCGAAAAGCCCAATGTTTGGCTACAGACCAACCGTCAACCTGAATTATGCCGTCAGTTGGCGAGCGAAATGAATGCCAACCCGATGATTAATAATACCGACCGTGACGAGCGTCTGTATCGCATGCTGCGTACTGGTAGCAACGGCGATATCGTCCAGTTAAGTACTCGCCTAGGCACGCCAATCGATTACAACCAGCTCACCAGCGTTGCCGCAAGCCCATTGGCCTTCATGAGCAATGTAGCAAGCTTACCGGCCACACCGAATAATCGCTACTTGTATCTGTACGCCTTGTCGATTTTGGCCAAAGGGTCGATTGGCCAAGCCGCTAACCAATTGGCCAGTGATATTGGTCGTGCAGCGAATTTCTTTGATGACAAAACACGTGCCTATGCCTATCGCACATTGGGTGTCGCGCGCATGAACGTCAATACGGACCAAGGCTTTAGTGTTGATTCAGTCAACTGGATGCGCCAAAGTATGGGTGTACCCTTTAACTTTGAAGAAGCCGAAGATTACGCGCAAGCCGCGATTCGCTTTAGCCAATGGAAAGATATCGCCAATGCCATCGGTGCGATGGACTATAAGACCCAGCAACAACCGATTTGGCGTTATTGGTTAGCACGCGCCTATAGCCAATCTGGCGATGCCAACCAGCAGCAACAAGCCCGTCAGTTATTCACTGAGCTTGCGCAAAAAAATGACTATTACGGTTTACTTGCCAAAGACCAACTTGGCCAACGCTTTGACCAGTTACCGACCACGGCCACGCCAAGCTCAGGTGACTATAGCCGTCTAGCGCAAGACCCACATTTTAATCGTGCCTTTACCTTGTACAATATCTCGGCAAGCCCTGTTTATACCAATCGTGAATGGAACTGGGCAGTGCGCAGTGCCCGTGAGCGTGGGGATATTCCACTTATCGTGGCCGCTGCCCAAACCGCTAATGATATGGGTTGGTATGATCGTGCGATTTATGCCTTTGAAAGTAGCTACAATGTGCCAAACATCGCGCTCGCTTTCCCGATGCCGCGTCAATCTAGTGTGGTCAATTACAGTCGTCAAGTCGGCATTGACCCGGCTTGGGCTTATGGCATCATGCGTCAAGAAAGCCGCTTTAACGTTGGCGCGCAGTCGCATGTGGGGGCAGGCGGTTTGATGCAAATCATGCCAGAAACCGGTAAATATATCGCGCGTAAGCTTGGCGAGCCGTATAGCGCGAGCAACGTAGCCAACGGTGATACCAACATTCGCTATGGCACCTTCTATATGAGTGATATTCTAAATAAACTCAGTGGCCAGCCGGTACTGGCAACCGCAGGCTACAATGCAGGGCCGGGTAAAGCGCGCACTTGGCAACCAGACAACGGCAGCCTAGCTGCTGACCAATACGTTGACACCATCCCATATTATGAAACCCGGGGTTATGTAAAAGCTGTCATGGAAAATGCCACCAATTACGACGTATTATTAGGCGGGGCTAATCAATCCATTAGCCAACGCATGGGCGTCATTCCACCCAAATATTAGCCAAAATGCCCAAGTCATCGCTCGAAATATTGCGAGAAATGATGGTCTTTGGGCGTTACTAGTGATAAACTAGCGCTATTTTGTGGAACTGTGCTGTGAAAGGCACATCACTGACCTTTCTGATTTTTACCCGCCTTGTTATTGGCGAAGGCTTGCCGGTTAACAAGGTATTTGCTTTGACAATTACACCTACATCTAGGAGCGTTTTATGAAACAGCCCGTTCGTGTTGCCGTAACCGGTGCCGCTGGTCAAATCAGCTACTCATTATTATTCCGTATCGCTGCTGGCGACATGCTTGGTAAAGACCAACCAGTTATCCTACAATTATTAGAAATCACCCCAGCCCTAGAAGCGCTAAAAGGCGTAGTTATGGAGCTTGAAGACTGTGCATTCCCGCTATTGGCAGGTGTTGTACAATCAGACGACGCTAACATCGCATTCAAAGATGCTGATTACGCATTGTTAGTTGGCGCACGTCCACGTGGCCCAGGTATGGAACGTAAAGACCTACTAGAAGCTAATGCGGCTATCTTCTCTGCCCAAGGTAAAGCATTAAACGACAACGCGAGCAAAAACGTTAAAGTATTGGTTGTTGGTAACCCAGCAAACACCAATGCATTAATCGCGCAGCGTAATGCCCCAGACCTAGACCCACGTAACTTCACAGCGATGACTCGCTTAGACCACAATCGTGCAATGGCACAGTTGGCTGAAGAAACTGAAACGACCGTTAATGACGTTAAGAAAATGATCATTTGGGGTAACCATTCATCAACTCAGTACCCAGACCTAACGTTCACGACCGTTCAAGGCAAACCAGCACTTGACTTAGTAAAACGTGACTGGTACGAAGGTACTTATATCCCTAACGTACAACAACGTGGTGCGGCTATCATCAAAGCACGTGGCGCATCGTCAGCGGCTTCAGCGGCAAACGCGGCAATCGCTCACATCCGTTCATGGGCACA
>CALJUC010000311.1 GCA_937975585.1 uncultured Moraxella sp. | reverse complement strand
GTCTCCTTTTCCCCCATTTAGGTTGTTTGGGTGGGGGTGACAACTATTCTGACAGAGGGGGACTTGCGATGTTTCTTTTATTTCTCAAAAAGAAAACAGTAACCAATTTTGTATTAACCATCCTGCCAGCGGCATTCATATCCAAACCAGTTAGCCTTGAAAGTGCTAAGACCTATAATAGTCATTACCAAGCAAGACAACTTGGTAAACCTTACACTCAAAGTTACTGGAGTCATTAGTATGTCTATTGAAAATACTGTTATTACCGCGCCTAAAGGCTTTGTTATTCAAGAAATTAAATCGGGCGGCTTCTATCACGCAAGCAGTATGCCAAATCTACACACCACTTACTCAATAGCGGTCAAATTGGCGGCTCAAAAACTTGGGGTGACGCTTAATGACAATGGCAATCGGGTGTTATTGGTCAGTAAAGAAAAGCACATTGCTAGTCGGGGTGCGGTGTATTTAGCGGTTTATGCTGACTCAAGCAAAAACTATACTATCACCTTGCCAACAAGCAAACAGACGGTTATCGTCGATAAAACCACCCTGGATTTTCTTTTATCCTTCATGGTTTGGCAAGAAGATTCAAACGCCCTGCAAAATGATAAAGACTATCCCTACAGTCATAACTTACAGATGAAACATGAATGCGTGTCTGACTGGCTGTATAAGCTTAAGTATGAGTTGTTAGAGGGCGAAATTCACATGACCGCTGATGAAAAGGCGTATGCCGTCTTGATTGAGCCAATCGTGAAAGAATTACTCGCGTTATAACCAATGGGCGAGTAATCGCCTTATATCCTCCAACTTTCTTGCCATGCTATAAGGGAAAATAAGCCATGACCTTCCAAGAACTCAAAGACGCTTTAGAAATTCGATTTAATGGGTGTTTTTTTAATCATTACCTGCTAAAAACACAATATTATGACTTGATTGACTTAGCCCATGCGCTTAAGGCGTATTACACGCAAGCGGATGCAGGTATGTTTTATCACGCAAAAATCAGTTTGGTTGAGCAACTGATTGACCAACTTGAGACGATAGATGAATGATTATTTAGTGAAAGGGTTATCCACAAAATCGTGGATAACCTGTCAATTATTTGCTAAATATATAGATATTTTTCTATAAAAAACAAATGTTTGTGTTAATTGGTTATTTTTTATACAGTTATTAAAAGCCCCATTATTAGCAAACAAAAGTTATAAAAATACAAGCTGACAAGCGACTTTAGGTTATGCCATTGGCTTAGTCATATTACAAAAAACCCCTCGTGTTACTGAGGGGAATGCGTCGGTTTTAAATGGTTTAACTCGCTTGTGGTTGAGTTTGAACACTGTTGACTGGCGCGTTCTGTGCTTCTTCTTCTGCAAGCATCCTTTCAATCTCACGTTCTTCAAGTTCAGCTTGGGTCAACGTCTCATTTCCCTGCGGTGATGGCTCATTGACGGCTTGTTGGTGCATAGGTTTAATGCTATCGCGCAATTCGGTAACAAAGTTTGCGATTATTTTTTTCCTTTCACCAGTTAGTTTTTCGGTCAATCCAAGCAAGGTATTGGCAACGGTAGCGTCTTTAAGGGCGGCATCATATATCACCTCAAAAAACGTGCATTTTGCTTCTAAAACCACTTGCAATTTTTGCTGCTGCAATGCCTCAATTTTGGCATTTCTTGCATCAACTTCCTGCTGTATCTTTTGCATTTCTTGTTCAATTTCATGAATGGTTTTTGTTTTATTTACTGGTTTGGCCATAGTCAGTCTCACTTTATAAAAAATAGGTTGAGGGATTATTGAGATTCATTGCTTGATGCAAACTATTATGACTTAACATATTATAGTGAATAATACTATTATATATATACAAAATATCATATAAAAGGAAAATAGTAGAAGGATTAGTAGATAAGCCCAACGCAGCTGCCTACCACGCCCAAATCGCTGTATCACTGAATTTGCCCGGCCTATAATGAACCCATACCAAGCAAGATTAGCTTGATTTTCTTAAACTCAAAGTTACTGGAGTGAATATCATGGGTACCGCAAATTTTTTATATCGAGACCGTTTGTTTGCCGTAAGTTTTGGCTGCAACTGCTGTGCAGAGGCCGAAGAAGCCGGGGAGAGCTATCATGGCTGTGATTGTTCAAGTTTTTATTATGATGACTTACTAGACAACATTCGCTCAACGATGACCGGCATGGAGACCAAGGCTAAAAAGGGGATTACCGTTAAATTTGACTGCTACCCAGCTAGCCATCGTGAATGGGATGGTCAGCGTAATTTTGATGGCAGAATTTTAGGTCGCATCATTGCCAATTCAACGTTTTTCGGTGTCGACATTCAGCTTGAAAAAAATGTGATTGTTAGAAGCGGCTACTATGAAGGCGCAAATATTGACCATGACTTGTCACTTTCAAGTGATTACTCATACAAACAAACGGTAAGTGATAACGATGACCTAAAAGGCTGCATCGAGGGCATCATTGAAGAAGTGGTTTATGCAGGGGTATTTAGCGAGAAACAAGGCGAACGCTATCATCCGAACATTACCAAGCGTATCAACAGTATGGAAACCGCGCTAAATGACGCCTTTGAATATATTGCCACCCAAAATGCGACCGAATATGAAGTATCAGCCCGGTTCTCAAATGGGGAAACCTGGTACAAACCAAAGGAGGTGAAACAAGCCGCTTAGTGTAGATTGACTTTAGACGCATAGCAAGGCAAGTCAGCCTTGCTATTTTGTCATGTACTAAACAAAAGCAAAGTGGCTGGCGCGATATTTATGCGTATTTTAATAAAAGAAAATAGTAAATCATGTCGTATTAAGCATCGTGCCAGCGGCCACCAGTGCCGTTTTGGTTGGTTGGGATGAGGTGACTATCTATAATCAACTTATACCGAGCCAAACAGCTCATTCACTACTGCACTTAAAGTTACTGGAGTCATCATTATGAACCTACCTCAAAATCAGCAATTCGTTCGCTTATTAATTTCTATGGGCTGGCAACCGATTCATCCCATTAACGTTAAAACTGGCAAGCAAAGCCATGAGGTAGTGGGGTGCCTATATCCGCTTAGTAATGGAGATTCTGTTTGCTACCGGTGTTGTTATACCTTTAGTTTTTCTCAAAAAGACCATGTGAAACCTTACTGCAAAAACGACACGATTGATTTTGGTGACTGGCATGTGGTGATGACTGATGACCTAGCTGATATGGCCAAACAGCTTCACGCGTATGTCGAAGATAAGGCTAAATTACTGACTTGGCTAGAAAAACAATTAGATGCTTGCTTGATGCCGGAAACACAAACAGTTGACCAATGGGTGAGTGCTGATAGTGAAGGGCTAGATTGCCATATTTCTACCAGCGATGATGAAAAGGTGCAAGACACTATCACTGCTGTATTCTATCCGCTATGCGAGCGTCATGGCGTGACTTCCACGGACACGCAAACGGTGGTCGTGACAATGCAATTACCATTAACAGATTACATTGGCCAAGAAGGTAAAAAATATGCTTAATAAATTTAATCGGGAAAACATTGAGGTTGGCACCACGCTTTTTTTGGTGCCAGCCCACTTAAAAATTGCTAAGCCCCAACTCATTACGATTAATAAAGTGGGCAGAAAATTCGCCTACTTTGGTGTCCGCGGCAAAATTGATTTAGATACGCTATCGGTTGTCTCAGAAGGTTCAGGTACACCGACACTGTGGGATAGTGAAGCGGATTACCAAGCCTATCAACAACAATTAGCCGTAATTGCGGAATGTCGTGACGCGTTTTGCTCTTATGAATTGGCTAAACGCAAAAAACTGACCTACGAAAAAGCAGTCAAAATCCTGGCAATTTTAAATGATGAAGAATAAGGAAACTATCATGGTATCTCACGCACAATTCACCCAA
>CALJUC010000310.1 GCA_937975585.1 uncultured Moraxella sp. | reverse complement strand
CTTTCCCTACACGACGCTCTTCCGATCTAGCTTAGCCATCGGTAGCGTAGGTGTCATGCAACCGGTTCAAGCAGCTACTATAGCGAGTGCCAGTCCAACGTCGACGACCGTAGCTGATAGCGAGCAAGTTACCTCAAATCCAACCTCCTCCGCAAAAAAGCTTAATCTAAGCCCGATTTTTATCCAAATCTCGGATGCAATGGATGCGGTGAAGGCGGGTAACCAAACCAAAGCTAAAGCACTCACCCAACAAATTCAACGCGAATTTAATGCCTTATCAAAAGCGGATTCACAATTAGGCCGAGAAGCCGCCGAGGCAATTGAGAAAGCCGCTGCCAATCCAAGCAGTGAAACCTTATCTGCGGTATCAACCGCGCTCTATGCGTTTGAAAAAGAACAAAACCCCGTGGACTATACGCAACAGCGTAAAGCGTTTGCTGAGAAAATCGAAGCGGCATTTACGAAGTTTGAACAAGCCATACATCAACCCAATCCCGATATCAACACACTACGTCAAGCCTATAACCAACTTAATGCGGTATGGCTAGGTAACGAACGCGTGGTGCGTAATACGAGCATGGGACATTATGGCAAAATCGAAACCGCAATGGCGCTGATACGTGTGGCAATGGAAAGTCAACCCGTCAATATTGCCCAAATGAAAACCCAAACTGAGGTATTAGAGCAAGCTATTGATAGCTACAACGCGGGTAAAACGGCGACCACGACCAAGGTTGAAGGCGTGACGTTAGACACAGGAATTAACTTGTTACGTGACGGTTTAGCGGCTTTTGAAAGTGGTGACAACACCACAGGACAAGCCAAGTTAGGTGAATTCATCACCATCTGGACAACGATTGAGGGCGATGTCAGTACGCGTAACGCATCGCTTTACAGCCGTATTGAAAGCCAAATTCCGGTAATTATGGCAACCGGTCAAGACCCCAAACAACAAGCGAATCTTCAAAACTTAATCAATGAATTGGCGCGAATTAACCCACAAGCGCAATATTCAGCGATTGATTCGATGTTGATTTTATTGCGTGAAGGCTTAGAGGCGTTGTTAATCATTATGGCATTGTTGTCGGCCTTGACCGTTGCCAAGCAAGCGCGCGGCAAAAAGTACGTGTATGCAGGCGTGGGCGCAGGTCTTGTCGCGAGTATTGCGGGTGCTATCGCCTTACAGCAGTTATTTCCAACATTAACCTCTGCCTCGAACCGTGAAATGCTTGAAGGCATTATTGGTATCGTTGCGGTGGTATTGATGGTCGGTATCGGTGCTTGGCTGCATAGTAAGTCATCAGTCAAGACTTGGAATGCCTTTATCAAGCGTCATATGGGTGAGGTATTGACCACCGGTAGTTTTATTGGTTTATTTGGGTTAAGTTTTTTATCGGTCTTTCGTGAGGGTGCGGAAACGATTTTATTTTATGTTGGGATTTTGCCCAATATTAGTATGAGCAATTTTTTATTGGGTATTGGCATGGCATTGGCGATTTTGGTGGTAGTTGCTTATATCATGCTCAAGACTTCGGTTAAGTTACCGATCCCAACCTTGTTTAAAGTGCTGACGTGGGTGATTTATTTTCTTGGCTTTAAAATTCTGGGGGTCAGTTTATCAGCGTTACAATTAACCGGCTATCTAAGCCGCACCGTGGTGCCAAGTATTCCAGCGATTGAAGTCATAGGGTTTTACCCAACGCTACAGACTATCGCGGCTCAGCTAGTGTATATCGCTGCGATTGTCGCGTTACAATTATGGATGAAACGTGGTGAGCGCGCCGCATTGACCACCATCTAAGCGCCAGTTTAACCCAATAAAAAACCGAGTCACGACTCGGTTTTTTTGTGGCTAGATGATTGATAATAGGACACGGCAATTACGAGGCGGCTGCGGCTTGGTTTTTCCACAGACCTTCCAAATCATAAAAACTGCGCGCTTGTGGCATCATCACATGTACGACCACCGCACCCAAATCAATCAACGTCCAATCGCTCATCCCTTGGCCTTCAACGCCCAGCGGTAAAAAACCCGCTTGCTTGGCTTCAAATGCCACATGGTCCGCCAAGGCTTTTAGATGACGGTTTGAAGTACCTTCGGCAATCACCATGCGCTCAGTTACATCAGTCAAATTGGCAACATCCAATACAGTGATGTTTTTGGCTTTTAGATCCTCAAGGGCATCATTAACCACCGCAAGACATTCTGCTAAACGTTCGGCAGACATGGTATTGGCAACTACAGGATTTGTCATAGGCTATCATTTTCCAAGATAAAGATAAAATAGTTAGCAAAAGGGAACCTAAGTTGATTTGCTAATTAGCGTAACTGCTACTATAGCAAAAAATTCAGCAAAGCAAAAACCTTACCTGCGATATAACCCTTTTTGCTTGATAAACGCTTGTACCGCAAGTGGCAAATCATTACTCGATTCACCGGCCGTTAGCTGCATACGAATGGCACTACTCGACACATGTGGCGGTACATAGTTGTCTATATAAATGTGGGCGTATTGGCTATCTATCAAGCTATCCATAAAACTGGCAGCCGATAAAATCACATATTTTTGTAACACAGTGTCCACTTGCTTTGCCAGTGACTCGGCCATTGTTTTGTCAATAACAGCATTATGACGGCCGTTAAGCGCAGGACGGGGTAATACCCACAAATTCGCCCAATCTATCAGGTCAAAGCCGTTTTTCCACTTAGCCAAACTCAAGATACTGTCTTCGCCCAACACAAAGATGCGAATGTCATTCGGGTAACGTTCGGCAAATAATTGTAGCGTATCAATGGTAAACACCGGTGGCGGCATATTGATTTCGGTTTCATCGATATTCAAATACGGATAGTGTTGACTGGCAAGGTGCAGCATGGCTAATCGATCAGCCGCGGGGGTGGGACGTTCCTTTAACGGGGAACCTGCGGTCGGCAACAGATATAGCTGCTTGGGGTAATCCGGTAGATATCGCTGTAACTGTTGATAGATATGTTCAATAATCGCTAAATGTCCATGATGAACAGGGTCAAATGAGCCACCAAGCCATACGCGAATGGTGGGCAAAATACAAGGTTGGGAGGTCGGCATCATAAGGTCACAAAAAATCGACTAGCTATCAAGTGCCTATCTAAGCGTAAAACCGTCTTAGCCAAAAAATGGCAAGAAGAATATTGGTCACTATGAACTGGCAACTAGGAGCTGGTCACTAGGAGTTAGTCACTAGGTATTTGTCTTTATGGATTGGTGACGGGTGATTCATGCGCTTCATTGGTCACCAATGGCGTGGTGCGATTACGCACGAAGACTACCTTGTGATTGCTGTCTTTTGGATAGCGTTCATCAAGCTCAAAAAAGCGCGGATATGCGCGAAGAAACTCACTAAATTTATCAAAGTGAAATAACCGCGCATCAAAGTCCGGTTCGACTTTTAGAATATGGTTTTTTACCGGTGCAATATTTGCCCAGCCTTGTTCATCCGCCATATTGCTAATGGCAAGTTTTACCAAATTAATCGCCACGTCCACAGGCTTCATTTGCTGTGCGTCAGTCGAGAATAAAATATCCGCCGAATCGTAAAAATCCATCGCTGAATTCGGTTTTACGTCATCAAAAAACTCAAGATATATAAAGCGGTCACACGCTTGTACAAATGCCTTAGGTGTACTTTGTCGCCCAAAGCCGTACACCGTCAAGCCTTGTTCACGGATACGTTGCGCAAGGCGCGTAAAATCACTGTCTGACGACACCAAACAAAACCCATCAAAACGCTCGGTATACAGCAAATCCATGGCATCAATAATCAAGCTGGCATCGGTGGCATTTTTGCCAGTGGTGTAGTTAAACTGTTGGATCGGCTGAATAGAATGGCTTAGCAACACGTTTTTCCACCGATTCATCTGTGGG
This sequence comes from uncultured Moraxella sp., assembly GCA_937975585.1. Taxonomy (GTDB): domain Bacteria; phylum Pseudomonadota; class Gammaproteobacteria; order Pseudomonadales; family Moraxellaceae; genus Faucicola. The sequence continues at coordinate 19,318 of CALJUC010000310.1, read as the reverse complement.
CGCGTCCAATCCCCATAAGCCCGACGTACAATCGCGCGTCCGAGCATGGCTATCTCAGACGTTAATGCCTCGAGGTGATTAACTGAAGCATTATCCGCATCAATTAGTACCGCAAGGCGTGCATCTGTGCCTGACGATGTTTGCATGAGATTTTCCATAAACAAAAAAGATGGATAAAAATAAGTTGAAAAATTTTCGATATTCTAGCATAAAAGTTTATATTGACATAATTGCATTTAAGCTAGAGAAAAAGCGCACTAATGATAGGAAGTCAAAGGTTTATATAAATTAATTATAATATAATAGTTGAGATTTATTAAACAGCGCAATATTTTTTGTCGATCTTCAAGTCAAATTATATTTATACTTTAATCAAGATATTGTTAATTATTCATCAAATTGTTAAAAAAATACACCCCAATATTGGGATTGGGGTGTAGGGTTGCATGAGATAAAACTTGTGGATGATTAGAAATCGCTACTGTCTGCTTGAATTGCGGTCAAAGCGATGGTGTAGACGATATCATCAACCAAGGCGCCACGCGATAGGTCATTAACAGGTTTATTTAGACCTTGTAGTAGTGGGCCAACACTGACCACATTGGCCGAACGCTGTACCGCTTTGTAAGTGGTGTTACCTGTGTTCAAATCAGGGAAGATAAACACATTGGCTTGACCGGCAACCAGTGAGGTAGGCGCTTTTGATTTGGCGACACTCATTACTGAGGCTGCATCGTATTGTAATGGGCCATCAATTAGCAAGTCTGGGGCTTTGGCTTTGGCAATCTCAGTGGCTTGACGCACTTTATCAACGTCTGCGCCTTCACCTGAAGAACCGGTTGAGTAGCTAATCATCGCAACTTTTGGCTCGATACCAAACGCTTTGGCCGATTGGGCGGATTGTAATGCAATCTCAGCCAATTGCTCAGCCGTTGGGTCAGGGTTAATCGCACAGTCACCATAAACCACGACTTGTTCTGGTAATAGCATAAAGAATACCGATGACACAAGCGAGTATTGCGGTGCCGTTTTGATTAATTGGAACGCAGGGCGCACGGTATTGGCGGTGGTGTGTACTGCGCCTGATACCAAGCCGTCAACATCGTCAAGGTATAACATCATCGTACCTAAGACAACGGTGTCTTTTAATTGATCAGCCGCTTGTAGCTCGTCTAACTTGCCTTTACGGCGTTCTACCATTGGGGCAACATAACGGTCAATAATGCTAGATGGCTCAATAATCTTTAAATCTTCAGGCAAAGTTAGGCCTAAGTTTTCGGCCACTTCTTTGACATCATCTGGGTGCGCTAGCAAGATACAGTCAGCGATACCACGGCTTTGGCAAATAACTGCCGCTTCCACGGTACGTGGCTCATCGCCTTCTGGCAGTACGATACGTTTTTTGGCGTTTTGGGCTTTTTTGACCAATTGATAGCGGAACGCTGAAGGTGACAAACGTGGGTTTGTGCTGTTGTTGCTAAATTTGGCTTTCATCCACTCAAGGTCTAAGTGGGCGGCCACATAGTTAGCGACTTCAATAGCACGCTCGGTATCATCATCAGGAATTTCGTAGCTCATGTTTACCAAACGCTGAGCCGTGTCGAAGCTGTCGGTTTTGACAGACATGATCGGAATGCCTGATTTTAATGCGTTACGGCACAGTTTGACCACGTTGTCATTTGGCATTAGGTCACCGGTTAGCACCAAGCCTGCCAGTGGTACGCCATTTAATGTGGCAAGTGCGGTGGCCAAAATAATATCATCGCGGTCACCCGCTACCACAAGTAACGTGCCGCGATTGAACGCACCTTCAATATTGGCAACGCTGCGACCAATTAATTTGGTTTCGACAACGCGGCGTGACTTGGCTTCGCCTTCATTGAGCCAAGTTGCATCTAAGACGTTGGCCACATCCCAAGTACGTGGCACACTTAAGCTATTGCTAAACGGTACCATACCCAACACGTGGAATTGATCCGTGCCAAAGCTTGGTGAATGCTGATGAATTTGTTGCAATTGGTCTTGGGTTAAGCCCAATAAGGCTTCACCTGGGCCACCAAAGTCCACATCATGAACTTCGTCAATGCCCTTAACGCGCATCAAAATCGTACCCAAGGTGCGCTCGCTGTCGAGGCCACCAAAGTCACGGGCATAGATATCTAGCTTATCGGCGATGGCGTTTGGTTGTGCGAGGTCACCCGTGCTGACAAAAATCACTTTAGCGTCCAACGCTTGGGCAATCGCCACGTTAACCTGCTCGGCATAAGTGCTGTCATTGCTTGGGACAAGGCCTTCGCATACGATTACATCATACTTATTAGCAATTTGTTGATATTGCTCGACCACTTCTTCCATCAATTCATCAAGCTGGTCATTACCAAGCATACGCTCAAGGTGTTGGCGACTGATAGAAGCCGGTGGGTTAAGGTGAAAGGCATTTTGCATTAATACACTAGATTGCGAAAGTGTATTGTCACTAGACGACTGTGAAAAAGGGGTCATAAAACCCGCTTTAATCCCCAAAAAATCCAAAGCACGCACAAAGCCCAAACAAGCAGAGGTTAAACCAATACCACCATTGGTAGGGATGAATAAAATAGTTTGCATAGCATTTCCTTCATTCTTGATATTAAGTTATAGGCCAAGAACCTGTTTGGTTTCTTTAGCGATTTGCGCTTCTTCATCCGTTGGGATAACCCACAACTGTAGACGGCTATTGTCAGTGTGGAAGCTACCTTCGGCACCACGGCTTAAGGCGTCGTTTTTGCTAGCATCAAACTGAATACCGAAGTGTGGTAGATTGTCTAAGATTTTGGCACGAATGGTGCTACTATTTTCACCAATACCACCGGTAAATACGATACCGGTAAAGGTTGGTAGCGCACAGCTTAATGACGCGATATAGCGGGCTGCTTTGTAGCAGAAAATCTCAATCGCCAGTTGTGCATCTTGATTGCCTTCATTGGCCGCTTGTTCAACGGTACGCATGTCGTTAGAAACGCCTGAAATACCCAACAAACCACTTTGTTTGTTTAGCATTTGGTCGATTTTATCGATGCTGTAACCTAAGATACGATTTAAATGGATATGCAAACCTGGGTCGATATCACCACTACGGGTACCCATGACAACCCCTTCAAGTGGCGTTAAGCCCATGCTGGTGTCTAAGCTTTTACCGTTATACACAGCCGTTAATGAACAACCGTTACCAAGATGCGTGGTAATCCAACCATTTTCAGCGCCAGTGTCGGCTAACTCATCGACACGTGAGCTAACATAGGCGTGCGAGCTACCGTGGAAGCCATAGCGACGGATATAGTGAGTTTCATACAGCTCTTTTGGAATGGCGTAACGATAAGCCTTTGGTGGCATGGTTTGGTGAAAAGCAGTATCGAACACCGCAACTTGTGGCAAGTCCGGATACAGTTTAGTAACCGCTTCAATGCCTAATACGTTAGCAGGGTTATGCAGTGGAGCGATAACCGTTAAACGCTTAACTTCATCAATGATGTGGTCGTTGATTTTAACGGCATCTGAAAACTCACGACCACCGTGAACCACGCGGTGACCGACGGCAATTGGGTGATAGTTATCCAATAATTCTAGGATTTTTTGTAGGGCGTGTTGGTGGTTGGCACCAGGAAGGGAAATCTCGATTTTTTCGCCATTTAAGTCTTGGTGTTTGATACGTGCGGTATCAAGCCCCAAATTTTCTGCTAACCCGTGTAAACGTTCATTGCCTTCTTCACTTAATAAGGCATACTTAATCGAAGATGACCCACAGTTAAGAACTAAAGTTGGGTTTTTCATGTCAATTCCTTAGACAAAGTCGAAGTCCATCCATGCGACAGCTGACTAGGTAGGAATAAAAAAGATTTCCATATCTTCCCTGTGGCCATTGTAATGTATATATTATGTATTTGGGAAATTATTTTCACTATCACGCTACGAAATACCCCTCAGTCGGCGTGGACGTATAGCGCTAAGTTGGCAGATTGTACACACTGTTATTGCATCGTTTGGCCAAAAACCGCTAATATAACGTATTTTTTAGCCATTGAAGCTATTGCTATGAATCCAATATTCACTTTGTCAAAAGGGCGCTTATTATTGGCGGTCGCCATTATTGCCAGTTCGCTGACCGCTTGTGGTCAAAAAGGTGCGTTATATTTACCTGAGGCGAATACATCTGTGGTATCACCAACGCCGACCCCGGCTGATGACAGCACGCAGCCGGTGGTTAGTGCGAACCCACAAAACCCAAATGTCATTTCAAATGACCCGACTGACCCTGCGACCACCGCTACCGAACAAGGCACCAAAGATGACTACTAATGACAGCCAAATCCTTGATATTGATCCACAGCAGCATGTTGCGCACATTGATGGCCTTGCGTACGAAAATGCGGCATTGAGCTTTGCAGGCGTGGCGCTTGCCGAGGTTGCGGCGCAGTTTGGCACGCCAACGTATGTGTACAATGCGGACGCGATTTTGGCCAAGTATCATGCCTATGATGATAGCTTTGCCAGTATTGCGCACCAAGTTTGCTTCGCGGTAAAAGCCAATAGTAACATTGCTGTGCTACAGCTACTTGCACAATCGGGCGCGGGTTTTGATATCGTGACCGGTGGCGAGTTGGCGCGTGTGATTAAAGCAGGCGGTGAGCCAAGCAAAATCGTCTTTTCCGGATTGGGTAAAACGGTCGATGATATTACCACCGCGCTAAATTTTGGCATTGCGTGTTTTAATGTCGAGTCAGAAGCCGAGTTGTATCGTATTAGCCAAGTAGCACAACGCTTGGGTAAAACCGCACCGATCTCGCTACGTGTCAACCCCAATGTCGATGCCAAAACCCATCCGTATATCTCAACTGGGTTAAAAGAAAACAAATTTGGGATTACCCATGAAGATGCCCCACGCATTTATGGAATTGCCAAAAACTTACCCAATATCAAGATTGTCGGTATCGACTGCCATATCGGCTCGCAGCTAACTGAAGCACAGCCGTTTGTGCATGCGTTGGATAAGGTAATTGAGCTGATTAACCAACTCAAAGCCGATGGCATTACCCTTGAGCATATCGATTTAGGCGGTGGCTTGGGTGTGCAATATATCAACGAGCAAGTGGCGAGCATTGATGAATTTGCCCAGTTGATTTTGCCAAAATTGCAAGCCTTGGGACTCAAGCTTTATTTAGAGCCAGGTCGTAGTATCGTGGCGAATGCGGGTATTTTACTGACTAAGGTCGATATCCTAAAACCCACTGAGCATAAAAACTTTGCCATTGTCGATGCCGCGATGAATGACTTGATTCGTCCCTCATTGTACCAATCAGAAATGGCGGTAATTCCGGTAAGCCTAACAGACAATGGTAGCATGCCTGCCACGTGGGATATCGTCGGTGCGATTTGTGAAACCGGTGACTTTTTGGCAAAAAACCGTGTGTTAAGCTTGGCGGACAATCAACTACTTGCGATTACGGGTGCCGGTGCGTATGGCTTTACCATGTCTAGTAACTACAATAGCCGTCCACGCGCTTGCGAAGTGCTGATTAAAGCGGGTCAAGTACATCTTATTCGCGAACGTGAAACCGTCGAAAGCTTATGGGAACGTGAAACTCTGTTATAACGCATTACACGCTTTTTATCCTTTCTAATCTCGATATCGTGAACTGGCTGACCTTGGCAAACTGTGATGTATGCTAAGGTCATCGCCATGTTGCGGTATTGTCTTGTGACATAATACACCTTATCAAGTTTTGGCTATCATGGTAAGATAACCGTAACAATACCAAAAATTTTTAAGGAATAATGATGCTCATCGAATTTACAAAAATGCATGGGCTGGGCAATGATTTTATGGTCATCGACCTTGTAACCCAGCGTCTAAATCTTACCCCTGAATTGGTTAAATTGTTAGGTGATCGTCACCTTGGTATCGGTTTTGACCAGTTATTAATCGTTGAGCCGCCAAGCCGTCCGGATGTGGATTTTCGTTATCGTATTTTTAACCAAGACGGCAGTGAAGTACAGCAATGTGGTAATGGCGCACGCTGTTTTGCACGATTTGTCCAAGCGCGTAAATTGTCATTTAAACAACGTATCCGTGTCGAGACAGCAAGTGGCGTGATTACCTTAAACACCGATGATTATGGTTGGGTTCAAGTCGATATGGGTAAACCAAAGTTCGAACCGTCTGAAATTCCATTTGCACCAAAAGCCATCACCAAAGTCCAAAACTCGTATCGTCTGGATGTCGATGGCACGCCGGTCACGCTGTATGTCGCCAACATGGGTAATCCGCACGCGGTGATTAAGGTTGATGATGTGTTAACCGCGGATGTGGAAAGACTCGGTAAAGCCATCGAAAGCCATCCAGCATTTCCTGAACGTGTCAATGTCGGCTTTATGCAAGTCATGAATGACCGTCATATCCGTCTGCGCGTATACGAGCGTGGTGTGGGTGAAACCCAAGCTTGCGGTACGGGCGCGTGTGCAGCCGTTGCCACGGGTATCCGTGAAGGATGGCTTGAAGAAGGTGCTGATGTACGAGCGCAGCTGTATGGTGGTAGTTTGATTATCCGTTGGCAAGACGGTTATCCCTTGTATATGACCGGCCCTGCGACCTTTGTCTACGAGGGCGTATTTAGTCCAGAGGGGCTTATGACGGGCGCGGGACTCAAATCAAGCGCTGCCATGGTTGATAACGAATTTTTTGAGTAAGGATATCGTCCTTGTCTGCCAATTTACCAACCCTTGATACTATGCACAATGCTGAGAAAGATGCTTTCGCTGAGCCATTGCCAGATCCATTTGTGAGTGCATGGCTTGCTGAACTAGCGGCACAGCATTATGCCCAAGCCACGCTTGTAACTTATCGCCAAGCGTTACATGGGGTGTTGGGTTTTATCCATGCGCATAATTTGAGTTGGCAGCAGTTATCCCGACAACAAGTATCTGATTACCTCATGCAGCGCATCGAGCAGGACAAAATCGGTACTGCCAGTGTACAACATGAACTGACCGTATTACGCCAGCTATTTCGTTGGTTGCATGCCAAAGGCGTGGTGAGTGCCAATCCGACCACAGCGATACGCCTAAAACGCCCACCACGGCCATTACCAAGTTTGGTAGATAGTGATGTGTTATCCCAGCTACTTGACCAACCCATGCCAGAGGATCGCGATGATGCAAGGCTTTGGGTACGCGATAAGGCAATGTTAGAGTTACTGTACGGCAGTGGCCTACGCGTCAGTGAGTTGGTGGGACTCAATATGAGTGATATCGATAAAGCGCAGCGTCTGCTACGTATCACCGGTAAAGGCAACAAAACGCGCATTGTGCCGATAGGGCGGCAGGCGTGGCAAGCCTTGTTGGACTATTTACCGCATCGTAGCTTGTGGGTAGAGCACCAAGACCCGGCAGTGTTCGTCAGTGAGCGTCTCGGAACGCGCTTGTCAACGCGTACAGTTCAGCTACGTATTAAAGTACAGGCAAAACGTGCTGGTATCGCGCAAGATATGTACCCACATTTGCTAAGGCATTGTTTTGCCTCGCATCTGCTCAGTGACAGTGGTGATTTACGCGGTGTGCAAGAGTTACTCGGGCATAGCGATATCAGTACCACACAGATTTATACCCACTTGGATTTTGGTCATTTATCCAAAGTGTATGACACGGCTCATCCGCGCTCACGCCGCTCATCTTCTTGATATTAATCGCTTAATAAAAAACCTAAAGCATTAATTGGCTTAATTGCTCTGATGTGCGGCGTAGCTTGATGCTTAGCATGGTCGAAATTCCGCGTAGCATTTCTATCCCAATGCGTGGGTAGTCATTAATAATGGTTTCAAAATCTTCTTTGGAAAGGATAACAATCGCTGTCAACTGTTCTGCTTTGATAGTGGCAGAGCGGCTTAAGCTGTCAATAAGCGCCATTTCACCAATACTATCGCCCGGGCCAATTAGACCAACTTGCACGGACTTGCCATCTGGGTTGTTTTTTATCACGCTGACATTACCCACTAGTACGAAGGCCATTGAGTCGCCATGCTCACCCTCGGTAAATAATACCTCACCCGGCTGTAATTGGCAGAACTTCAGCCGTTTTTCAATTAGCTGAAACATATAAGGGTCAAGCATAGAAAAAATTGGGCTGTTTTTTAGATGCTCATAGAGCAGGCTGTCTGACATTATGGGGTTCCTGTGGCGGATGCTGGCATTAATTCGGCATCAGCAAAACGATAACTGGCTTGTAAATCAATATTGGCACGCCATTGCTGCTGGTGTTGCGGATTGAAGTCGGTGATTAATAGCCTTGCCGCATCCGGTTGGTACTGTGCGTCTGATTCAGAGGTTGGCGCAGCTAGCCAGCTTGTCGCGGCTTGAAGAAGTTTGGATGGTGCGAGATGAGCGGCATTGACGGGTGGCAAAGTAATGCCCTCATTCATGACGTCACCATGGGCATTGACAAATAGACTATGCCCCCACGTTTCGCGCTGCTGTAGGCCTTGACGATTAGTAAAATAATGCGTGCCCGCCTGACCTGCGCCAATCACCAAGCATTGACTATCTAAAGCGCGTGCCGTGAGTAAGGTTTGCCAATGTGCTTTACCGGTTTGGTAAGTAAAAGCAGACGGTGCGGTTAACATCTGCGCGCCTAGTTGCCGAAGCCGCAATGCTAATGGCGAAAAGCGAATATCAAAGCAAATCATCAGCCCAATTTTGCCCAGTTCTGTATCAGCAACGACAAGCTGATTACCCGCTTCAAAAGTACGTCCTTCATCGTAATTACCGGTTTTATCATTGACCGTGGCTTTAAACAGATGGATTTTGTCATAGCGGGCAACGGTTTCACCGGTAGGGTCAAACAGTAACGAGGTTTGACGGAACTTACCATCGCTCACCGGTGTGCCATCGGGACGAAATGGGCAAGGCAAGGTACCTGCAAGTAAATACACGCCACATTCGCGAGCCAGTTGGCTCGCCCAATCACTAAGTGGCTCAAAGTATTGACTGGCGTGGGCTTGGTTACCAAAGCAGAACGCATTTTCGGGTAAGACAACGAGCTGTGCTTGTCGCTCACTTGCCGCGCGAACCCCCGCGTCAATCACCGCCAAATTCGCCAAAATGTTGGCTTGGCTGTTCATCTCAATAATCGCTAGGCGATAGGTTAGAGCAGGGTTTGACATATGGATTCCTTGTCGGCAGCTGGTGAACACAATTCATCTACTTGGTAAGATGATAGGTTTACGCTAACAAAATTTTGACCTATTATAGCGTATTTACCCCGCACTGTTCAGCATGTCATCATGGATTTGACAATACGATACATGGATGATTTAGGTTTGATTTTTAGGTTTTATAATAGCCGCGAAGGAATTGGGCGGTTTACCCAACCATTGAGGCACATAAGGTAATTGACGCTCATGAAACTTGGACTCGGCACCAAACTTACGACCGGCATGACTTTAACGCCACAGATGCAGCAAGCGATTCGCTTATTGCAATTGTCTAGTTTAGAGTTAGAGCAAGAGGTACAGCAAAAGCTGGACAGTAATCCTTTGCTTGAACGTGAAGACGATGAGGATTGGTTGGCAGATAGAGAGAATAATGAAGGATTTGCTAACAATCAGTTAACCGATGGTGAGTTAGAGTGGGAAGATAATTGGCAACGTAATGCCAATGAGTCAGACTCAGAAGCTTGGGATGAGCGTGACATTGCTATTGATAAAGAAACTGAACGGGATACTGGGGGACAAACGAATTGGCAAGATGATTGGCAAGCCGGTAAATTACCAGAAACCACGCTAACGAGCCGCCATGACCATCCCAAATACGATAGTCATGATAGCTATGACAGTTATGATAACGACAGCTATGACAATGATGACTGGCAAGAAATCGGGCAAGATGGCATTGATAGCGCCGAGCATTTTGCCGCAAATCATTTTGATATCAATATCGACACCCAATGGGATGATGTATACACCCATGAGCCAACCAGCCTTGCCCGGGCGGATACCGATGAATTCGATGACGAGCATCGCTTTAGCACCCAAGGCAATATTCAAGACCATGTCCGATGGCAATTGAATTTTAAGCATTTGTCTAGCTTAGATATGATGATAGCCGAATATCTGATTGATAGCATGGACGAGCGTGGCTTTATCGGGTTATCCACTGAAGAGTTGTATCACAGTCTTGACACCATGCTCGCGTTTTATCAACTTGACGACGTGGAATTGACACCAGATGATATCGAAGTCGTGGTCAAACAAATCCAAAACTGTGAACCACTGGGCGTGGGTGCGCGTAATTTGGCCGAGTGCTTGCTATTACAACTAAAGCCATTACCTGTTGATACCCCTTATCTAACACAAGCCAAGCAATTACTCGCTTATCCTGATTATTTTAGTAATAACAATATCAACGCCTTGGTCAAAGCAACAGGCCTTTCGTTAGATGATATTCCGCCAAGTTTGGCACTACTGCGTACCCTAAACCCAAATCCGGCCTTGAGCTATCAGCAAAGCCAACGTCAATATGACAATAGCCCGGAGAGTTATGATATCCCCGATGTGTTGGTGACACCCACGGCACAAGGTTGGCAAGTGCAGCTTAACCCCGACACCTTGCCAAAACTGCGTATCAATCAACACTATGCCAGTTTAGTTCACCGTAATGACAACAGCGAGCAAGGGGTGTATCTCAAAGAGCAGCTGCATGATGCGCGATTATTTATTCGAAGTATCCAAGAACGTAATCAAAACTTATTAAAAGTCGCAACGTGTATCGTCAAGCGTCAACAGGGATTTTTTGAACAGGGCGTCACCGCGATGCAACCGATGATTTTAAAGGATGTGGCCGATGAAGTGGGGCTGCATGAATCAACGGTATCACGTATCACCACCAGTAAAACCATGCTTACGCCCAAAGGTTTGTATAGCTTAAAGTACTTTTTTTCTAGCCAAGTCAGTAATGATGAGGGCGATGGGGTTTCGTCAACGGCCATCAGTGCCATGATCAAACAAATGATTGAACAGGAAGACCCAAAGAAACCACTTTCTGACAGTGCCTTGATGGACAAGCTCAAAGCCAATGGTATTGATATTGCGCGCCGTACCATTACCAAATACCGTGAGGCAATGAACATCGGTTCATCAACACAGCGCAAACAACGATATTAATTGCCTCAATCGATTTATTAGTAACAACTTATTAACAAAACTAAAAATAGTTAACAAAATATGGCGGTAGTCCAGTGATAATTAGTGCTATATTTCTGCCCTAAAATTTAAGCAAATCATTGCAAATCTTATCGGTAAAGGGTGAGCGATTTAGACAAGGTCTCACACGATAGTTGAGCAATGAAAAAGCTAGGGTTATGGGAAAATCATTAATATGGTAGAACATTATAATTTATTGTTGTTGCTGTTAGGGGTGGCTTTTTTAATTGGGGCTTTTTTTCCATTATTACCGCGAAAGCTATCGATTTCACTGCCGATGTTGCAATTGGCATTTGGGGGCTTGGTCGGGTATTTCTTTGTTGAGTTACCAAGACTGAACCCACTAAACTATGGCTTGGGTATCGAAAAAGTCACCGAATTGGTGGTGCTTATCTCGTTGGTCGGCTGTGGCATCAAACTCGACAGCCCGATTAATTGGCGCAGTTGGCAGCCGACCTTACGCTTATTATTGATATTGATGCCAGTGGGTATCGTGATTATGGCGTTACTGGGGCATTATATCTTTGGTTTAGGTATGGCGGCGGCTATTTTATTAGGGTCGGTATTAGCACCCACTGACCCTGTACTTGCCGCTAGTATTCAAGTCGGCCCACCCAATCAAGACAAGCACGAGGACATCACCCGATTTAGCCTAACCTCAGAGGCGGGATTGAATGATGGTTTGGCATTTCCCTTTGTGTATTTAGCCATTGCGATTGCGACAGCAGCGGCAACCAATCAAGCTTTCACCAGTGCCGATTGGCTGCATTGGTTGGGGTATGATGTATTGTGGCGAATTGTTGGCGGGCTTGGCGCAGGTTTTATCGTTGGTAAGTTGCTCGCCAAATGGCTATTTGCTAAGGAAAACCCTGGCAATGTTGAACAAGGCTATATGGTTGTTGCTTTGATGCTTATTGCTTACGGGGCGTCTGAGTTGATTCATGGTTATGGCTTTATTGCCGTATTTATTGCAGCGCTGACGTTTCGTCGTTCTGAGTCAGATCACGAGTATCACCAAGGTTTGCATGAGTTTGCCGAACAGTCAGAGGGCTTATTGATGTCATTGGTGATGATATTTTTGGGTATTTTGTTGGGTCAGATTTTGGCGAGTGAGGTCATGGTGACTTGGCAAGTGTATGTCGTCTGCTTGGCATTTTTATTGGTCATTCGTCCCGTGATTGGTTATTTTAGCTTGACGAAAGTTGGGATGAGTCGCAATGAACGATGGGTAACGGCAGGTCTTGGGATTCGCGGTATTGGTACGTTTTACTATATCGCTTATGCGGTGAACAAAGGCGTATTCAGTGATGGGGAAGCGACCAGTATTTGGGTTATATGTGCCGTGATGGTGGTGATGTCCGTGTTTATTCACGGTTTAAGCGCCAACTATCTGCTAAAACTCACCAAGCATTAAGAAATAAATAAAAAAAAGCGCGCTAGGCAGATACCGAGTGCGCTTTTTTTATCTGTGGGAGTCTATTAACTAGCCTCCACCCACAGCTTGTACTACTTCAATGACCATACCATCTAGCAAAGTAACATTACCAAGTTGGGTTTTGGGAATTAATTCACCATTAATTTCAACTGCGAATCGACCTTTGGTCTGCTCCATCTCATCCAAAAACGCGAGTAAGTTAGTATGGAGTGTCTGCATGGTATGACCATTTAAACTCACTTGAGGCATGGTAAATATCCTTAATTTTAGCTATTTAAATCATACAAATTGCGATGCTTGATAGTATAGCTACCTATACTTTAGCAAGCTTTATGGCCAACCAAATCCAAGCTGCAATAAATAATGTCCCACCGATTGGCGTAATCGCACCCAACCAGCGTGGCATACCGAGCGCCATCAGATACAATGAGCCAGTAAATAACACAATGCCCATCTGTAATAGCCATGCCACACTTGCCGGTGCATACTTTAAGCGAATCAAGACACCAACGACCAATAAACCTAGCGCATGGTAAAAGAAATATTGGGTGCCAGTCTGCCACCAAGCCAACTGGTCAAGGCTTAAGCGTGGCTTTAACCCATGTGCCGCAAAGGCGCCACAGGCTACCGCGATAGCCAAATTAATACTTGCAATCGATATCCAATTCATAATCGCCTTATACCCTGATAACGTTAATCTAACTGCAAATGGGTATTGGCCAACATGGCTTCTTTGATTTTATCCATGGCATTTTTTTCGATTTGGCGTACCCGTTCGGCAGAGATATTATACTCAGCGGCCAACTCATGCAAGGTGGCTTTTTGCTCATTAAGCCAACGCTGCTGTACGATGTCACGCGAGCGCTCATCCAACTCTTCCATCGCTTCCATCAATGCCGTATTGTTGCTTTCTTCCCAGTCCGCGTCTTCAATCATATCCGCTGGATTGGCTTCATCTTCTAGATAATATTGCGGGGCATAACGGCCTTCGTCTTCATCATCACTTTGTGCTTCAAATGAGGCATCATACGAGGTTAGACGGCTTTCCATCTCAAGCACCTGCTTGACGGTGACATTCAGGTCTTTGGCAATCGCTTCCGCTTCTTCTAACGTAAGCTGATTGTTGGTTTTCTTTAGCGAGCGCAAGTTAAAGAATAATTTACGGTGTGCTTTGGTAGTTGCGACCTTCACAATGCGCCAGTTACGAATGACGAACTCATGAATCTCTGCCTTAATCCAGTGCACCGCAAAAGATACCAAGCGCACGCCTTTATTCGGGTCAAAGCGTTTGACCGCTTTCATCAAGCCGACATTACCTTCTTGAATCAAATCAGCCTGTGGCAACCCATAGCCTGAATAACTGCGCGCGATGTGAATCACAAAACGTAAGTGTGACATGACCAATAGACGAGCCGCCTCAACATCGCCATCATCCGTATAGCGATGGGCAAGCTCTTGTTCTTGCTCAGGGGTCAGAATGGGAATCTGATGCACGGCATTGATATACGCGCCAAGATTGACACCCGGTGCAGATAAATCAGTCGGCATGCGCGGTACCAATGCTTTGGTTTTTGCTTTTTGGCGGGTATGTGAAGCCTTACGGACAGGACGCTCGCCAAACTCATCGTCGTATGCGTTATCAAACTCATCGTCGTATGCGTTATCAAACTCATCATCAAGTGAGTCCGGATCGATATGCCCATCAAAATCCGCATCATAAGCATCTTCGAGCGAGACCAAATCAACACCATCATCTAGACTATCAAAGTCCGGCTCAACGTTAGCGCTGTCAATATCGTCCCAGTCATCCCAATTGTCATTGTCAGACTGCGCTAAATCTTCATCAGATTTTGATAACACAGCTGACTTAGCTGCTTTTTTAGGTTGAGGATTAGATTTGGTTTTAGTGGTCGTGGTACGGCGGCGTGGCTTGGTTTCACCCGTTGATGCCACAGATTTGGTTGACTCATCACTAACGATGGCCGATGCCACCTCAATTGGTGTATCGGGTACGGCCATTGAGTTAGGCGATTTTTTTGTTTTAGTTGCCATGCAAAAGCCTATAAAAAATGAAATATATAAAGTTGGAATCAATCAGTTGTTGCTATAACACGAGTTTAACAACCATCAAAAATAAATGGGTACAGCCAATAATAAATATAGCCAGTGCAGCAAGATGCAGTCAATAAACATGTCTGTAATTAGCATCGGTGATTATTAGCACTTAAAAGACATTATGTCGTAATTCAAGTGACTTTGTTAGCAGTGTTTAGCAATTTTTAGTTATTAACAAGTGAAAGATTGTATCTGTCTGCCCCGCGAATAACCCATAACCCATGTGGCGACAAAATGCGCCAATATCATGACGGCTATTTGGGTCAGTCGCACTGACATACACCGCGTGACCCATTTGGGTCTGCTTAAGGGCCATTTTTAGTTTGAGCAGCGGCATCGGGCAAGCCAAGCCTTTACCATCCACGTACTGCGCTACGATTAGGTCGTTTAGCTCGGTATCCGTTGGGTTGTCAGTTAGCGGCTCATTAAACTGCGCTAACCCCCAATCCTGCTCAAAATTTGGCAAGGCTATCAGATTTTCAGCGATATGAGACGGTTTATCCATGATAATCCTCAAAAATACGAAATATTCACCCAAAAAAATTTCAAAGTGTGCTTAATTAGGTTACGGTTGCATAACATCCTAGTAAGCGATTGCTATTATGTGCCAATTATTAATGGGGTAGCCCAACGAAAAAAACAATCCCAAATTCAGGTTAAACGTGGTTATTATTGGGTGGCTGAGCTGATATTTGCGCTATCAGTTGATAACAGTACATGATTGGCTAATCGCTTATCCATTTGCTAATTGATTATACAATAGCAATATTTCGCTAACCAAGTTCAGTTATTATGCTAGATTGCCAGTTGGGTGGCTATTAATTTATGTCATGACGCGACTAATGCCTAATCGCGTGTATTGCTATCGAGCATTTATAAGGTTGCACCTGTGAATTTAATGAAACGTATCACGCTCACTTTATTACTATCTGGGTTCGGATTACCGGCTATCGCTGCCAATAGTGAGATGGATACGAGAACGATGACCAATGGTAATTATGTGGTGGGGCCAACATTTAATTATCCCTTTAATACCAACTCATATAGCGGTAATAATCGTATCGCCAATAGTAATGCAAGCGTTTGGCCAACGACAGCTGCCAATACGGTGGATAATGACGGATTGATCGAGAGTCAGCAAAGTCAATTATTGGGCGAGTGGGCGTTACGCCAAATCAATGAGGAAGCGCCACGCATTACTGACCCGTGGCTTCAGCAAACCCTTGAACAAATCGTTTGGCAAATTAATGCGGTGGCACGTGCCGATGCTCCGATGGCACTGGTGCTGATTGATGACCGGCAAATCAATGCGTTTGCTGTGCCAGCAGGCGTGATAGGGATTAATGTCGGACTGTTGGATAAATCAAAAAATTTAGACGAAGTGGCGAGTGTTATTTCGCACGAAATTGCCCATGTCAGTCAACGTCATTATCAACATCGTAATGATGAAAAAACCAAGCATTTATTGTTGCAACTTGGTGGCATGCTTGCCGGTGTGGCAGCAGCTAGTGCTGGCGCAGGGGATGCGGGAACCGCAGTGATAATGGGGGCGCAGACGATGTCAGCCAATAGCGCGGCTGCCTTTAGTCGTGACCAAGAGCGCGAAGCCGATAGGGTCGGTATGCAGATTATGGCGCAAGCCGGTTATGATGTGAATGCCATGCCAAACTTTTTTGCTACCCTCAATCAGCAAAACCCTGTTAAGACCAATGCTTTTATTCCAAGCTTTATCATGAGTCACCCGTTGACAGCAGAGCGACTCAGTGAAGCCCGCGAACGAGCGCGCCAATACCCAAATGCCGCGTTATCGAACAATCGTGCCTATCGGCAACAGCTGTTTGACCGTATTCAATGGCGTGCCAAATACTTTGCGCACCTAACCACCAAGGCAGAGTTACAGCAAGCGGCAAAAACCAGTGATGGGGCGAAGTTGGCGTTGGCCATGCAGCTTATTGATGAACGTCAATTGAGTGAAGCGAGTCGGGTATTACAGCCATTTGCTAGCAGGGTTGCGCAGTTTAGTGACCCATTAGCCGTGATTGTATCCGCTCGTTTGGATGAAGCACAGGGCAACAGCCAAGCAGCGATTGATAAATTAACAAGATTAGCAAACGTAATGCCAGAGCGGCGTGATGTCAAACTGTATTTGAGCGACAGTTACCTCAATAATAAGCCAACCGCTGACAATGCCGCCACGGTGCTGCGCTTATTGCAGCCAGTATCTAAGCAATTTCCCAAAGACATTGGTGTTTGGCAACGGCTGCAACAAGCGAGTCAGGTGTTGGCGAAGACCCAAACCGGTAATGACAAGACCTTACAGCAAATCAATGTGTTACGCTATCGCGCCTATGGCCAATTTTGGCAAAATAATCTCACTGAGGCAGTAACCTCGCTGAATCAAGCGAAAATATTGGCGAAGCAGCTATCGCAAAACACCGCAATTATGGCTAATCTCACCCAACAGTTGAACCAAGTGCAGCAAGCGAACCAGTTCAAACCTGATTAGCAAAGGTTATCGGGTTAAAGGTTAACCTGCTTGATTGAGTTATTCAGCATCGGTGGGTGTTTCAATATCTGTCAAAGCATTTGGGTCGTATTGGAGCCAGTTCGCTAAGACTGCGCCTAACTCGTCCAAACCTTGCTTGTTTTGCGCTGAGAACAGCTGTAGGCTAAACGGTAGTTTGAGTTTGTTTAGCTGATTACGAGTTTGTTGTAAGGTGTTTTTGGCTGCCCCATATTTGAGCTTGTCCGCTTTGGTTAATAACACATGCACTGGCAAATCACCATCTTTCGCCCAATGCAGCATTTGCTCATCGAAAAATTTTAGGGGATGGCGAATATCGGTCAGCAGCACAAGACCTGCCAAGCTTTTACGCGAAATTAAGTATTTTTCTAGCTCTTTTTGCCATTCTTTTTTCATTGCTTCAGGTACAGCGGCATAGCCATAACCTGGCAAATCCACCAAGCGTTGGTCAAGATTTCCCATATGAAAAAAGTTAATCATTTGGGTACGGCCTGGGGTCTTAGAAGAACGTGCAAGTTGGCGTTGGTTGGTCAGCGCATTAATACAAGAAGACTTACCGGCATTCGAGCGGCCAGCGAAGGCGACTTCAAGGCCAGCATCCGCAGGGCAAAGTTTAAAAGTCGGGGCTGAAAGCAAAAACGTGGTCTGCTGCAACCAACGTTTGGTCAATTCAGGTGTAATTTCAGGGGCATTCTCAGCCGTGAGCGCATCAGAGGTAGAAGAAACTGAAGTCATAAGCATAAACTATTATAAAAAAGCCTATTGTAGCAGACCGACATTGGCATAGCGAACTTTTACATAATCCTAAACCTCTCAGCATTGTACCTAGTTTGTAAGAAAAATCATTTATTTGTATGGGTAAATATGGCATAATGGACAATTATATCAATTACTGTACTAAGGGTTTCGAGGGCTTAGTCAACTTGATAGTAACGAATAAGCGTTTTACCACCAAGCTTTATGTAGGGAATTGTTAACGATGAAAAAAATAATCACTGCCGCAAGCCTAATGATTGTCAGCGTAAGCGGTTGGTCAGCAATTGCTGTCCCAAAGCATGATGTGGCGGCAGGCAAAGTCATCGCTGAATCTATTTGCGGTGCTTGTCATGGTGTGAACGGTGTCAGTGCTGTTCCATCCCAACCTAACTTGGGTGGTCAAAACATCAAATATTTATATAAGCAATTGACTGAATTCAAATCGGGTCATCGTAATAACCCGATTATGTCAGCGCAAGTTGCTAAACTCACCGACCAAGACCTTGCCAACGTTGCAGGTTACTATGCTAGCCAACCACGTTGGGGTGTCGGTTATGCAAATCCAGCCTACGCACCAGCTGCACAAAAATTATTCTTCGGTGGTAATAGCAGCCGTGGTGTGATTCCATGTGCAGGCTGTCACGGTGGCAAAGGTAACGGTAACGACTTTGCTGCGTTCCCACGTATCAGTGGTCAGCATTCAGCCTACTTAGCGACTCAGCTAAAACTGTTCCGTGCGGCAGGTCGTGAAGACGAAGTAGCGGATTCAAGCCAAGTACGTGTTAATGACAGTGCTAAAAAAGGCGAAAAAGGTATGATGCAAGTTGTAGCATCAAAACTATCAGATAATGATATTAAAGTGTTATCTGACTTCATTAGCGCATTACACTAAGCTTAATATTAGCAAAGTTAATTCTTTATCTATTTATATAAAAAGCCAAATCAAGAGATTTGGCTTTTTTATCGGCTGAAGAAAATACTTTGATATGTATGGTTCTAATTCCTAAATGACGGCCATAAAAAAGAGCCACCGAAGCGACTCTTTTTTGTGTGTTAGTAGACGAGATTATTCGTTTACTTTAGCAACAACACCAGCACCTACAGTACGGCCACCTTCACGGATAGCGAAACGTAGACCTTGGTCCATTGCGATTGGGTGGATTAACTCTACCGCCATCTCAACGTTGTCACCAGGCATAACCATTTCTGTACCTTCTGGTAATTGGATTGCGCCAGTTACGTCAGTGGTACGGAAGTAGA
>CALJUC010000309.1 GCA_937975585.1 uncultured Moraxella sp. | reverse complement strand
TTTACTAACTTTGTATTCGCTAGTGCCGCTCGGTAGGTGCGCATTATACGCTTTTAATAATGGGTGTCAATAGGTTTTTGATGATTTAGTATAAATTAAATAAAATGACGCCAATTGACATTAACATACTGGTACCTAACGTGATAAACACGATTTGTTTTAGCTCTGGCCCTAACTCGGTTGGTGTAATGATATTATCCGCATATAAACTCACGGCTTTAAGGTGGCGAAAAACATGATAACTCATTAATAATACCAACGGCATATAGAAATTTTGGCGGAGTACATCAAA
The DNA here is from genome assembly GCA_937975585.1 of uncultured Moraxella sp. GTDB lineage: Bacteria > Pseudomonadota > Gammaproteobacteria > Pseudomonadales > Moraxellaceae > Faucicola. The sequence continues at coordinate 19,494 of CALJUC010000309.1, read as the reverse complement.
GGTCATCAGTAAAAAATACGCGGTAAGCAGTAAAAACCGGTACAACTGGCTGATGTTTTCTTTACCCATTGCCACGGCTAAGGTGTGTTTCCCAGTTAGCTTATCGGTGTCAATGTCGCGCATATTATTAATCATCAGAACGCAAGTACACAGTAAACCCACGGTACTGGCGGCTAGAAGATCGGAAATACGAATAAACTGGGTTTGTAGATAGACACTGCCTAAGACATTAAGTAAACCAAAAAACGTAAATACAGCAATCTCGCCTTTGGCATGGTAACCGTAGGGGCATTTACCCATGGTGTAAGTGATAGCGGCAATAATCGCTACTATCCCCAGTCCAATAAAGCTTAAACGTTCTAAATAAGTGTTAAACGCCACCCAACATAATATGACGCCAGAGATAAAGACTATCCCTGACCAAGTAAATATCATATATTTCAGAATCGTTGGACTCAGTCGTCGCTGTGCGATTTGACGGTCAAGGCGATGGTTGTCCGTGCCTTTGATACCATCGCCATAGTCATTGGCTAAATTTGATAGGATTTGCAATCCTAACGCCACCCATAGCGTGAGCGCAAATATTAGCCAATTATGCGAATTGAAGTTACCAATCTTGGAGAAAGCTAAGGCATTGCCAACCAATACACCCGCAATGGCTAGCGGATAAGTACGGGGACGAGTAGCGTTAAAAAATGCAATCGAGGTTGCGCGCATAACGATTAGTCACACTTAAGCTCAAACAGCAAGCGTTCTAGGAAAAGATAATCAACTTATTGAAGGTCAGTTATAAATAAATAAACCCATAACATCAGTCTGCTGACGTTATGGGAAACTATCATTGAGTGATTTTAATTTATTGAGATTTTTTTAAACCTGCTTGCGCTAGCAATGCCCCTAAGCTACCGATTTTTTCAGGTTTATCAGCGGCACGCTCAGGTTTGCTGCGTGTGGGCTTAGCACCATTCGACTTCGCTGGGCGTGATTTTTTCACGTCATTGTCGTTTTTGGCTTGGCCGTTACGGCGCTCTGGTTTGGCTGATGGCTCAGTTTTTACCTCAGACTTGGTATCGGCTTTTGTAGTGGCTGATTGAGCCGCTTGCTCAGATTTCATGCTAAAGCCAATACGCTTACGATCCACATCTAGGCTAATCACGCGCACTTTGACGATATCGCCCGGCTTGACATGGTTCAGTGGGTCAGCGATAAAGGCATTACCCATTTGTGAGATATGTACCAAGCCATCTTGATGAACACCAACATCAACAAATGCACCAAAGCTAGTAACGTTAGTGACAACACCTTCAAGCTCCATCCCTAATTCTAAGTCGCCAATACTATTCACGTCATCACGGAATTGGGCCGTTTTGAAGGCAGGACGTGGGTCGTGTGATGGTTTGGCCAACTCTTGCTTGATAGCAACCGCTTTGATAGTGGCTTGCTCGTCTGACAATGCCTCATCATTTGCGGCGGTTAATGCACTGGTATCTAAGCCATTTAACACGCTTTCATTACCAATCACATCGGCTAATGCAGTGCCAGTTTGCTCAAGCCAAGTTTTGACCAACGCATAGTTTTCTGGGTGTAAGCCTGTCGCATCAAGTGGCTCATCACCGCCACGAATACGCAAGAAACCCGCTGCTTGTTCAAAAGTCTTAGCACCTAGACGTGGGACATTTTTGAGTTGTTCACGGTTGGCAAACGCACCATGTTCGTTACGATAGTTCACGATTTGCTGCGCGACATTGGTATTTAGACCGGCAATGTGTGCCAAAATCGCAGGACTTGCAGTATTGACATCGACACCGACAGCGTTCACGCAGTCTTGGGTAACTTTATCTAAGCTATCAGCCAGTTGGGTTTGGTTCACATCGTGTTGGTACTGACCGACACCAATCGCTTTCGGATCAACTTTGACCAACTCTGACAATGGGTCTTGTAGACGACGGGCGATTGACACCGCACCACGAATCGATACATCAAGTTCGTTGAGTTCTTGGCTTGCCAATTCACTGGCTGAATACACTGAAGCGCCTGATTCATTGACGACCACCGGTACTGCACGAACATCGGTGTTTTGTGCCAACACTTCTTTGATAAGCGCGTCCGTTTCGCGACTAGCTGTACCATTACCAATTGCAATCAAGTTGACCTGATGATCTTGTAACAAGCCTAAAATCACGGCTTTGGCTTCATCGACTTTATTATCAGGGGCAAAGGGATAAACGGTTGCGGTGGCATAGTCACCATTGGCGTTTTTGGCGACATGACCTAGGCTATCAACCACGGCCATTTTCACGCCGTGACGGATACCCGGATCCACACCCAAAATCACGCGTTGACCCGCTGGCGCTGCCATTAATAGATGTTGTAAGTTATTGGCAAATACATCAATCGCCGCCGCTTCAGCCGCTAGGCGTTTTTCGGTCAATAGACGATGTTCGATATGTGGACGCCATTTGTCTTGCCATAATTTTTTGGCAAGGCCTTGTAAAAAGCTTTGGCGCTCAGTCGGTTGAACATCAGTTAAGCCAAATTGACGTTCGATTTGCTCCATAAATGGCGCATCTTCGCCCTCAATTTGAATCGCTAGTACATTATCTTGGCGGCCGCGTAACATAGCCAGTAAGCGATGGTTTGGCAATCTTGCCAAGCTTTCGCTATGGTCAAAGTAATCTTTGTATTTTTCGCCAACTTCGCGTTTTTCTTCACTCACCAATACGCTATGTACTTGGGCAGTTTTGCCAAAGCCTGTGCGCAGTTTGTCAAGTAAGTCTAAATCTTGTGTCCACTCGTCGATAATAATCGCGCCGATACCGGCCAGTTGTTTTTCTGTATCCGCAAAGGCAGATTCTTCGGTTTCGCCTTGTTCGTTGGTGGTTGGGGCTGGGGCTTGGTAGTTAGCTAAAGTCGCTTCTGGTACAACTTGGTCATTTAGGATAGCAAGGGCGATTGGCTCAAGACCGGCTTCGCGTGCTTGACTTGCCAATGAACGGCGGCGTGGGCGATAAGGTAGGTAGATATCTTCTAAGGCAAGTTTTGAGTCAGCATTGGCAATACGCTCGGCCAATTCATCGGTCAGCTTACCTTGTGAGGTCAATAATTCGATAATTTTGCCACGGCGGCTTGCCATATCACGTTCATAATTAAGTGATTTTTCTAAGGCACGTAGTTGAACGTCATCAAGACCTTGGGTCTGTTCTTTACGATAGCGCGCGATAAACGGAATCGTCGCCCCGTCGTCGTATAGTTTAACAAAGGCGGTTACTTGACGAAGGGTCAACCCCAGTTCACTCGCCAGTTTTTGGTAAATGGCTTGTTGCTCAGAGTCAGAAAGCACCGCTGGCGTTAAAGTATTATTGTTGGTCATAACGGTCGTCATCACAGCTTAATATCAAAGAATAACACCCAATCGCTAGTGGCTACTAGGCTCAGGCAAAGATACGGCATTATAGCAAAACGCTATAAAAAGATACTAGGAAAACGTGTATTTTGGCAGATTGTTTATGTAACACAGGCGTTTAAGATAGGTAAAAGCTTGTTTTTTGGACAATAACTAAATTTTTTATGATTAAAATATAGTTTCTTGACAGGATTTTTGGTTTGTTATTACCAATGCGTAAGTTAAAACCTAGCTATTTAGTAAAAATTTTTCTAGTAAAATTTATCTAGGTCTATCCCAAACATACCATGAGCCTTTAGCAGTGATGACACCAATCCTTCTTAGCAAAATCACTACAGCAGTCAGGCGCAATATTTGATTTAATAGCCGATAAACGCAACATTTAACCATATAACGATTGATAAGGGTTGTCACTGTCACAGTGGTTTGGCAAAATTGTTACAAGAATTTGCTAAAATGCTTGACCATCACGCGCTTAGACTTTCATAATGCGAGTATAGCTTATAATTTGTGACCGTCGCCTTTGTGTCACCTTACCAGTTGCTTGCGGCAACCACTTAATTAAGGAAACCAACGATGAACAATGAGACCACCAGTCCGACATTAGAACAACCACTCACGACTAATCCAAGCGATATTGACATTCACGCAACCGACAGCTCGGTACCTGCCACGCATGGCGATATCAGCCAACGTATCTTAGTCGTCGATGACGATGCGCGTCTACGTGCCTTATTACAACGCTTCTTGGAAGATGATGGGTTTGTTGTGCGTACTGCACATGATGGCGCACAGATGGATAAGTTGATGCAACGCGAGTTGTTTTCGCTTATCGTGCTTGATTTGATGTTACCAAATGAAGATGGTATCAGCATCTGCAAACGCTTACGCACCGAAAACTCAGATATTCCAATCATTATGCTGACCGCCAAAGGCTCAGACGCTGACCGTATTGCCGGTCTTGAAGCGGGTGCCGACGATTATTTGCCAAAACCGTTTAACCCAAAAGAATTGCTTGCGCGTATCAAAGCGGTATTACGCCGTCAAAGCCGCGAGTTACCAGGCGCCCCAAGCCAACAGATGGAAGTGGTTGAGTTTGGTTCATGGACATTGGATTTATCAACCCGCACGCTAAAACGTGATGGCAATGTAGTGACCTTAACGACTGGTGAATTCTCGGTATTAAAAGCTTTGGTACAACACCCGCGTGAGCCATTGACTCGCGATAAACTAATGAACCTAGCCCGTGGCCGCGAATGGGGTGCGATGGAACGTTCAATCGATGTGCAAGTATCGCGCTTACGTCGCTTAATTGAAGATAACCCATCACAAGCCCGTTATATCCAAACTGTATGGGGCGTGGGTTATGTGTTTGTGCCAGATGGGGCTGAGAGCTAATTTTTAATATTCTATCTTAATCACCAAAAAACCCAGTGTGTATTACCCAGTGCCTATCGCATTGGGTTTTTACTTTGTAAGCACATGCCTTGATTAAAATGACAAAACCGCTTTTTCACGCGATAAACCTGATAATTTTATTCCCTCAAAATACGATTCAACGAAAGACCCATGACACCGCTTATTCAAAATACTTCTACACATTTAATCACAGGATTTTTAGGCGCTGGTAAAACCAGTTTTATCAATGCTTGTATCGCAAATATGCAACAAGGGCAAAAATGGGCGATTTTGGTCAATGAAGTCGGTCAAATTGGAATTGACGAAGCCCTATATAAGACTGATGATGAAAGTCCGTTAGCGATTCGTCAAGTTAGCGGTGGCTGTATTTGCTGTACCAGTCAATTACCGCTACAAATTGCCCTCGCCCGCCTACTTGCCGATAATCACCCTGATAGATTATGGATTGAGCCAACCGGCATGGCGCACCCCCAAGAGTTACTCAGCCAGCTGGCCGAGCCACATTGGCAAACGGCATTATCGCTAAAATCTGCTGTGAGTATCTTAAACGCCAAGCAATGGCAACAGCCACGCTACCGTGACCATGACGGCTATCAAGCTCATGTGCGTTTTTGTGATGTGGTCGTGGTGAATCGCTTTAATGAATTAATACAAAGCGAAATTGCTGATTTAACGGCTTGGTTAAATGCGATGAATCCTAGCGCGACCATCCTTTGGCAATCAAGTAATCGCTTTGATGATATTTTTGCAAATGAATTACAGGCTATATTGGCAAAGCCCAGTCAGGTGTTAAGCCAACGTCAGCACTATCGCCAAGTTAGCCTAGTGACGCGTGGTACGTCAATGCTTAACCGCGGTATCAATACGGCCGCAAGTGAGCCTGAGAATACCAACCCTGAATTACCGTTTCGCTATCATGACCAACAAGCCAATTATCAAGTCATGGGCTGGCGACTGCCGCCTGACTGGCAAGTGGATATGATTGCCTTAATGGACTGGCTCATGGCATTGCCGAATTGGCAACGTATCAAAAGCGTGGTCAATACCAATCAAAATTGGCAGACCTTAAACTTTACCCCAGATTCTTTGGATATATTGGCAAGTGAGCCACAAGTCGATAATCGCATCGAGATTATTTTCTTAGACAATACCTTGGTATTGGATTTTGCCGCGTTAGATAGTGCATTAATGGCACTGTACCAACAAGATTAATACCTTTCCCTCACGTATTTATATCCCTGTCACATCACGCCTTATCTAAATTTGGCATAGTTTTGATAGTGCTAGGTGTATTAACCGGTATGGGTGCTGCCAAAGCCAGCGAACATTCGTGTTGGATAACGCACGATAGGATAAGGGCCAATATCATATTGGCGCTTGTCGTTTTTAAATAATGGTTTGTTGGCTATTAGCGGCTACCCTAGCGCTTACCCCGTAATCGCTTGACGCAGTTGTAATAAGTGTTCGGCAATCTCATCTAACTGCTCACTTGGCAAATCGGTTTGTAAGCCGATTAAGGTCACCGAGTATTCAATCATACCAAACTCATTAAATAACGGTAGGCTAATCGCATTGATACCCATCAACAACTCGCCAATCACGGTGGCATAACCTTGGGCGACAATCTGTTTTTGCAATACTTCAAACGCTGCCCAGTTAGCTGGGACTGATTTAACCGCCAAGGTGGTTGACCACTGTTTATCTAATAACGGACGAATCTGGCTTGCCGATTGGTAACTGGCAAACAACCGCCCTGTGGCTGAGCTGAGTAACGGCATACGCGAACCAATTTGGGTGATAATCTGAATTGGTTGACTGGTTTCAAAGGACTGTATCACCACCGGCGCTTCATCCAGCCAACGGCAAACTTGGATATTGCCAACATATTGTTGTTGAATATCATTCACCAAACGTTGTACCACTTCCAAGGGTTTGATTGGCGGCAATCGCAAGCGTTTAAGGTAGTCCCCCACGCCATAGCGACCATCGCTGTATTGCTGGGCATAGTTTTTGCGAATTAAGCTAACCAAATACCGATGCACCTTGGCAGGGTGCATACTAAGACGCTCACCAATTTCTTTGAGCATCATCGGTTGTCTATTGTCAATCAGCACATTTAGCACATCAATGCCAATCTCTAACGACTGGATGCCATTGGATGTTTTTTCTTCATTCGAGGATTTTTCGGTTACAACAGAGATAGACATGAGCGCAACTCAATAGGACTTAACAAGCCGTTAATCAACCAAGCACCTAACTTGTGAGGTACATAAAAAAACCACCCACTCTCAAAAGCGGATGGTTATTTTAACAAAAAAACCCCGACTCGATGCGATTATCTTTACCACTTTGTTGGTTTAAGTACCGTTTTTAGCCCATTGATGAATAGGCATTATCAATATCAGTATAACCCTCAAGGTCTAGTGTGTGAATTCGCATAAAATCTGGCGTTGGCGATTGGTAAAGTGCTGTTTTTCAACGATGCTAACATGCTGCTTAGTCATGGCGACCACACTACTAATGCCCGTACCGTAGCCATGCGAAAATACACCTTGCAAACGCGCCGTTGGGATAAAAATCGAGGATAATGCCATTTCAGCATCCGGTGATAGACCGGTCGGTGGCAACTGTTCAACGGGCGCTTGCACGGTATCGGTCAAGACAGCAAAGGCGGCTGTTTGCCAATCGGCTTGGCTATTTAACAGCTGATTTGACAGTTGTGTTGGAAGTTGAGTGGCTTGCTGTTCATCTGTCATCTTCATATCAGCGATTTGCTCAGCCACCAGCGGTAATACCTCTTGACGAACACGCCCGCGCAACCGCTCAGTCTTAAACCAAGCATCATTGGGCTCACCGTTGGATAACACATACAAACCATTGGCCAGTACCTCAATCCCATGACCACGATTGTTCAGCATTACCGCTTGGTGACGGTCACCGATGACCAGATTAAACCCATCATAGGCCATCACCTCTAACTGACGGGCAAACGCCAAGGGTGATAAACCCCCTAATAAAAAATCCACCACAATCTCGCCACGCGTGGTGGTAAATGTCGGTCGGGGGTTGTGTCTGTCAATCTTACGGTAATTGAGCAAAATCCCCCAACGACCGCTTTGAGGGTGAACGCCTAACCAAGTCCCACCCGCTTGCGCATCTTGTCCGGCAATGACACCTTGATGAACGCCTTGCCATTCATACAGTGGCAAAGTTGGCCGGTCGATAAACTCATCCCGATTGGACAAAATCAGCAAAGGCATCTCGTCAAATAACTGCCACCCAATAGCGGTAATACACATAAGCCATCCCACAAATCAATATTACGTACAAATGTTTACTTAACCCATCTTTTATAATCAATCAAATTTTGCTTATATCTATTATGCGTCGCTTCTCAAAAGGAATCGTCATGCTTTTAATGACAAACACTTGGCACAAAAAACTCTTAGCAATCAGTGTAACAGCATTACTGCTTACCGGCTGTAGCAAACGCCCAGAACAAAGCACGGCTATCGAACCCGCCCCTGCAAGTGGCGAGATGGCTGCCAGTACCGCCGCAGGTGCTGATGCCAGCAGTATGGCAACCGCTCAGGCAAAAAGCGATACTGAGAGTACCGCTAGCCAAACTGGCGATAACCTGACCTTGGGCAGTGCCATCACCACCCAAGAGACCGACAACCCTGCTCTTGCCAATAAAAAGCTGTTAGTCACCGCGAATGCCAGTTTCCAAGCTCAAGACGTGCAGCAAACGGTCAACCAAATCGAGCAACTCACCTTAAAACATGGCAGCTATATCACCAATAGCGAAATTAGTAACAGTGATAGCAACACCAATCAGTTTAGCATTGGCAATTATCAACTCAAACAACTGACCAGTTATACGCGCCAAACCACTATGCTAGTGCGGGTTCCAAAGGCGCAAGTTACCAGTTTTCTACAGCAACTCCAACAATATATTGCCTTTTTGGACCACAGTCAATTTAACGCCAAAGATGTAACGCTAGAGCTGCAAAAAGCCCAAGTCGAAGCGCAAATTGCCGCGTTAAAAGCCGAACAACTGGCCACCCAACGCGCTGACAAAACCACCCAAACTGGTAATATTAATGTGGCCGACCAAACGGCACTGGCACGGCAACAGCAACTGTATGCTGACCTTGAGCGTCAAGGGTTACAAGATGCCCTTGCCCTAAGTAGTATTGCGTTAACGTTTAGCCAACCCGAAAAAATCCGTGAACAAGTGATTGAAGATATCGATGGCAAAATGCGTAATGAGCAGTCGACCAACTTCTTACCACGACTATGGATAACCTAAAAGCCGGTTGGCTGTATTTTGTCGAATTTTTGTTATTGATTAGCCAGTTTTGGTCATTTATCTTGGGCGCGATACTGGTATGGTGGTTATGGCGCTTATTTACCCGATGGTTAGACAAGTGGCGTGCTGAGCGTGGCATACAACGCACTCGTATCAATCAATCCTCAACTGCCGCTACACGTAAGGATGACAACACCCCACCGGATGCCTAACGCTCACCGCGAAGTTTACCAAGCGATTGTGCCCTAATATGTTATCCCTATGCGTTACACCAAATCGTCACAATCGCGCTTTATGATAAGGGGACATCAATAACTGGTTAACACCCTATGTCCCTTTCTACCAAACAGCTATCTATCAGCCAACCAGCGATTAGCGTGATTGTGATTACCTTGAATGAAGCCAAACGCATTGGTAATTTATTACAAGACTTGTCAGCACAACGCTATCGCAATTTTGAAGTGGTTTTGGTCGATTCAAACAGTGACGATAACACCTCCACTATCGCCCAAACGTTTATGGATAAACTACCTAAACTCACGGTTCATGTTATGCCAAAGCGTGGCGTTAGTCTTGGGCGCAATACCGGTGCAAGCTTAGCAAGCCATGAAAGGCTGTTGTTCTTGGATGCCGATGTACGTTTGGATAGTGATTTTTTGGTCAAAGCGGTCGAACAACTCAACCAAAAACCTGCCGACGTGGCGGGCGTGTATATGAATGCCCAAGGTCTACCGCTACACTATCGCTTGGGGTACAAGCTATTTAATACCGGGATTTTTATGACCCAGTTTTTCTCGCCCACAGCGGTCGGCGCGTGTATTTTTTCCACGCGCCATGCCCACCAGTTACTTCATGGCTTTGATGAGACGATTAAGCTGTGTGAAGACTGCGATTATGTGAATCGCGCCAAAAAACTGGCGACATTTCGTATGTTACCCATCAGTTTTCGCTTTGACCCACGCCGCCTACAGCAAGATGGGTTTGTGAAAACCGGTATCAAATACCTACATGCCAATCTGTACCGCTTTTTTATCGGTGAGTTACGTAATGACAAGATTCGCTACGACTTCGGCCATTATAAGAATTTATAAAAAGTGCAAAATGCCTAGTCACAAAATTACCACCACGAAGCTGTAAGTACAAAGTTGTCTTTATCACATTACAGCCACACAAAAAGCCCACACACCTGATGCTGTCTGGGCTTTTTTTCTTACAACAAATAATTATTGACCAGTAAAGTTGGCAGCACGTTTTTGCATAAAGGCGGTGACACCCTCTTTAAAGTCTTGAGTTTGCGCCATTTGGATTTGGTACATGACTTCTTGGTCAATCGCGCTATCAAGTCCTGCATACGCGATTTGGTTAATCGATTGCTTCATCGCTGCCAAAGATAAGGCGGGCAAATAAGTCAGACGATTGGTCAATTTTTGTACCGCCGCATCCAACTCATCAGCGCTTACCAACGCATTGATTAACCCCAAATCCATGGCTTTTTGCGCGGTAAGTTGCTCACCTAGCATCACCAATTCAGTGGCCTTAGCGGCACCAATTAACTGCGTCAACAGATAAATCCCGCCCGCATCCGGCACCAAGCCAATATTCACAAATGCTTGTAAGAACTTGGCACTGTCCACCGCCACACGAAAATCACATGCCAAAGCGATATTCATGCCCGCGCCCGCACACGCACCATTGATACGCGCAATGACAGGTTTGCTGATTTTGCGAATCTTACGACTGATATCACCGACACCGGTGGTCAAGCCACGCGCCATATTAATCACCGCAGCGGTATTTTCGGTACTGCCTAGCATTTCACGGATATCGCCGCCACTACTAAAGCCCTTACCCTCACCCGTCAACACGATAACTTTAGCTTGAGTATCATATTCAGCAAACTCTAGCGCTTGTAGTAATTCACCTTTCATCACGCTATCGAGCGCATTGAGCGAGGCAGGGTCGTTTAAGCTAATGGTAGCGACACCGTTTTCGATACGATAAATCACTTTTTCATAGGTGGGTGCAGTCATGCTCATTATTATTCCTTAGTGTTGTAAAAGATATCATCCCTATCTTTGTGGTGGGACATCGGCTATCTCGTTGTTAATCTTGCGATTGTTAATAGCCGTTTGTCATAGTAATAAATTTTGCCAAAAAAAGGCAAAGTTTACATGGTATAGCAGTTTACAAATCTCATTAAAACCGATAGCCTAACAAATATCTTATATGACTTTATCTTGATAAGTGTCGGTAACATTTGTGCAGTTAAACCCGACGTTTTTAGTGGCTCACTGCCGACCACTGCCATGCCAATCATCATTACCGACCCTATTTATCTTTTTTATCCTTATGTGTTACCCAGATTGAGCGTTAGGTTTTATCCCTAGTGAATGTCTTAAAGCGCTTACTTTTAGCCAATACTGACCAGCAGCAACCCAATAGCTTTAACTAACAGGATAATTTACCATGCAGATTCTTATCACAGGCGGTTCAGGTTTTTTAGGTTCAGCACTCACTCAGTCACTGATTCGTCACCCAGTTGATGATACCGCTGTATATATCACTTGGGTGTCACGGCAAGCGACCACCAATGCGCCTGCAAATGTCGCGGTTATCACTTACGATGACCTTCGCACAACGACCCAAACCTTTGATGTACTCATTAATCTAGCGGGTGCAGGGATTGCCGATAGCCGTTGGACAGCGTCACGTAAACAAGCCTTACTCGATAGTCGACTCACACCAACCCAAGCGTTGATTGATTATATCGCGCGTGTGAGCACCAAGCCCAAGCTATTGATTAGTGGTTCTGCGATCGGTTGGTATGGTGCGTACACCAGTGCCGAACACCATATCGTACTTGATGAAACCAGCCAAGCACGTGAAGAATTTCAACATGCGTTGTGTCAGCAATGGGAAACCCTTGCCAAAACCGCCAACAACTTTGGCGTACCAGTTAGTATCGTGCGGACTGGCGTGGTGATTGCGCCGGATGGTGGTATGGTTGGGCGTCTGATTAGCCCATTTAACTTGGGGCTCGGCGGTAAGCTAGCGGATGGTGCACAAATCATGAGTTGGATTAGTCGGGATGACTGGGTCGGTGCGGTGCGGTTTATTCTCAAGCGCTTAGCAACGAACCAACCAATCAGTGACGTTTATAACCTAACGGCACCCACACCGGTGACCAACCTTGAGTTTACCCATGCGATGGGTGAATGGTTACATCGCCCAACTGTTGCCCCCATGCCCGCCTTCGTACTAAAAACCCTGTTTGGGGAAATGGCGACACTGCTGATTAACGGTCAAACAGTTAGACCAACGCATTTACTTGACCAAGGCTACCAGTTTACCCACAACACGGTACTTGCGGCTTTGCAAAGCCGATAGTCTCTACTGAACGATACAATGTTCACCGTACAATACAATGTTCAACGGATACGCGACTCAGCCACTGGGGGGTTGAGTTACGTGGCAAGCTAGCTTGTTTACCTTGGGATTGTCTAGCTTGCTATCTATCTGCACTACTTTTTACCCATGCAGCCCATCCAATAATCCAATACGAGATTCGCACTCGTTGATTAGCAAGTGGCTAATTGCGTCTGATAGCTCATCGTGGCGCTGTCACCAAGCCTGACTTTGGTCCAAGAGCCTGCTTATTCACTGTTATTTTATACTGAAATGTTTATTATTGTTTCTAAAAACATTTTTTGTTGCTGAATATAAACAATATGTAACAAAAATTTTTGTATCTGACGCATAATTTGTTCAAATAATGGTGGATTTTTTCGTGAATTTCATTTAATAATAGTACACCAGGAAGGTGATATAAACTGTATCGTTTTAAACTATAGACAAAACGCACACAGTCATCATGCGCAAAGGAGCTGCGTTACCTATCTAGACAAACCTCAAAAATGTCTATTTTCTCTCCCAACGCATCGTATTTCATCTTCATCCAAGTTTTATTAACTAATATGATAAGGAGCGTTATCATGGATGAGGCACAAGTACAACGGATCATGAATGATCCCGATTTTCAAAGCATGGCCAAGAAAAAAACTGGCCTAGGTATGATCTTTACGGTTATGGTTTTGATTGTCTGGTTCGGCTATCTACTATTGGTGGGTTTTGATAAAGAAATGTTTGCCGCGCCTGTCAGCGCTGGCTCAATGACCCCAATCGGTTTTTATATTGTCATCGCTATTATGATATTTGTACCCGCGATTACTTGGGTTTATGTGAGTAAAGCAAATGGTGAGTTTGATACCGTTACTCGCAAAGTAATCGATAAAATTAATGCAGGTTCACTATAACCGCACAAGGATAGTGTTCGGTTATATACTGGGTATTTATCATTTTTTAGATTTTTTACACCACGGAGGGTGGGATGTTACAACAACAGTATACAAGCATTGCCAAGCGTGTCGGTAAGGTATCAACTGCCGCAAGCTTGACGCTATTGGGTTTGATGGCTCATGTTCCTGCTTGGGCAGCGGGCGCATTAGACGGTGAAGTTAAGAAACAACCGCTGAATATTTCAGCGATTATTATGTTCTTGATGTTCGTTGTGGCGACATTGGGGATTACTTTTTGGGCATCAAAACAAAATAAAACCACCACGGATTTCTATACAGCGGGTGGCGGTATCTCTGGTACCAAAAACGGTATTGCGATTGCCGGTGACTATATGTCGGCAGTTACTTTCCTAGGTCTATCAAGTATGGTCTTTTCCGTTGGTTATGACGGTATGATCTATACCTTGGCGTTCTTGATTGGCTGGCCAATTATTCTATTCTTGATTGCTGAACGTCTACGTAACTTGGGACAATTTACCTTTGCTGACGTCGCATCATATCGCTTTTCTCAAACCCCAGTGCGTATTTTTGCAGCATCAGGTACCTTGGTCGTTGTATCACTATACCTAATTGCTCAGATGGTCGGTGCGGGTAAACTTATTCAGTTATTGTTTGGCTTAGACTATATGTATGCCGTCATGACTGTTGGTATCCTAATGATGATTTATGTACTGTTCGGTGGTATGCTTGCAACCACTTGGGTACAGATTATCAAGGCTATTCTATTGATGTCAGGCGCAACTTTCATGGCCGGTATGGTCATGTACTCAGTAGGCTTCAGTTTCGATACCCTATTCAAAGAAGCTGTAGCGGCTCACGCTAAGCATGAAGCGATTTTGTCACCAGGTAAATTGGTTAACAACCCAATCGAATCTATCTCTCTAGGTCTTGGCCTATTGTTTGGTACCGCAGGTTTACCGCACGTATTAATGCGCTTCTTTACTGTGCCAGATGCGAAACAAGCACGTAAGTCAGTGTTGATTGCGGCAAGCTGTATCTCATACGTATTCTTCTTAATCATTCTGATTGGTTTAGGTGCAATCATTATCCTAGCCAAACACCCAGAATATTATGAAACCATTGTTAAAGATGGCGTCAGCACCCAAGCGTTAATTGGTGGTGCAAACATGGCAGCGATTCACTTGTCTCATGCAGTTGGTGGTAACTTATTCCTAGGCTTTATCTCTGCGGTAGCATTCGCAACTATCTTGGCGGTTGTTGCAGGCTTGACCTTATCAGGTGCTTCAGCAGTAAGTCATGACTTGTACGCTAGTGTCATCAAAAAAGGCCAAGCGAACCCTGCTGACGAAATGCGCGCTTCAAAAATCACCGTTGTTGTACTAAGTGTGCTTTCAATGGTATTGGGTATTATCTTCGAAAACCAAAACCTTGCGTTTATTGCGAGCTTGGTATTCGCGGTAGCCGCTTCAGCAAACTTCCCAATTCTATTCTTGGCGATGTTCTGGAAAGGCTTGACCACTCGCGGTGCGGTAATCGGTGGCTTTGCTGGTCTATTCATGGCGGTATTGTTAATCATATTAGGCCCTGCGGTTTGGGTTGATGTAATGCACAATAAGACCCCTGCATTCCCATACAAAAACGTTGCATTGTTCAGTATGCCTATTACTTTCATCGTATCTTGGATTGTATCAATCACTGACAACTCACCACGTGCTGCGCTTGACCGTGCTGGCTATGATGCACAGTATGTACGTTCATTGACTGGTATCGGTGCCTCTAAAGCATCTGACCACTAATCTTAACTCGCAGTTACAACACAAATACCGCCTTCTTATAAGGCGGTATTTTTTATCGGTCATTAAAGTGGTTAAAAATAGCGTTTTATGGATGAGAGGTTGAAGCTGGCGTGAGCGTTGTAGTTTCGACTTCTATTGTACTTGGCTCAGCTTTGGCCGGTATCACATACAGTTTGGAGCTTGAGTTATATGGCACCAAGCCGGACGGCACGACATTTTTGGCAGCGTCGTAGTTTTTGATGGAGTCATCAAAGAAAATATGTGGTGCAAAAGTTTGTAGCACATGGGTCTTATCCAGCCCGCCCAAAAAGAACGCCAAATCCACCCCAACACCCCACTCGCGCAAGGTTTTAATCGCACGTAAATCCGCCGGTGCATTACGCGCGGTCACTAGCGCAATCTGAATCGGGGCTTTTTGTACCGTAATTGGTAAGCGTTTTTGCAGCTTTGAAAGTTTAATCAAAAAATCCGCATATGGGCCTTTATTCATTGGCGTGTCACTCATCTTAGCTTCATAGTCGTGAAACGCCTTTAACCCTTTAGTCTGTGACAATAATTCCCCTGCTTCATCAAATAAGACCGCATCCCCATCGAAGGCAATGCGTAATTGCTCGGTATCAAGCTCCGTCATATCAATGGGTGGCGCATCCAAAATCGCACAAGCACAGACATTTTTATCAGTGACATTTTGGGCGTCAATATGATTGGTGGTCAAAAACAGATCAACATTAAAATCCGCGACATAATCGGCGACTGGCTCCCCCGAGGTAAATGCTGAGCGCGTAATTGGCAAGCCATGCGAGCGCAGCGCATTTAGTACCCGAATTCCTGTATCGGGTGTGCTTTTTGACATAATGACTACCTCAACAATAGGGGACTCAGGATGCGCACTTTGGGCTTGGTATCGGTTTAGATTGAGTAGCGCACGAATCAATGGATAACCTGTACCCGTGTTGAGGGGTTCATTTTCACGCTCATACATATATTCGTGAAAGCGCTGTACCGCATTGTCGGGATCGGTCTGTTGTAACTCTACAAAGTAATTTTCCGATTCCGCCAAATCAAACAATGCCGTCGCTGAAACCGCCACAATTAACGTATGAGAAAAATCAATCGCCATTTATTATCCTTATTTTAGTTTTTCGATTTTACCATTATAGCCAGTTTTATAAGGTGGGTTGTAGTGTGCGAATTTTATCCTGTGTAAATGCGCCGTTAACTTAACGCATAGTTAATCGCCTAGCTGTTAGCTTCAATCCGGAATGCTTTACGGGGGCATTTATTGGCATGGCGCTTGACATTTGCTATACTGGATAATTTTCTAAAAAGGTGATAAAACGACTGGTAGATAGCCCAATGGTTGATACCACGTAATTTTGTCCCCATTATAATGAACTTGGTTTCACCAACCCCCACTCTAGCGGTTATATGTTCGATAGTAGCGAACATCACTGCCAACGGAAAAAATCTAGGAAACATCATGGTAGCAATTACTTTACCCAACGGCGATATCAAACAATTTGACGGCACCACCACCGTCATGGAAGTGGCACAAAGTATCGGTGCAGGTCTTGCCAAAGCCACAGTAGCAGGTCGTGTTAACGGCAAACTTGTCGATGCGTGCGATCCAATCACCGAAGACGCCACTGTCCAAATCATCACGCCAAAAGACTTCGAGGGCGTGGAAATCATTCGCCACTCTTGTGCTCACTTATTGGGGCACGCGGTCAAGCAATTGTACCCAGAGGTTAAGATGGTTATCGGGCCAGTCATTGAAGATGGCTTTTATTACGATATCTACAGCGAGCGTCCATTTACGCCAGAGGATATGGCAAAAATCGAAGCACGTATGACCCAACTAATCGACCAAGATTATGACGTTATTAAAAAAGTCACCCCACGTGATGAAGTTCTAGCTATCTTCAAACAACGTGGCGAAGACTACAAAATTCGCTTGGTCGAAGACATGCCCGACGAAAAACAAATGGGCTTGTACTATCACCAAGAATACATTGACATGTGCCGTGGTCCACACGTACCAAACACCCGCTTCCTAAAAGCGTTTAAACTCACCAAAATGAGCGGTGCTTACTGGCGCGGTGATGCCAAAAACGAACAGTTACAACGTATCTACGGTACCGCTTGGGCAGATAAAAAAGAGCTAAAAGCCTATATCCAACGTATCGAAGAAGCGGAAAAACGTGACCACCGTAAAATCGGCAAAGCCTTAGACTTGTTCCATATGCAAGAAGAAGCACCGGGTATGGTGTTCTGGCACGCCAATGGTTGGACAATTTACCAAATTCTTGAACAGTACATGCGTAAAGTTCAAAAAGACAACGGCTATCAAGAAATCAAAACACCGCAAGTCGTTGACCGTAGTCTTTGGGAAAAATCAGGTCACTGGGGTAACTATGCGACTAACATGTTTACCACCGCGTCAGAAAGCCGTGACTTCGCCATCAAACCAATGAACTGCCCTTGTCACATTCAAGTATTCAATCAAGGCTTGAAATCTTACCGTGATTTGCCATTACGTTTGGCAGAGTTTGGCTCATGTCATCGTAATGAACCATCAGGCTCATTGCATGGCTTGATGCGTGTTCGCGGCTTTGTCCAAGACGATGCCCATATCTTCTGTAGCCAAGACCAAATCCAGCAAGAAGTCGCTGACTTCATCAAGCTAACCTTAGCCGTATACGATGATTTTGGTTTTAACGATATCCAGATGAAACTTTCTACCCGTCCAGAAAAACGTGTGGGTAGTGATGAAGTATGGGATATTTCAGAAAAAGCCTTAGCCGATGCGTTAGACAGTGCCGGTCTTGATTGGCAATATCTACCGGGAGAAGGTGCATTCTACGGCCCAAAAATCGAATTTAGCTTAAAAGACTGTTTGGGTCGTGTTTGGCAATGTGGTACTATTCAAGTAGATTTCAATATGCCAGAACGCCTAGGTGCGGAATTCGTCAATGAAAAAGGCGAACGTGAAGTGCCTGTGATGTTACACCGTGCAATCTTGGGCTCATTTGAGCGTTTCTTGGGTATGCTTATCGAGCATTACGCAGGTTGGATGCCAGCTTGGCTAGCCCCACAACAAGTGGTCGTAATGAACATTACCGACGCACAAGCTGAAGCCTGTGAAAACGTTGCCAAACAACTAAGCGATGCCGGTCTACGTGTCATTACCGACTTGCGTAACGAAAAAATTGGCTTTAAAATCCGTGAACGCACCCTAGAACGTATCCCATATATGGTGGTACTGGGTGACAAAGAAGTCGAATCTGGCCAAGTCAACGTGCGCACACGTGAAGGCCAAAACTTGGGCGTGATGAGCGTCGAAGCGTTAATTGACTTAATTAACCAAGCGGTTGCCCAAAAAGGGCGACTTACCGAACAAACAGCGTAGGAGTATGTATTATTAAGAGTTCAAACCGATTAAACATCAACGAGGAAATTCGTGCCAAAGAGGTACGCTTAGTCAAAGAAGACGGCGAACAAGTTGGTGTTGTGGATATAAAAACGGCTTTGCAGGCCGCCCGTGATGCTGAGTTGGATTTGGTCGAGATAGTACCAGACGCTCAGCCTCCTGTTGCCAAAGTGATGGACTACAGAAAATATCTGTACGACCAAAAACAAAAAGCCAAAGAAGCCAAAAAGAACCAAAAACAAACGCAGCTTAAAGAAATCAAATTGCGTCCTGGTACGGAAGAAGCCGACTATCAAGTCAAACTTCGTAAAATCCGTGAGTTTTTGGAAGACCAAGACAAAGTCAAAGTCACCATTCGCTTCCGTGGTCGAGAGATGGCTCACCAACAAATTGGCTTGCAGCAGCTTGAAAAAGTCATTGCCGATACGACCGACGTTGCCAATGTTGAACAACAACCGAAAGTTGAAGGTCGTCAAATGGGTATGCTACTTGGGCCTACCAAGAAAAAATAATCAGCAAACCCTAACTATAAAAAAACCACATTAACTTATGTGGTTTTTTTATAGGCGTATTGACCTATTTATAAAATTTTAAGCTTTTGAATCATTGTATTTTTAAGTCATTGTATTCGGGGTGGTTTTGCAGGTAGCTTGCCACATACGAGCAGGCTGGCATTACTTTTTTACCTTGCTTGCGGGCATAGTCTAGCGCGTGCTTGGTTAACGCCCCTGCAATGCCGCGCCCGCCAATCGCGTCTGGCACGATGGTATGGTCATATACGATGACATCACCATTATCCACATAGCTAATGTAAGCAG
>CALJUC010000308.1 GCA_937975585.1 uncultured Moraxella sp. | reverse complement strand
AACTTGGTATCCCAATGTGGCATCACACCAGCACGACCATTACGTAGGGTAGTACGTACAGTCTCGCGGTCGCCGCCATATAACCAAGTGTTATCGGTTAGGTTGGGCGCGCCCACGTCATGGTTACCCTTAGCGTTAGCACCGTGACACACTGCACAGTTGCTATCAAAGATAGCTTTACCTTGAGTAACTAAGGTTTTGTCGAGCGAGCCATTATTTTTTGAACCATGTTCAGTTGATAATGATAATACGTACTCAGCCGCTGCCCGAACACCATCTTCACCAATTTGTGCTTTCCACGCTGGCATACCACCTACACGACCATGTTCAAGGGTCAATAAGATTTTTTCAGGTGTACCGCCATAAATCCAATCATTATCGGTTAGGTTTGGATAACCTGTTGCACCACGGGCTTGTGAACCGTGACATACTGAACAGTTCTGTAAGAATAAGCGCTGACCAATTTTAATCGCATTTGGATTTTGCGATAGTTTTATCACAGCAGGTGATAAAGCTGTGATTTGTTTATCAATTTCACCTTTCAATGCGGCATCAGGCTCAGCATTTTTAGCTTGCTGGGCTTGTAGCTTTGTTAAGCTTGCAATTTGTGAGGTTACCGCAGCATCTTGCAAGATTTTATCGTTAAATGTTTTGATAAATACGGCATTGTTGCGTTCAAGGTCACTCGCTAACTCATTAGCACTTGTCCAAGGAACATCTTGGCCATCAACCTTAACAGTGGTAATACCTGCCCAACGCTCTGGCATGATTGATGGGAATAGGGCTAAATATAAGATACCCCATACCATTGTGCCAAAGAAAATCACCAACCACCACTTGGGTAGGGGACGGTCATACTCCTGAATACCATCATATTCGTGACCTGTCGTGCCATCATCGCTGATTACTGGACGGTAACCTAAGGTGCCGACCAACCAATACAGAATCCATAGCCAACAGCCTAGCGATAAAATGGTAACCCAAATACTCCAAAATAGGCTCATTTTTTATCCTTATTGCGTTGTGTGACGGTTAAGTCATCTTCTAACGCAAGCTTTGCATCTTCTTCAAATCGTTTACGATTCTTTGGTGAGTAGGCCCACCAAACAATCGCAATAAAGGCAATAAACGCTGCCACGGTCGCAATGCTATGCAATGTTGCTAACATTAGCGTTGACCTTGCATGGCAGTACCAAGCTGTTGTAAGTAAGCAACAACGGCATCCAATTCGGTTTTACCAGCTACCGCATCAGGTGCTGCTGCAATATCTGCGTCACTATATGGTACACCGAAGTGGTCACGGAATAAGCGCATTTTTGCTTGAACTTGTTCACCATTGACGTTGTTTTTAGCAAGCCATGGGAATGGCGGCATCACTGATTCAGGTACCAAGGCTTGTGGGCTGATTAAGTGCTCACGTTGCCAATCATCTGAGTAACGGCCACCAACACGCGCTAGGTCAGGACCAGTACGTTTTGAACCCCATAGGAATGGGTGATCCCACGCTGATTCAGCCGCACGTGAGTAAGGTCCGTAACGTTCTACCTCTGCACGCAATGGACGAACCATTTGGGTATGACAAACGTGACAACCTTCACGAATATAAATATCACGTCCTTCTAACTCAAGCGCAGTCCAAGGCTTCATGTTAGGTAGCGGTTGGTTGACTTGCTTAGTAAAAATCAGTGGCACAATCTCAACCAAAGTTGCAAAGCTAATAGAGATTACAATCAAAAGCAGAAGGAGGCCGGTATTTTTCTCAATAATTTCATGATTCAGCTTCATGATTCAGCGTCTCCTTAAACCTTAGTTGTTGCAGTATCGATGCCTGGTGTTGGCTCTAATACCACATTATGTTGAACCGCAGGTGACTTAATGGTTTTGTATACGTTATACGCCATGACAAACATACCTGAAACATACAACAAGCCACCAAATGCACGGCCAATATATGGGAAGTGAGAGAACAATACCGTATCAACGAAGCTGTATACCAAAGTACCATCTGGGTTAGTCGCACGCCACATCATACCTTGACCGATACCTGAGATCCACATAGAAACGATGTAGAAAATCGTACCTGCAGTTGCTAACCAGAAGTGAGCAGTGATCAAGTCGATTGAGTACATTTTCTCTTTTTTCCATAGACGTGGAATCAAGACATACAATGAACCAACGGTAATCATACCAACCCAGCCTAATGCGCCTGAGTGTACGTGGCCAACAGTCCAGTCAGTGTTATGTGACAAGGCGTTAACGGTCTTGATTGACATCATTGGGCCTTCGAAAGTTGACATTGCATAGAATGACAAGGCCACAATCAAGAAACGGATAATTGGGTCAGTACGTAATTTGTCCCAGCTACCAGATAAGGTTAAGACACCGTTAATCATACCACCCCATGATGGCGCAAATAAGATTAGCGAGAACACCATACCTAAAGACTGGGTCCAGTCTGGTAATGCTGAGTAGTGTAGATGGTGACCACCTGCCCACATATAAGACGTGATTAACGCCCAGAAGTGGATGATTGACAAGCGATATGAGTAAACAGGGCGACCAATTTGTACAGGCACGAAGTAGTACATCATACCTAAGAACGCTGCTGTCAAATAGAAACCAACCGCATTGTGGCCGTACCACCATTGTACCATCGCGTCAGTAGCGCCACTGTACAGTGAGTAAGATTTCCAGAAGCTCAAAGGTACTGCCATGCTGTTAACGATGTGTAATAGTGCAATGGTCACAATAAACGCAGCAAAGAACCAGTTCGCCACATAGATGTGTGAGGTTTTGCGTTTAATCAAGGTACCAAAGAATACAATCGCATAAGATACCCAAACCACGGCAATCAAGATATCAATTGGCCATTCAAGCTCAGCGTACTCTTTAGTTGACGTCAAGCCCAATGGTAGGGTAATGATTGCTGCGACAATGACTAGGTTCCAGCCCCAGAAGGTAAACCAAGCCAAGTATGGCGCAAACAAACGGGTTTTACAGGTGCGTTGCACGATGTAATAAGAGGTGGCAAACAAAGCAGAGCCGCCGAATGCGAAAATCACCGCATTGGTGTGCAGCGGACGCAAATGGCTAAAGGTTAGCCAAGGAATACCAAAGTTCAGTGCAGGCCATGCTAATTGCGATGCAATAAACACCCCGACTGTCATACCGATAATACCGTATACCACCGCCATGATTGAAAACAACTTGATCACATTGATTTCATAATCATCGGTAGTCGGTATCGCTGTGTTTTGTAAATTCATTCGATGATTTCCTTTACAGCTTATATTATCAACAAGTTCATGCCTAGTTATGCCTAAGATTTGCGCCTAGGATGCCAAGTTTCTCATCAGGTCAAACGCGCTAATTTGTACACTAGGCTAGCGATGGCTGGCAAGCTTATTCATCATGAATAAGCGTGATAACGGCATCAACTCCGACTTCTTAACCGAATTATAACCGTAATTGTTAATCTCGGTATTGTAACTTAATCTTTGCTAAATATCATCTAATGTAATGTCTATAGCGCAAAAAAAATTATCCACTAACCATTATAATATGAAATGTAAAAAATACCATGAAATTTGTATGGGATTTTTACAAAGCAGATACTTAGTGGTAAAACTCGCAAATAACCTGAACTAATTGTGTTTTTAACACCATTGTCAAAGTCGCCAAAAATCGGTAATATGCCGAAGTTCACCCTTTAGACAAACAAAATACATAGGTAATTTATGGCAAAGTTTTTAACCCAAGATTGGTTTAATCAAGTGAATACGTTAACCGCAAATGCAGGTGACTTACACTTATCACCCGCTATCAAAAATATTAGCATTAACTTACACGTGACTGAAGCCACTGGCGAAACGGTAAGCGCAAGTTTTTATGACGGTACACTTCACCAAGGCAGCAAAGATGGTGCGTTGACCACACTAAGCTTGGATGCTGATACACTAAAAGCGGTTTTCTTAGAGCGTGATATGAATCGTGCCATGGAAGCCTTTATGGCCGGTAAAATCCGTGTTGATGGTGATATGGGACAGTTAATGTCAATCCAAACTGCGAGCGCCACACCAGAGCAAAAGCAATTATTCAAAGATATCTTGGCAATGACCGAAGTGTAAACTTGCAGAAACCAAGCCAATAGTATTCGGTCGAAACGAGGATATTGGCGAAATTCTTTTCTTATTAAATTTATACAGATAATAGATGACTGAATTTTGCCATAACCAGTACGCCTAAGATAAAAAAAATCATCGCCAGCAACTGCTGATAGCGGTGATTTTTTGTTTGGGACGTGAGTAACGCGGTTAGTGAAGATAGCCCCGCGTAGGGTAAGTACGGAAGCTGTCTATAAGATTTCGTCAAAGGAAAAAACGTCAATGCTGCTAAATTAATTAAGTATTTAGGGGCATAGGCGACGTACATGGATACAAGGGGCAATCGACAAAATGCCGCTAGCGAGGTAGAGGTGTTTGACTGGCGAGCCATGGGCTTCATTCCCATTCTAAAGCAAATACAACAATATTGGGTCAAAAAATCGTTAACTCAGTGCGTCTCAAAAATAATTACAACAATGACAACAGGTTTACATTAGTATAAAAATTCATCACTCGCAACTATCTAATGGAATTATTTAGCGATTATTCATAATTTGTTACATTTTTATGGCAAAAAAGCCAATGCAGCGGTTGGGCATGCATTGGCTTTTTGAAATGTCTTAGTAAATATAGAGAATTAACTAGCTAGTAGTGGCTTGGTTTTCTACAAAAATTGTGCCTTGTAGCCAAATATTGGCTTGGATATAGTCATTGACATTAATAGGCTCAGCAATAGCATTTTGATTGATGGCCATGCGGATGACCACGGGATTATCCAAACTTTCACGCAAGATAGCCACATCTAATAACTCAAACTCAATGCCATTAAAGGTCGTGGATTGTTTACCCAATACTTGACCCTGGCACCATGCTTCATCTTGCTGTCCTATGGTATCGCCAAATAAGTAGGCACACATATGACCAACATTAATCTCAATCGGCTCAAGGGGCAAATCTTCAGGGGTGGGTTCCCATTTGGCAATTTGTGCTTCTAAGTCAACCGGTGCAACATTGTTATTTTTTGACAAGATATCATTAAAGGCGCGGTGATAACGAATGGCATCCGGTTCATCAACCACAATCACCTCTGAACGGTTGCTCAGGCTCACCTCATAGGCAAATGCGCTAAGATTGACATAATAACGTTTGTCACGCTCATAGAATGGTTGGTTAATCGCATAGAACTGGTCAAAGGCATATAAAATCGTACCGTCATCGGTTTTTAAGCGTAAAATCGCTTCAACTTGTTCGGGACATTGGTAAATCGTTTCAATCGTTGCCCATTGACCATATGGGCTATTGACGCAGGGATAGGCATTTAAAAAACGCTGTGGTTTGCGGTTTTCATCCAAGGCAATAATTTGATTAAGATGAATGGGTTGATTACCCGACAATAAGATATGAGTCGGTGCATTGTCACGACGGCCGAGTGGTGTCGGAATAGTCGCTTCGTCGATATGGGATTGTAGCCAATTAGGCACGTCAACAGCGATATTTTGGGTAAAGCATGACCAATGGTCAGCATGGCCAACAGCTTGGTCGCAGTTCAGCGGAATAGTATCTGGGCTATGCGGATATTGTTGGTGAATTTGCTGAGACTGAGCGGGGTGTGGCTGGGTCATACAGACATCCTCGTGAAAACCGACTTGACATCGATGGTGGTTGTTAATGGTGTACCCTGTATCAGTGATACACTTAAAATAGTTATCAATAAAGTGCCACAAGCATTAGATAGGGGTTAAATTAAATACCCATATTTTTCTCATACTATCTAGCCGAAACTTGTGGCAATTTATTCAACCGAATTGGTTAGCTAATCTCTTAATGGGGATAGACAAATTTTTTTCATCCCAAAATAGTATTTGTTTGGAATATTTCCTGCTGTAGGGTAAGGTTTGTGCGAGATTTTGTACGCAAATTGGTACAATTTTTTTTGCCAATAAACGGCAAAAGTGTGTCAAACTACGCTGTTTTGAGGGCTTGCTGCCTGATAATTTGAATAAATAATAACTGTAATAATTAGGAACGTGCAATGTTTCGACCTTTAGCGTTGTTTTTGGGATTGCGTTATACGCGTGCGGAGCGCAGTAATCGGTTTATCTCATTTATTTCTTTAATTTCGATGATTGGGCTGACCTTGGGTGTCGCGGTATTGATTACCGTGCTATCAGTCATGAATGGCTTTGACCGTGAGTTAAAGACGCGGATTTTGGGCATGGTGCCACAAGCGACCGTGACGGCCAATGAGATTATCCCGAATTGGCAAGCGTTGGCGAAGGATATTAGCAAAAATCCACAAGTGGAGTCGGTTGCGCCTTTTATCCAATTACAAGGTATGCTGACCGCCAATGGCCAAGTGGCAGGGATTATGATCACGGGTATTGAACCAAACTATGAGAAAAAAGTGTCGATTATCCACCAGCATATGCTAGCCGGTAGTGTGGATAAGCTACAGCCGGGGCAATTTAATATTGTGATTGGCAAGCACATGTCTGAATCATTGGGCGTGACGGTCGGTGATATGGTGACTTTGGTTCTACCGGAAGCCTCTCCTTCTCCGGCGGGCGTGATTCCACGCTTTAAGCGTTTTACGGTGGCAGGCGTGTATGACATTAGCCCTGAGGTCAATACAGTAATGGCGTTTATCCCAATGAATGATGCGGCGAAATTATTACGCCTACCGGATGGGGCGCAGGGTATTCGTATGAAGCTCAAAGACCTGTTCGCTGCACCACAAGTTGCCAAACAAGCCGCGAGTTTACAACCTGCGCTACTGATGCCGAGTGACTGGACATCAACGCATGGCAATCTATTTGGTGCGATCCAAATGGAAAAAGCCATGGTCGGCTTGTTGCTGTTTTTGATTATCTTGGTGGCCGCGTTTAATATCGTGTCGTCATTGGTGATGCTAGTTACGGATAAAAAAGCCGATATCGCGATTTTAAAGACCTTTGGTGCCTCGCCAAAGCTAATTACCCAAGTGTTTATGGTACAAGGCTTGTTTATCGGTGTGATTGGTACTGTGTCGGGTACGATTTTGGGCGTGATTATGGCGCTAACTGTGAGTAGCGTGGTCGGTGGTATCAATAATATGTTGGGTTTACACTTGTTTGACGCGTACTTTGTCAATTATTTACCATCACAACTTGAGTGGCAAGATGTGGCATTGATTGTGTCAGCCTCGTTAGTGATTAGCTTTTTGGCAACGATTTATCCGGCACGCCGTGCAGCGAGTATTCAACCGGCGCAGACCTTGCGTTATGAATAATTGACAGGACTGCCAACGGTATAGTGATAAAAAAAGATTGAGATAACAGGTAAACGAATGAGCGAAAACGCCAATAACACTGCGGTTAATAGCGCTATTTTAACTGCAAAAAATATTACCAAAGTCTACCAAGATGGTAAAAACAGCACCACGGTACTCAATGGCCTTGATATCACGGTGAATGCCGGTGAGCGCATTGCCATTGTCGGTACCAGTGGCTCGGGCAAAAGCACCTTACTACATATCTTGGGCGGGCTTGATGTGCCGACCTCGGGTGAGGTTTGGCTTCATGGGGAATTGATTAATAATCTCAATGAAACCCAACGCGGCAACTTGCGTAATAAATACTTGGGCTTTATTTATCAGTTTCACCATTTACTGGCAGAATTTACCGCGATTGAGAATGTCGCCATGCCATTACTGATGCGTGATGAAGTGCCGATTAACGAAGCGCGCGACCGTGCGGTTGATTTGCTCAAAAAAGTCGGTTTAGGACATCGCTTGACCCATCGTCCTGGTGAGTTATCCGGTGGTGAACGTCAACGTGTTGCCATTGCCCGTGCGTTGGTGACCCAGCCATCATTGGTATTGGCCGATGAGCCAACTGGTAACTTAGACTATGCCAACGCGCAAGCCGTGTTTGAAATTCTGTCAGAGCTGCAAGCCGACTTTGGAACCGCGCTATTAATGGTCACCCATGACCGACAATTAGCCAGTATGGCCGATAAACAATTGGCCATGCAAAATGGCGTTTGGGTCGATTTTAGCCAGTAAGCGTTAGTTTCATCAGTTAAAACTCACCCAATGCCCAACTACCTGCCAAAGCAAAATACTCACGCGCCCAGTTGTTATAGCGCGTCATCAAAGGCGTCGGGCTACCCACAGTTATCACCTGTTGGTAGCCTTGTTTTTTGGCGATTAAGCCGGCGCGCATGGTGTGAAAGTCACTGGTCACCACCGCAATAGGGGCGGATAGCGAGATACCATGAGTTTGTAAAATCGGCTGGCTGTTGGCTAGGTTGAGCTCGGTGCTGGTACTTTTGTCCTCAAGTGCCATACGGGTACGCGGTAAGTCATGTTGATTGACTAGATAATTTGACATCACTTGGGCTTCGCTGACCGTTTCTGTCAAACCAATACCACCGGTTAAGACAATCAAGGCCTGCTGCTGCGTTTTTGCCAGCATTGCCGCACTGTCTAAACGACTGGCAAGTGTAGCGGTTGGTTTACCATCTTTAAAACCAGAACCTAAAACAATAATAGCCGCGACCGGTTGGCTTAAGTCTTCGGTGTTTTGACGCTGAGCCAAATAGTAAAAAAACGCAACCAATGAAAGCAACCATAGGATAAACAGCAACCAACCAATTTGCCATAGGCGTTTTTGCCAAGGATGTGCCGTCAGATAGTGATGGATTTTTTGCCAACCTAACCCCTGAATCAGAAAAATCCCTCCAACGAATAATGGCAACATGATACCAAGGGTAAACTTCGATAAGCCTAATAGCACCAAGGTATCTAAGACAAGTAAGCTACCCACTAGCATTAATAAGTAACGCAGCCAATTTAACCATCGATATGACACGACATTCGTTTTAGACATCAAACAATTTGGCCTTTTTATAAAATCCATGTGTAAAGTAAGTCGATTTTATTTTATTCTTGCTAGAATAGCCAAGCGTTATTGTAGTAACATGAAGATTTGATAAGAATGCGCCAAAAAATCGATAAATATTGTTTAATATAAGTCGTTAGTGCAACTGTCATTATCGTTTTATCAAACTCTATATAAAAAATCGGTTAAGGAATCACCATGTTGTGGGTGTTGCTAGTGAGCAGTGTGATTGGATTTTTCGCTGCAAATGCTGTGGTGACGCATCCAACTTTTTTATCATTTAGCCAGTTTTTTGCCGGGCAGCTTGATAGCTTAATATGGCTGCAGTGCGCTAGCAGTGCTGCCGTAGTCATAATGCTTGTGAGTGTGTGGTGGCGTTCGCGATATCATTCGCGTCGTTGTTCACAGCCAAACCGAAACCCATTGGGCTTAGCTATTCGGTTAGTGGTATATTTACTTTTATCAGGTTTGACGCTGACGGCCAGTCTAACGCATGGCTTACTCGATTATTATGATTACCAATCACGCCTGTTAAAGCAGCCAGTCACGCTTGATGTTACCATTACCCCGGCACAAATCAGTGATAGCGTTGCTGATACGTTATTACTTACCGATAAGTCTATTCAGTTAGGCAGTACCAATAGCCGTCAAGTGTGGCAAATTATCCCTAGCGATGCTGAAAATGGCGACTCACTAACATCCGATAAATTCCTCGGCCAACTGCCAATCAATGTGTGGGTGAGTGCCAATATGGGTGACCATCCAGAATGGCAAACCACGCTCAATCAACTGCGTCCTGGACAACAGCTAGCCGTTAAACTTGAACTTACACCGATTGAACAACCCCAATACCAGTCATTGCCAACCAACGCACAGGCGGTTAGTCTTGGATTTGATACCGCTTTATGGCTGCGTCAGCGCGATATCCAAGCAACGGCACAGCTTGTCGAGATAGACGCAGATAGCATGGGTAATGTGCTTACTACCACACTACGCCAAAAAATTGTTCAAATCATCGAAGAACAGCGTTGGCAACTGCGCCAACATGTATTGAGCCACCTAAAAAATTCGCTTAGCCATACGGCCAGTACCGATGAGCAATCTGCCAAACAAACTATCGCTAGCCATGCCATTTTATTAGGGCTTTTGACGGGCGATAAAGCCTTGATGAATGCTGACATTAAACAATTATATCAGGTAACGGGTATTAGCCATTTATTGGCGATTTCTGGCCCACATGTGACATTACTGGCAAGTATCGTTGCCCTTGCGCTATTGGAACTGGTCAAACGGTGCTACCCAACATTGTTATTGCGCATACCCAGTCGCTTGCTAATGCTATGGGTGAGCGTGGTCGTGGCAGGGATATATGCATTACTGGTGGGCTTTGAATTACCGGCTCAGCGTACCTTTTGGCTATTGCTATTAGTGACATTGGCAACACAATGGCTTATCACGACCAACCCATATCGATTGCTGGCTTGGATTGGGCTATTAATGATTTGGCTAGACAGTACAGCGGTGTTGCAAGCGGGATTTTGGCTATCCTTTGTCGCGGTGGGTTTGTTACTAAGGTTTAGTGAACAGCACAGTGTTGACGCTAGTGAGTGGCAGTCTAGAGCGTATTTACCAATAAATCTGCTAACACACCTGTGGCAAGCGGTGAAGTCATTACTTTGGCTGCAACTATGGCTATTTGTGCTGATGATGCCTGTGGTGGTATGGTTTTTTGGTCAGGTGTCGCTAATCGGTATGTTGGTTAATCTAATCGCTGTACCGCTATTGGGTTTGGTCGTCGTACCTATCAATATTGCCGCTGGGCTATTATCACTTATGCCCGGTGTAGGATATTGGCTCAGCGCACCTTTATGGTCATTGTTGGTTGGGGTGTTAAACGTTTTTCATGCCGGTTTGGCCGCGTTGCTCAATAGCGGCTTTGCCAAGCCAGTATTTTTGACGATGGCAGCCAATCAATTAGTATTATTAGCGGTTGTGATACTGCTGTTATTGAGTCGTGGGGTATTGCCTAGATTGGTGGTTTTGCCATTACTGTTAGCCACGATTGCCATACCGATCGCGCGTCATCAATCAACAGAGCAAGCGCCACAACTGACCGTGTTAAATCATGCCCAATTTGGTATTGCGCTTTTGGTAAAAGGCGACAATGCGTGGCTGATCTTATCTGACAATCGCAATTTATTGCCCAAACAACCCAGCAACGGTAAAAACCCATTTAAAAAAAACCAATCCACACCGGTCATCAACGATGCGTCACTGGTCGCGAGCTTACTTAATGACAGTGTTTATCCGCTACTGGCCAGTCAACATATCGGCCGATTAACGGGTGTGATTAGTCAAACACCCAGCATTACCAGTCATGACATGATTCAACGGTTAGCAGCGAGTGTGCCGATCAAGCAATATTGGCAAGCAGGGTTTGACCCGGTTCAGCCAATGCAAGATAGTCACGGTCAAAACGTCACTTACCCCTATATCAGTGCCAAACCTTGCCAACTGGGACAGCAATGGACTGAGCAAGGTCTAACCCTCAGCGCGCTAACGGGTTGGACATTGAACTTACCATCTGAGCAGTTAACGCAGGCGGATAAATTAGCGGCTCAGACTTGTTTTATTCAAATCGGGCAGCAAGCGGATACCACCTATCAAACCGTCATTGCAGCAGGCCGCGATGCCTTGCCGATGCAAATGGCGACACAGCTTTGCCAAGTGATGCCTATTCAGCAACTTGTCGCACCTTATGCATTGCCACTTGATAACACTTGGCTGATGCAGACAAGCCCTAATCAAATTCATAGCCTAACGGGGCGATGGGATTACCAACGACTGAGTGAAAGTAACCGTTTTCAACTGTCACAACTTGAGCGCAAACTTGGCCAAGCCAACAAGGCATTGACCATCACCGAAGCGCATCAAGTCGGTCCATTGCGTTATACGCTCAGTGATACGAAACAGCGACCATCATTCACCGGTCAATGAATTGTAATTTGGTAGTAATAGCCTTATTATAGCTTTGTTGAGTTATTGCCCTAGATTATTAAAAATTAACCACAATATCTGTTATTTGTGATTGTCATAGTCCAATAAATTCATATTAATACCAGAAAAATGCGCGCAGATAGTACCACCCGTACAGCAAGCTTTGCTAAGTTCTACGAATTGAAAGCAGTATCAAACTGAATTTATAAGACTATTTTTATTATTGTTGTAAGGAATTTTCATGTCCGATAATTGGCCACCCGATCCCAATCGTCCTACCCCGAATAACGGCCCTCGTGAGCCACAGCCCTCAATGTATCCAGCACAGCAAGCCGCCCCTAGCGGTCAAGAATGGCGCCTTATCGAAAAGACCTTGCTCGCCAGTATTACTGAGCAGCGCCGCGCCAGACGTTGGAACATTTTTTTTAAGCTATTAACCTTTGGCTATATTATTTTGTTTGGTACCTTGCTTGCAAAAGGCTGTAGCCCAACGACCGGAAAAACCGTCGCTGATATCAATAGGAGTAAGCCGCACTTGGCTGTCGTGGACATCAAAGGTACGATTGGTATAGATACGGATACCAATAGCGAGGCCATTAGCGAAGCATTGACCGAGGCGTTTGAGAATGAGCAGGCCGAAGCGGTCGCGTTACGCATTAACTCACCTGGTGGCTCACCGGTACAATCCGATGAAATCTGGCAGACCATGACTGACCTGCGTAAAACGCACCCCAACAAAAAACTGTACGCCGTGATTGAAGACATGGGTGCATCGGGGGCTTATTATATTGCCTCAGCGGCTGATGAGATTTGGGTTAATCCCTCAAGTTTGGTCGGCTCTATCGGTGTTATCATGCCAAGTTATAATATCCAAGGCTTGATGGATAAAATGGGGGTCAAAGACGGCACCATGACTGCGGGTGAGCACAAGGATATTTTGAGTATGTCGCGCCCATTAACAGACTTTGAGCGTGCCCACGTACAAGGCGTGCTTGATAACACTCACGCGCATTTTATCAATGCCGTCAAACAAGGCCGTGGTAATCGCTTAAAAAATCCAGAAGCCAATCAAGTATTTTCAGGGTTGTTCTGGAGTGGTGAACAAGCGATTAATCTCGGTTTGGCCGATAAAAAAGGCGGTATGATGGCGCTTGAGCGTCAACTAAAACTCGATAGCTCAGTAAGCTATACCCCAGAAGACCCTTTCAAAAGTGTATTTGGCCGTTTTGCCAGTCAAATCGGGCAGGGCATGGGCGAAAGCTTATCTAAACAGATGGGTAGCCAGTTGACAAATCAAGCTAACAACACTGAGCGTCTACAGTAATGCTGCCATCACCTAGCGCGAATAGCTTACAGCCAGTATTGAGCCATCCGCCGACCTTGGTGACTACCTTATGGCAAAGCGTGGTGCTATTGTCTGCGTTTTTTGTTGGGCAGTTAGTCGGGGTGGGTATAGCAACGCCTTGGCTGCTACCAGAAACGCAAGGCTTAAGCTTTGGCGATAAGATACTCCAAGGGAGTAGTCATGGCACGGTAACCGCGCTTGCTGTGATGATGGCCTTGATATTGGTGGTTGGTGTGGCATGGTTACTGATACGCATGCAGGGTAACCGTGTTAGCGATTACTTGGCGTTACGCGCCTTTAAATGGTCACAGTTGTTTGGCTGCGTTGTGTTGCTGTTATTGCTGAACGTGGTTATCAATACCATTAGTATTTGGTTAGACCGCGACCCGATGGTGTTTTTGGATGAGTTGGCATTAACGGCGCAACCGTTTTGGTTGTTGGCGGTGGCGATGGTGATTATCGCGCCAATTTATGAGGAAGTGATTTTTCGCGGCTTTATCTGGACAGGCTTGTCCCAATCAAAGCTTGGCGTTTGGGGCGCTAGTGTCTTGACTAGCGTGATTTTTGCCTTGATTCATTTTCAGTATGGTTGGGTCGAGTTGGTTTCGATTGTGTTATTGGCAATGTTATTTAGCTATGCGCGTTATATTTCAGGTTCACTGTATCTGCCGATTGTGCTACATATCCTCAATAATGGGTTAGCGATGTGGCAATACGTTAATATGAGTCACTAAATAAAAAGCCAGTCATATCACTGGCTTTTTATTTATATACCGATAATGTTAATCAAGCGTCAAACCATTTTGTGCCAGTACCGCTTCACCGGCTGCTTTGACTTGTGCGATGCTAATGGATTTTTGCCCACTCAAGGCTTGGCGCCATTTGCGACTACCTGTTAACCCTTGAAACAAGCCCAAATAATGTCGCATGACCACGGTCAATGGCAGACCTTCTTGCTCAAACTGCGCCAGTAGTTCTAGTAATTGATAAAAAATCTGTTCGCGTGGTACTGGCGTTTCGCCCCATAACTCACTGGCCTCGGCCAAAATATACGGGTTGTGATACGCTTCACGGCCAATCATGACCCCATCGACCTGCTGTAAATGCTCGCGCATCTGCGCCACCGTGGTAATACCGCCATTGATCTCGACAAATACTTCAGGGAACTCCTGCTTTAGTCGATACACATCGTCATAACGTAGCGGCGGGATTTCGCGGTTTTGCTTTGGGCTTAGACCTTGTAACCAAGCAATGCGTGCATGGACAATGATATGCTGACAGCCTGCCTCAACGATATTTGCGACAAAATCATGCATAAATTCATAACTATCAAAGTTATCAATACCAATGCGATGTTTAACCGTGATAGGAATGGTGACGGCTTCACGCATCGTACGGACGATATCGGCAACAAGCTTCGGTTCAGCCATTAGGCAAGCACCGATTTTGTAATGTTGGACGCGGTCTGAAGGGCAGCCGACATTCAGGTTAACTTCATCATAGCCATAATCTTGGCCAAGCTTAGCACACTGTGCCAACTCATCAGGGTGTGACCCGCCAAGCTGCAACACCACAGGGTGTTCATTGGGATAATAGCGTAGATGATAGTCGGTATCGCCATATAGCAGTGCCGAGGTACTAATCATCTCAGTATATAAATAACTATGTGGATTGAACAATCGAGCGAACGTCAGATACTCACGGGTACTCCAATCAATCATTGGCGCGGTCGATAAGCGCTTGTTATGCATGATTGATTGAGGTATGGTCATGAGTAAATCCTAATAGCAATGTGATAATGCAACAAAACAAGGGTTACGATACAAGGGTTACGATGTGAGCGGTTTTTAACTTAATGTTCGGTGACTAAATCATGACGACGTTTTTCCAAACGATATAACCCATGTAAATTGGTAATCAGCACGCCCAAAATTGCGCCTAAAATACATAAAAACACTGTATACAACAAGGCGGTATAACTTACTTTGGTCGAAAAATAATTCAGTAAATACGGCGTCAACGCACCAGTAATCGCATACGCTACATTATAGCAAAAAGCAACGCCACTCATACGCACACCAACCGGAAATAATCGAACACAAATACTAGGAATGATGCCAATGATGCCCGCGAAAAAGCCCATGATGGCATATGTTAATAGTAATAATTCATTCGAATTTTTTAACGTCGTAAAAAATAGCCAACTACTGGCAGCTAGCAAAATACAACCAATAAAAAACACTTTACCAGCATTAAACCGATCCGCCAAATAACCAAAAATCACCGCACCCAAGGCAGCAAAAAAGATACCCATACCATTGGAAAATGCCATGAGATTAGTCGGTGCATCAAAATAACGTAACGCCAACTCAGGGATAATCAATAGCACAATGATAAAAATACTTGAGGTGAACCATGACAAGGCAAATGTCATCAACATGCCATAGCGATTTTGGGCAAAGGCTAGACGCAGTGGGGTTTTCGCCACCAATAGCTGCTTACGCTTTGCCATCAGCCAAGTTGGGGTTTCACGCATTCGATAGCGTAGCGCAATTGAAAAAAACGTACCAAGCGCACCTAGGATAAATGGAATACGCCAACCATAAGACTCAAGCTCCTTCGGTGTGAGCATTGAAGACAACAGATTCGACAATACATTAGCCAATAGCGTTGATAATACAAACATACTAACCAGCGTACCCAATGCTAAGCCAATATGGCGCCTTGGCATATGTTCAGCCAAGTACACCCAAGAAGCGGGCACTTCAGCACCAAAGCCAAATCCTTGTATCACGCGTAAGATGAGCAATAATACAACTGCGGTTATGCCGATTTGGTCGTAAGTGGGTAGTAATGCAATCAGTAAGGTTGAAAAGGCTAGGGTCATCAAGCTTATCAACAGCACCTTACGACGACCCAGTCTATCACCGAAATCCGCCATGATAATACCGCCCAATGGCCTTGACACATAGCCGATTATCAGTAACAGGATAAAACCGGTTGATTGCAACCAGTTATTACTAGCATTGGGGAAGAATGCCTTATTAATGGCATCACTGAAAAAGAAATAGACGGTAAAGTCAAAACAAGCAAAAAAACCACCGAGGACTGTCAACGCAATAATGTTTTTTTCAAAACCGCTTAATGTGCGTAGTTCTTCGGATGACTCATTAAAAAATGGCATGGTGCTCACTATTTTTAGAAAGAATTAACGTCATCATAGAGTCTTAGAACTTTAGAATCTTAAAACCTGTATTTGTAACGTCCCTGATTACGAGGCATTTTGCTAACGCGATATTATGAATACAGATTTTTTAACAACGTCAATAGCCGTTATAAAGACAAATGACCGCTAAAAACATTAGCGGCCTTATTCTAGCATTATCGGATTAAATCATAACACGCATATGCTGATAAATTACTGGATTGAACACGCATACTATAAGTAAATCAAATGGTTAGCGTGGGTTTTTAATGTGGTGTTTTTGTAACCAATTCGTCACATTTTACGCAAAAAAAGTCTTCCATGATTGGTTTAATTTATAACAAAGACGTAATCGGTAATGCTGAGAAAATCTTGACCCATAATCCATTAATCCAAGACAATTTGGGCTCTTTATTTAGCTGTGTCGGTGTGCCTTCAGGCGTTTGGGTATGCCATTGTAGCTTGCCTTGTGGGTCTAGTCTCACTTGGTAGCTGACATTGAGCATCGCGTCATCAAACGACTGGTGCATGCCTTGTACCAATTGTTTATCAAAAATCAGCACCCCAAGCTCCGTATTGATATTGGCGGAGCGTGGATCGACATTGTATGAGCCGATAAATGCCACGCGGTCATCGACGGCAAAGGCCTTGGTGTGCAAGCTGGTACTCACCTTGCTGCGCGATAGACGATGTTTTTTGTGACGTAAATCTGGGTGAGCGGTGGATTTTAACTCATACAAGTTAATACCTGATTGTAGTAACGCTGTGCGCGTTTCGCTATAGCCTGAGTGGACGATGGGCACATCCGTGGCATCGAATGAATTAGTCAACACATTAATCTGCACACCATCTTGCGCTAGTTTGGTCAGCTCGGCAACACCCAGTGCAGTCGGTACAAAGTACGAGGAGATAATCGTAAATTGGCGCTTTGGCGTGCCCACAATACGGCGTACTTGATGCACCAATCGACTGTCACGGGCGTCTTGTTGCTGTAACTTGGTGACATCATCGACAACAAAGGTAATGGGTACCCAGCGAAAATTTACCCGTTTATTGAGTAGCTTTTGGTCAATCACGGCGCCACTGGCGGCTTGGTACAGTTGGGAGCTTTTGCTAATTCGACCGTCAAGCGCACTGGTCGAGATTTTATCCAATGTCTGTAAAAAAGGTTCATCGGTTTGGTTTTTTGCAGGGTTATGGGCAGCGGTGACCAAGCGCTCAATATCATACGAGAGTGGACTTTGCCAATATTGCTCAAAACTGTCTTGTATCGGCTTGATTACCTTGCCTGCTAACAACACGTCTAGGTCAGAAAACTCATTTTCTTTATCACTGCGTAAATATTCATCGCCAATATTACGCCCGCCGATAATGGATAATTGATGGTCAAAGGTCATGCTTTTATTGTGCATACGCCGTTGGTAACGCGGTAACGCCAACACAAAATTTGCTGGCGTGAGATTGCGGACGACTTTTGGATTGATGAGACGCACTGCGACATTCGGATGTTGGGCAAACGCCAATAACTGCTGATCTAATGCAGGGTTAGTAGCTAAATCATCAAGCAGTAAACGTACCTTTACGCCACGTTCAGCCGCTTGGTACAAGTCCTTAAGCATCAACTGACCCGCGGTATCGTTATGCCAAATATAATATTGAATATCAATGGTATGCTGACTAAGTGAGGTCAAAATACTGCGTGAGGCAAACGCATCATTACTGGCAAGGAGCGGATAATAGCCGGATAAGTTCGTAGGGTCAGGATTTTTGGTGCGGCTAATATGCGTGATTAAGTCGGTATTATGGGTGAGATTAATGCCAGCTTGGCGACTTTGCTGACTTAAATACCGGCTTTTGGCCAAGTGCGGTTGTGTTGGCAAGGTTTGACAACCCGTCAATACCAACAGTATCACTAGCATTATTAAGCCAAATATATAGCTACATAGACGCGGATAAGTTGTTAACTGGATTTGTGTTAAGGGTGCAGTCCGTTGCAGGGAAATAAAAGTTGCTTCCAATTTACCGCCTTTAAGAAATTATTATCATCTAATGCGCGCCAACATTATCGCAATTTACGGGTGAATAACGGGTCTAAATTAGACATAATTTTAGCATAACTAAAATGCATTAAACCCCAAAAAAATTGTATTGAACGTCATTAAAGCATCAAGTCGCCTATCGAGCGTTAGCTTGAGTAACAAGCAATAATATCAGGCAAGTATAAAAGCCCTTGTTACGATTTAACAAGGGCTGATGACTTATCAACTATTTTATAAAAAATAATTGCTTAAAAGACAGTCGCTTATAAAGCGGCTGAGTCGACTAGTACCACTTCAGCGTCCGTATCTGCGGTGACGCGAATGGTTGTTTCACCATGAATCGCTGCGCCATCACCTTCATGTAATACGATATCATTAACTAGTACGCTACCCAAGGCAGGTACCAAGTAGCCGTAGCGATTTTCATCACTAAAGGTGTATTCAATGGTTTGACCCGCTTTGATGCTCGCACCAACAACACGCGCATTGCTGCGAATCATGAGCGCATCTTCGTCACCCTCCATACCACTGGCTAAAGTAACAAATTTACCATCACGGTTTTCTTTTGGAAAAGGTTTGGTGCCCCAGCGTGGCTCACCGCCTTGTTCATCTGGAATAATCCAAATTTGGAAAATTTGGCTATCTTCGGCTTCACGGTTATATTCCGAGTGGCGAATGCCGCTACCGGCACTCATGACCTGCACATCACCGGCCCCGGTACGACCTAGGCTGCCAATGCTGTCTTGGTGGGTAATCGCGCCTTTACGCACATAGGTAATAATCTCCATATTGGCATGTGGGTGTGGCGGAAAGCCGGTGTTAGCTGCAATGGTGTCATCATTCCACACTCGCAACGTCCCCCAGTGCACACGGTGCGGGTCTTGATAGTCGGCAAATGAAAAATGATGCTTGGTGTCTAACCAACCATGATTACTACCACCTAAGCTTGAGAAAGGACGTACATCAATCATTTAATACCTCATATAATTTGTGAGTTAAGCGCATTGGCTTGGTATGGTTAAATTATAGGGACGAATAGATTAAATTTACATTATTTCTTTGTAATTGTAATTTATTATTAAATTTTTTTAATAAAAAATAAGAAGGAAGTGAAAGTATTTATTGAATAGTATCGCGTTTGTATAGAATATTATGACTACCCTAATGTAACCAATATAAAGCTGGTTGAATGTTAACTAAAAGATGCGCTTATAATATTGTATTACGATAAGTTAATCTTACTAATACTAGGTAGAGGATTGGCAATATGGGCGAATTTATCGAGAAAAATTATGCTATCATAGCGCACCCATTGATGATATCTGCTAAATTATCCTTATGTCCAAGCGTGACCACATGTCCAAGCGTGACTAACGATATACCCATAAAGCTGAAAAATTATCAGCGTATTCGCTTTATCATATACAAAATTTGTGCGAGGCCACGTAGCAAGGCTAGTAACGCAGAATCAAAAAAATCGCATGTCGTGGATACGACAACCCACTCAAATACCTGTCCAATCATTTATCTAATCTGTAAGGTAGTGTGCCTATGAGCAATACAACCCCCCAAGTCGACCCAAATTGGCAATCTGATGCACTAGACTTAGAACTCGGTTTTGCTGACCAAACCATTGCGGTGCGTGGTGGCTATCATCGCACGGATGAGGGCGAGCATAACGAAGCGATTTTTACCAGTAGTTCGTTTGTTTATCAAAGTGCTGCAGATGCGGCTGCCCACTTTGACGGTAGCAAAAAAGGCAATCTATATGGGCGCTTTACCAATCCGACAGTACGAGCATTTGAACGCCGTTTGGCGGCATTAGAGCAGGGCGAGCGTGCAGTGGCAACCGCAACGGGCATGGGTGCGATTTTGACCCTATGTATGGCGTACCTAAAAGCGGGTGACCACCTATTGGCCGCTAAACAGTTATTCGGTAGCTCAATTTCGTTATTTGATAACTATATGGTGAAGTATGGCGTTGAAGTCAGCTATGTTGATTTAGCCGATCATGACGCATGGCAAGCAGCGATTCAGCCAAATACGCGTTTACTATACGTTGAAAGCCCTAGTAACCCATTGGCGCAAATTGCTGACATCGCGTTCTTGTCTAAGCTTGCTCATGATAATAACGCGTTACTCGCGGTTGATAACTGTTTTGCCACGCCCGCATTACAAAAACCATTGACCTTGGGTGCGGATATTGTGCTGCATTCAGCGACCAAATATATTGATGGTCAAGGTCGCGTGTTAGGCGGCGCGTTAGTCGGTTCAGACAGTCTAATGGAGGCGGCACTCAATGTGGTGCGTACTGCCGGTATTACCATGAGCGCGTTTAATGCTTGGGTGTTTTTAAAAGGTTTAGAAACCTTAAAACTGCGTATGGATGCGCATTGTCGCAATGCCAACCAAGTCGCGGAATTTTTGGTGAATCATCCCAAGGTCGAAAAAGTGCATTTTCCAGGTTTGCCGGACAACCCAAATCATGAATTGGCAAAGCGTCAGCATTTGGGCAAAGACCACTTTGGTGCGATTATTGGCTTTGAGGTCAAAGGTGAGCAACCTGCCGCGTGGCATGTGATTGACAGCACGCGCATGATTTCGATTACCAATAACTTGGGCGATGCCAAAAGCACGATTACCCATCCAACGACCACTACCCATTTTCGCTTAACCCCTGAAGCGCGTGCGGCGGGCGGGGTGAAAGATGGCTTGATTCGCTTGTCGGTCGGTCTTGAAGATGCAGAAGATATTATCAATGACTTAAAACGCGGTCTAGATACTTTGGTCTAACTACTTTGATTTAGATACATTGGGTTAAATACTTTGGTCTAGCCACTTTATGGTTGGATACGTTATAATCAACCATCAAACTAGATAACGATTCGCTAAATAAGCGTTGATTAAGGAATTGCTATGAATATTCAAGCACTCATGCAACAAGCACAAATGATGCAAAAACAAGTCGAAAAGAACGTCGAAAATGCCAAAAAACAATTGGGCGAAAAAGAAGTTCATGCAGAAGCCGGTAGTGGCTTGGTCAAAGTAACCATGACTGGTCGCCATGTGGTTAAGCGTATCCAAATCGACCCAAGCTTGCTAGAAGACGAACCAGATATGATTGAAGACTTGATTGCTGCGGCCATCAATGATGCAGTGCGTCAAGCCGATGCGCTACACGAAACCGAAATGGCGAATGCGACCAGCGGTATGGGCTTACCACCAGGTATGCAAGGTCTATTCTAATTGATATTAATATAAGCGGTATCAATTTAAGTGGCATAGACGGTTAAAATTTTTGCCAAAACGCATTGGTTTTAACCGCCAAAATCCCCATAAAAGGCTGATAATTTTATCAGCTTTTTTAATGCCTAAATTTTATTTTTCTATCTACCAAACATTTATCCCATTGTTTTTCATAGACAAAGTGTAACTTTATGCTGACACCCAAATTTGACGAATTGGTCAAACAACTTAAAGTCTTACCGGGCGTGGGTAACAAGACCGCGCAACGCATGGCATTGCATCTGCTGACCTATAAACGCCCACAAGGTCAGCAATTGGCCGATGCCTTGATGACGGCCATGCTTGATATCAAGCAATGTAAGCGTTGCCGTGGTCTGTCGGATGACGATATCTGTCCGGTATGTACCGACCCAAGGCGTAACGATAGCGTATTGTGTATCGTTGAAACCGCAGCCGATATGATGGCGATTGAGCAGACCGCGAATTTTAATGGCAAGTATTTTGTACTAGGTGGGCATCTGTCACCGATTGATGGCATTGGTGCAGAGCAATTGGGCATTGGTCAGTTATTACGTTTGCTACAGCAACAGGCGCAAGACGGTGAACTGGTACAAGAGATTATTTTGGCGACCTCGACCACGGTTGAGGGACAGACCACAGCGCACTTTATCAGTGAAGCGGTCAAGCCGTATGTCAGTATGATTACGCGTATCGCCCAAGGCATTCCGATGGGGGGTGAACTTGAGTATCTGGATGCGATGACGCTCGGCCAAGCCTTACAAAATCGTGGTCGATTATAGAATCTGACAGACACAAAGCCAACCGAGATTGGCTGTAATAGTTTATGACGAAAAATAGCTAAGTATGGGTGATGTTGTCATGATAACTGCTGTATTATCGCTAAAATTGGCTTAAAATATGCCCATAGATTTTAATGGAACATCGCATGTTAACCACCCAACCTTTGACCCTTGCCCAAAAAACCGCGCTTGATGAGTTACCAATTCATTGGGTTAATACCCAAGACCAGTTATTTACTTTACTCGATGAATTGGATGAATCCCAAGTCGTTGCCTTAGATACCGAGTTTATCAAGCGCGATACTTTTTTTCCGATTTTGGCCTTGATTCAGATTAATACCGGTAAAGGCATTTATTTGGTCGATGCGCCCAAGCTATATCTTGAAGAGTTGTGGGAAGTATTGGCGGAAGTGCCGACTGTGGTGCTACACGCTTGTGGGGAGGATTTGGGCATCTATTATCTATTGTCCAATTTACCTGCGCTGACCAATGTATTTGACACCCAGATTGGGTTGGGATTTTTGACCGGTGAAGGCTCGCTTGGCTACCAAAAGTCGCTACATGAAGCGTTAGATGTGCATGTTGATAAGGGCGAGAGCCAGTCTGATTGGCTAAAGCGTCCATTAACTCACGAACAAGAACAGTACGCGATTGATGATGTTCGCTATCTGATGCCGTTGTTTGAGGTGGTCAAAGCACAGCTTGAACAGCAAAACTTATGGGACTATGCGGTAGAGGATTGCCAAAGCTATAGCCGAGAGTTATACAATAACTTCCATACGCCTGACGATGAGCAGTATCTGAATATTGCTGATTTTCGTGATACACCGCAGCAACTGGCGATGTTACAGACCTTGTGCGAATGGCGTGAACAGTTGGCCAAGTCGATTAATAAGCCACGCACCTTTATCTTACGGCCACAAGCGTTACGTGAAATCGTGGAAAAACCACCACATAGCATGAAGCAGTTGGGTTTTACCTCGACCAAGCCGAATGTGATTCGTATGTATGGCCAAGAGATTTTGACCTTAATAGATGGTGTGCGCAAAGCCGATGCCGAAAGCTATCCCTCAACTTTGCCATTACCGTATCGCAGTCTGTCAGATTCGGTACAAAATCAGCTACAACACGCGGCCAAACAACGAGCCGAGCAAATGGGTATCGGTGATGGGGTGCTTATTCGTAAAAAATGGCTAACCGAGTTGTATGCCTATAGCCTAAATGATAACCACCAATTACCGAGCTATCTAATTGGTTGGCGGCAAGAATGGGTCATGAGCGAGTTATTACCTATTTTACAACAAGTGGTTGAGCCAAATGATACGAGCGTAAAGAGCGACACGGAAAGCGTCAATGACGTAAAGTAGACATGGGTTTTCGCTTTTAGCAAATAAAAAAAGGACAGTGATTTTACTGTCCTTTTTTTATGACTATTAAAGATTGACTTAAAAAGTGCTGAACCCCTTAAAATGAACCAAACATCGTACCTAGCATAATCACCAACGCAACGGCAACCAGTGGGATAGCCATAGTGATAACGGCAATATCCTTATACGACTGTCTGTGGGTCAAGTGGCAAATTGATAATAGGGTGATTACAGCACCACAGTGTGGCAAAGAGTCTAAGCCACCGGCAGCCATAACAGCAACACGATGCAATAGCTCAGGGTCGATACCCGCAGCGACAGCACGTGCTAAGTATTCTTTACCCAAAATGGGCAGTGCGATACTCAAACCACCCGATGATGAGCCGGTAATACCCGCTAATGTCGTCATAGCAACGGCTTCAGAAATCAGCGGATTGTTGGGCGCAAGGTTTAATACGCTATCACGCAACACCGCAAAACCTGCCAATGTTGCAATGACCGCACCGTAACCAACTTCAGAGCCGGTATTAAAGATGGGTAGCATCGAACTATAAGTACCCTTATTGATACTATCTTGCAAGTTATGCCATTTACCCACGGTTAGTACCAATAGGGTAATAATCGCGGTTATCAGTGCAATAATAATCGACCAAAGACCTAATGACCCCTTAATATCCAACTCTGGGAATTTTGCGGTTAATGCCGTAAAGTCGATGCTTGGGAACACAACATAGGTCAATAAGGCGTTAATCGCAATCACCAGGATCAATGGAATCATAGCCACAGCAAATGATACATTATGTGTATCTAACTTATCGGCATGGATATCATCATCGGCATGGATACCGTAGCCTTCACCCGCCAATTTCGCTTTTGCCGCACTACGACGTAACCAAAGCATCCCTAGGCCAAACATCACCAATGAACCAATAATACTTAAAATTGGCGCCGCAAAGGCGTTGGTGCCATAGTAAGGGATGGGGATCGCATTTTGAATCGCAGGCGTACCGGGTAAAGAAGTCATTGTGTAAGTAAATGAACCTAGGGCAATGGCACCAGGAATCAAACGTTTTGGCACTTGTGCGGCTTTGAACAAGTCTTTGGCAATCGGATAAATCGCGAATGCCACCACGAATAGCGAAACGCCGCCATAGGTCAAAATAGAACACACCAACACCACGGCCAAAATCGCTTTATCCGAGCCGAGTTTATTGACCACCGTCCTTGCAATGGCGGTTGCGGCGCCGGAATCGGCCATTAGCTGGCCAAACAATGCCCCTAACAAGAAGATGGGGAAGAATTTTAATAAAAACCCACTTAGGGCTTTCATGAATACGGTGGTATACAGGGGTAGCGATACGAGGAAGTCACCAGACAAGGTCACTGCCAAAATCGCCATCAATGGTGCAAGAATCAATACTGAATAGCCCCGATAGGCAAAATACATCAGTAGAGCCA
This sequence comes from uncultured Moraxella sp., assembly GCA_937975585.1. Lineage (GTDB taxonomy): Bacteria > Pseudomonadota > Gammaproteobacteria > Pseudomonadales > Moraxellaceae > Faucicola. The sequence goes on along the minus strand of CALJUC010000308.1, from coordinate 9,704 downwards.
GCGACAATATAATCGCAAGAGTGCTTAGCATAATTCGTTCCTTGAGTGCAGTTTATAATCCAAAGTCACACGACAAATTGGTCAATAGCTTTTATAAATCAGTGAAAATAAAACAGTTAAATTTAATCATCTTATTATCTTAAGTGCCGAGCAAGCGCAGTATACCAAGATTATTTTTTATGAAATATTACTCAAATGTTACTAAAATTTAAGATGTTGAAACCTATAGACAAAAATGATTAGCCAAACGTAAGCTTAAAATCATTATTCAACAAAAAACCGCCCAAATTATTTGGACGGTTTTATATTTGATAAATAAGCCTAAATCAGACAAAAAATTATTCGTAATTGTCGATACTTGGGCAACCACAGATTAGGTTTTTGTCACCAAATACATCGTCAACTCGACTGACCGATGGCCAGAATTTATTTTCGCGGATATAAGCCAACGGATAAGCGGCTTCTTCACGGCTGTAGCCACGGTTCCATTCACCAGCCACGACTTGCGCGGTATGTGGCGCGTTGACCAATGGGTTATCAGTCGCTGACCATTCGCCATTTTTGACTTTCATGGCTTCGACTTTGATTTGTTTTAACGCACTGATAAAGCGATCCAGCTCATCTTTGTTTTCTGACTCGGTTGGCTCAATCATCAAAGTGCCTGCCACAGGGAATGACATGGTTGGCGCGTGGAAACCATAATCCATTAAGCGTTTGGCGATATCAAGCTCAGTGATACCCGTTTCTTCTTTCAATGGACGGATATCAATGATACATTCGTGAGCAACACGGCCATTTTTGCCGCTGTATAGCACAGGGTAGTCGTCTTTTAACTGGCTTGCCATATAGTTGGCATTCAATAGCGCGGCTTCGGTTGCTGCTTTTAAGCCATCGCTACCCATCATGGTGATATACATCCATGAGATTGGCAAAATACTGGCTGAACCAAATGGTGCCGCTGATACCGCGCTCATATCGTTTTGTGCATGAGGTACTGGTGATACCACATGGTTGGCAATGAATGGCGCCAAGTGTGATTTCATACCAATCGGTCCCATACCTGGGCCGCCACCGCCATGTGGGATACAGAAGGTTTTATGTAGGTTCATGTGTAACACATCGGCACCGACTTCAGCCGGTTGCATCATGGCAACTTGGGCGTTCATATTTGCGCCATCCATGTACACTTGACCACCGTGTTTGTGAATCAAATCACAGATATCACGGATACCTTCTTCGAATACACCGTGAGTTGATGGGTAGGTAATCATCAACGCACCTAAGTTTGCGCTATGTTGTTCGGCTTTTTCGGTTAGGTCAGCAAAGTCGATGTTACCGTATTCATCGGTTGCGACAACGACCACTTGCATACCCATCATTTGCGCAGTCGCTGGGTTGGTACCGTGGGCTGAACGTGGAATTAAGCAAATGTTACGGTCGGTTTGACCCAAGCTTTCATGATAACGACGAATCGCCAAAAGACCTGCGTATTCGCCTGATGCACCTGAGTTTGGCTGCATAGAGATAGCGTCAAAACCAGTGATGGCTTTTAGCTGCTCTTGTAGGCCTTCAATCATCTCAATATAGCCGCCAACTTGGTCGCGTGGCGCGAATGGATGGACGTTGGCAAACTCATTCCAAGTGATTGGAATCATTTCACTTGTGGCGTTTAGTTTCATGGTACAAGAACCCAGTGAAATCATGCTGTGGTTCATTGCCAAGTCTTTGTTTTCAAGCTTTTTAAGATAGCGTAGCATCTCGTGTTCGGTGTGATGCGTGTTGAACACAGGGTGGCTTAAAATCTCGTCACGGCGTAGTAGGCTGTCATCCAATGAGATAGCTAGTTCAGTTGGTAGGTCAGTGTTAGCGCCAAAGATACCAGTAAGTTGAACAAAGTCATTGGCATCGCTGGTTTCGCTAAAGGCAACCAATAGATGATTGTCATCAAATTGACGTAGGTTGATGCCCACATTTAACGCGTTTTGATAGATTTCAGCGGTTTTGGCATCGGTTTTGACCATCACAGTGTCAAAGAACTGCTCATGCACGATACCAAAGCCCGCGGCTTTTACCGCATTGGCAAACGCGGTTGCTAGTGCGTGGATACGCGTGGCAATACGTTTTACCCCAACTGGGCCATGATACACGGCATACATACCGGCCATGTTAGCTAATAGCACCTGTGAGGTACAGATGTTTGAGTTGGCTTTTTCACGGCGAATGTGCTGTTCGCGAGTTTGTAGAGCCATACGCAGGGCAGGTTTACCTTGTGCATCGACTGATACACCAATGATACGACCTGGGGCAGAGCGTTTCGCGCTATCTTTGAACGCAAAATAAGCGGCGTGTGGTCCACCAAAGCCCATCGGTACACCAAAGCGTTGGGTATTACCCAAGGCAACATCAGCGCCCATATCAGCAGGTGATTTTAATAACACCAAGCTCATCACATCCGCGGCAACAATCGCATAGCTACCTTTGGCTTTAACCGCAGCAATCACATCGGTCAAATCAAGTACGTCGCCTTCGTTACCCACATATTGGAAAATCGCGCCAAAGAAGTCACCATTCACGGCCACGTCAAAGTCGCCCACGACCACGTCCCAACCAAAGTATTTGGCACGGGTACGAATCACGTCAAGGGTTTGTGGGTAGATACGACTGTCCACAAAGAATTGGTTTGATTTGCTTTTGCTGACGCGTTTGGCCATTGCCATGGCTTCAGCCGCCGCAGTCGCTTCATCAAGCAATGATGCACCCGCCATCTCTAAGCCTGATAGGTCGATACACATTTGCTGAAAGTTTAACAAGGCTTCTAGACGGCCTTGCGCGATTTCCGCTTGGTAAGGGGTATAAGCGGTATACCAACCTGGGTTTTCTAACACGTTACGTTGGATAACGGCAGGTACGCGAGTTGGGTAATAACCCATACCGATATAGCTTTTGTTCACCGTGATATTGTCAGCCAAGCCGCGTAATTTCGCCAAGGCTTCGTTTTCTGGCATGCTAAGTGGCAATTCTAATTGTTTACCTAAGCGTACTGACGCAGGCACAGTTTGCTCGATAAAGTCCTGCATGCTTGACGCGCCCACGGCGTTAAGCATGGCATCGCGCTCGTCAGCGTTGATGCCGATATGACGATGGACAAATTCTGATGAATTGAATACATCAGAAAACGTGGTAAAGGTGGTTTGGCTCATGCAAGGTTCCTTTAACGGTTCATAGTGGAAAAGGGTCAGCGCCAAGCTGACGCAAAAAAAAGGGGATAAAAATGCTAGTTAATATTAGCTAGGTAACATTTAACAATAGAAATGACCGACATCGGTAGATAAGCCACCAATCTCCAGTCAATATTGGCTACACTTCAACAATAAAACGCTCACGCGCAAAGCGATACTGCTCGCTATAGATACCGCGCTCATCACGCTCACCCGCAGCAATGACCATACAGATATACTGGTGTTCATTCAGCCCTAATAACTGCTTCATTTTGATTTCGTCAAAGCCACCCATTGGGCAGCTATCAAAGCCATACGCACGAAACGCAAGCATCAAGTTTTGAGCCGCCAATGAGGTGCTAATCAGCGCCCAGTTTTTGGCATCGGCTTCATTATACATAGGCTCTGCCATCGCGCCCTTGACTTGACGCACCGCTTGGGTCAATGCCCATTTTGCAGGTGACAACACGTTCATTTTGCCACGCACAAAGCTTAACGGCACGATTTTGCTGTAGTAGTCTTTGATTGGCTTCGGCACAGGCTTGATAGGGTAGTAGGTGATATTGTCTTTGGCATTTTGTTGCCAAGTATCAGTACGCGCAACTACAACAATCAAGCGATTGGCGGTTTTTGCCGCATTTTGGTTTAAGCAATACTGAACGGCTTTTTCGCGCATCGGTGCTGAGTTAATCACAAAAAACTGCCAAGGCTGCAAGTTACTCGAGCTTGGCGCAAGCATCGCCATGTCTAAACAAGCATTTAATACGTCATCAGAGATAGGCATACTGGTAAAGCGTCGTACCGAACGGCGACTGGTTACCACATCTTCAAAGCTGGTTTTACAAGGGTTAGTCATTGGATTACTGGCCATGATGCTCCTTTAATAACGAATCGTCGGCAAATAACGCATCGACATCGCAGGCATTAAAAACTTGGAAATTTGGCTAAAAAATTAAGGCAATGTGGTATTGCCTTAATTCAATTTCAATCAATCGTGATAACGATGGGATTATAGCGAGTCTTGGTAATCGTCCGCATCCATCAAGCCTTCGTAGTCATCAGCATTGGTCGGTTTGATTTTAAAGAACCAACCTTCACCGTAGGGGTCTTCGTTAATGGTTTCTGGTGCATCAATCAAAGCTTCATTGATTTCGATGATTTCACCGGCAATCGGTGCGTACACGTCAGAAGCGGCTTTTACAGATTCAACCACCGCGATTTCTGCGTCTACTTCAACGCTTTCGCCAACTTCTGGCAACTCAACATACACGATATCACCTAGTAGGTCTTGTGCATGGTGGGTAATACCGACGGTAATCGTACCGTCAGCTTCTTGGCGTAGCCACTCGTGACTGGCGACATATTTCAAATCGGCTGGAATATTGCTCATAAAACCTCCAAACTAGGGATAAAAGACCATATTACTATGGCGCAAAAAATAACTAGGGCACAAAAAATGGTTTAACTAACACACTTAGCGTGAAAAATAGGGCCGATAATCTTATCGACCACTATCAAAACTTATATCATAAAAAATATTAAACTATCTATCTAAGAATAAACAGTGACGATAACATTACGCCAAGCTTAGACTAAATAAAGCCTAAACTTAATTGGCACTACAAGAAAAATTATAGGTGGCGCCATTACTCATCACCGTTAACACACCCTCATTGCCTTTGATATGCCAATCGTAACTGGTGTTTTTATCATTGCTAGTGACGGTATAACGCACCCCTGAAGCCGCTATATCTCGTTTCAATACTAAAGCAGCTTGGTTAAGACCTAGCATTGGTGAGGTTACCGTAATGTTGGCATAATAGTTACCATCACGTTCGGTGGCTAGGCTAACCACTTGCGTATTATTATCACATTTAAAAATTTGTGAGTTAGCTTGTATGGCTTGAACTTGAGACGGGGTAGGCTGTGCAATGGGGGCCGTATTACAAGCGGTTAGGACAGCAATCGCAGGCACAAGTGCAAATAATTTTTTCATTGTTATTACCTTTTATGTTTAATTTATTGGTGTTATAAAATGCCTAATTACTTAAAAGTTTATTTAGGCATCACAGAAATCATAACACCGATAAATGGCTAGTTGAATTGTTTTTTGCCATTTCTCACAAACGGTAACGAAATGATACGCACGGGGGTTGCAGTACCACGGATATCAACTTGGGCACTATTGTCTTCGGTGGTTGGGATACGTGCGATAGCGATTGAATGTTTCAAACTTGGACTAAACGTACCACTGGTAATGGTACCGGTTTTACCATTGGCTAGGGTCACGGTCATGCCTTCACGCAGTACGCCACGACCTTCAAGCACCAAGCCGACTTGCATCACATCACTGCCATCAGCTAATGCTTGCGCTTGCTTGGCTTGCATCGCTTGACGACCAACAAAGTCACGCTCATCTTTGATGGCTAATGTCCAGGCCATACCGCACTCGTATGGGTTGATGGTTTCATCCATTTCATGGCCGTATAGGTTCATGCCTGCTTCAAGGCGCAAGGTATCACGTGCACCTAGGCCTGCTGGCGCAATGCCATTTTCTTTTAATAAACTAAAAAATGCACCGGCTGCCTCAGCAGGTAAAATCACTTCAACACCGTCTTCACCAGTATAGCCAGTCTTGGCAACAAACCAATCGTTGCCTTCAATCTCAGTCAAATCTTTACCAACGAACGGTTTTAGACCGCTTAATGTTTCTGCCCAAGCTGGTTTTGCCGTGGCCAATTTAGCCAAGGCATTTGGACCTTGTACCGCAAGCATGGCTAGCTCAGGACGTTCGGTAATAGTGACATTGAAGCTTTGTGCTACTTTATTAAATTGCGCCAAGTCTTTGTCACGTGTGGCAGCGTTTGACACGATACGGTATTGGGTTTCGGCATCATTCATACGGTACACGATTAAGTCATCGATAATACCGCCTTGTTCATTGAGTATCGCTGAATAGATGGCTTTGCCGACAAATTTGGCTTTGCTGATGTCATTGGCAAGTAGTTTTTGTAGCCAAGCTTTGGCATCACTACCTTCGATATCGGTGACAACCATATGCGACACGTCAAACATACCGGCATCAGTGCGTACCGCTTCGTGTTCTTGGATTTGTGAACCGTAATGGATGGGTAATTCCCAACCTGAGAAGTCAACGATTTTGCCGTTACTATCTAGGTGAGATTGATAAAAAGGGGTACGGTTAAGGGTGGTCGATGACATAACAAGTCCTTGAGTAAGTGGCACTGTAACCAGTGACAAAGGTGGAATATCGTTGGCAACACAATACATAAAGCAACCGATAAAAGACACCCATTCGATCTAGCCTATCTAGCATGGATGGCTTGTCAGCCGTTGCCCTATCTGTCCTGTAACCTGAGATTTTCAATTAGCCGCTACTATAAAAGAAAGCATGCCCACAAAAAAGGCATACTATCAACGGTTAATCTTTTCCCCTTCGGTGGTGTTTTAGCAAAAACACACTCTCCAGATTTGTCATATCTTGATGTTATGGCAGATGGCCATAAGTAGATATGTAATTCCAGTCCATTTACCTGAGCGATTGTAGGGTTTTTACGCCTTCGGTGACAAGTTACCTGTATCACTACAACATCGCCCATTGGGGTATTTTGTGAAATGATGACAACGGCTTACTTATTCTCTCCTGAAATCTTCGGGTATTATGCGGCGTTTTATAAGGTTTGACAAGCCCTTTTTTGGCTTTGGTGTCGCTTCTGATGTAGTGAGATAGACATATATTGATGCGATTTGGCAACGGTGTAACCGATTAAAACTGTGCTAAACTAGCAAACAATTTGTCTGTTTTCACCTGTAATAAGCGTTGCTAAAAAATGCTGAATGGGTAGTATGGACAGATAATACATTAAGTGATAAAACACGCGCCAAAATATGGCGATAGAGAGATGGTATATGGACTTGATTAATATCAGTTTTGCCAGCATTTTGGGGATGCTGGCAATGGGCGGAAGTTTGGATACATCACAAACCCAAACCCAAGTGGCTAAAGTAAATACCTATTCATTACCAACGATTGCCGGACAATGGCAATTACAGTTAGACAAAAAAACCAATGTCAGCTGTCAAGAACGTTATAACTTTGGCCGTGACCAACAATTTATTGGCTCAAGTGGTCCTGAATTTACCTTTGGCAAGTATTTATTTAGCCCGACCAGTGATGGGTTGCCCGCATTAGCGATTCAAACCGAATATGACAACAATGCGATGGACTGTTCAGGTAACCAAGTTGACCAAACGGGTGAAATCTTAGTGACTTACGTGAAGCAAACGGGTGATACCATGCAATGGTGTAGCGATAGCGCTGGCAAAAAATGTGAGATGAATTTGCGTCGGGTTTTACCTTAGCCGATTTGAGTATTGACGCTGTATTTTATCCTATCGAATTAACCTTTAATTAAAAGAGTACTATCGAAATATGATACCACCTTTTTCTGCCAGCCAAGCTGAGCAACGTTTGATTAGCCCGGTCGGGCGACCAGAAGATCAAACCGATAATAAAATTCGTCCAAGTCTATTAAATGAGTACATTGGTCAGCCGGTGGTCAAAGAACAAATGCAAGTGTTTATTGATGCTGCGCGTTCACGCCAAGAAGCGTTAGACCATACGTTGATTTTTGGCCCACCGGGTTTGGGTAAAACCACGTTAGCCAATATTATTGCACGTGAGATGGGCGGCAATCTGCGTTCAACGTCAGGGCCTGTGCTGGAAAGAGCGGGTGATTTGGCAGCGATGTTGACCAATTTGGAACCGGGTGATGTGCTATTTATTGATGAAATTCACCGACTTAGTCCAATGATTGAAGAGATTTTGTATCCAGCGATGGAAGATTTTCAGTTGGATATTATGATTGGCGAAGGACCAGCCGCACGTTCGATTAAATTAGATTTACCCCCATTTACTTTGGTTGCTGCCACGACACGAGCAGGCTTGTTGACCTCGCCATTGCGTGACCGTTTTGGAATTGTGCAACGTCTTGAGTTTTATAATGTGACGGATTTAACCACGATTGTATCGCGTTCAGCGCGGTTACTCGGTGTACCGATGACAGACGATGGTGCGATTGAGGTAGCGCGACGCTCACGTGGTACACCGCGTATTGCCAATCGCTTGTTGCGTCGAGTACGTGATTATGCCCAAGTACGGGGCGATGGTACAGTGACCGCAGAGATAGCGCATAATGCGCTGGATATGTTGGCAGTTGACCGTCGTGGTTTGGATAACCTTGATAGACGCTACTTGGATATGCTGCATGAGCGTTTTGATGGCGGCCCTGCGGGTGTGGAGTCAATTGCTGCGGCATTGGCTGAAGATCGAGGAACGCTTGAAGATGTGATTGAGCCGTATTTGATTCAGCAAGGGTTTATCGTCCGTACTGCAAGAGGTAGGATGCTGACAGAAATGGCGAAAAGTCAAATTGGCTAAGATAAGCAAATAAAAAAGCCCAAATCAAATTTGGGCTTTTTCATTCAAACTAATAATTAAGCGGTCGTTCGGTTAGATATTTTTGTAACATGGCCATTTGGTGCTGTTACAGTAATAGTTACTTTGTCAGATTTTAAATCACACTTCGTTAAATTTAAACCATATTGAGTTTCGGGGCTTTGGATAAACGTATTTTGATTAGGATTGTTACTTACTTTCATTAAGCTGACAATCGCAGGAACAGTAAAAATTGTATCCGTAGAAATACCATGTGTTAGTTCAGCTTCACAAGTCATATTGTTTTCGCTTTTATCTTCACTCGTAACTGTAATGGTCGTGCCTGAAGGCATAGAAACGGTTCTTGAACCATTACCATACATGTAGAAAGTGCCACCGGCGTTCAAAATAGCTTCGCTAAGTCCATCGAATGTTGGTGTTTCATCAGCAAAACCAAAAACAATTTGACGACGTAAAGTTGCTGCTAATTCAGTATTACACGTGCCTTCAAGATTTGGCTCAAAGAATGTGCCAGCATTATTACAACTTAATGAACCGTTGTTACGACGATAAATAAACTCACCAATATCTGAGTTATAGACATTGTTTTCATTATCATCACGGAAAAAATCACCGATATTTTTAACTAAACTATCGATACCTGCAGTATAGTTATTATCGCCATTGTGATCGATGTACTGTTTATCACCTTCAAGATAAGCCAATACACTGGCGCGCCCATCAACTGGTCTAGGTTGTTGAGAAGTGAATGTTACTGTACACGAGCCAGTGTCATCAGTTGCGCAGCTCGGATCAACTTTACCACCTTCACTAATGAAATTAACCACTGTACCGGTAGGCACATTCGTACCATTACGGTTGGTAAATCGCATAGTGATGGTAGTGCTGTCATCGGTATTATTAAGTAAAACGTTTTTACCTATTCCTAACGTTATACCGTTTTGCGTGGCTCGGCTATTAACGACAGCGACATTTTTAGATAGCGCAACGATACTAGAATCTGTAAT
>CALJUC010000307.1 GCA_937975585.1 uncultured Moraxella sp. | reverse complement strand
ACCGTTTTTAACCGCTTGTACTGCACCGTTAAAGCGTTCATCGTTCAAGGTTGGCAACTGCTTAACACTACCCATTTGTGCGCCTTGATTTGTCGCTGCCTGTGCTACTGGTAATTGCTGCAACTCGCTAAACGCTTGGCTAATATCGGCTTTATATTGATATTTACTATCATCATAGTTACCCATATAGATATCAGCAGCGATACCAACTGCTTTAAATGCCACGCTTAATGCGTCAGTGACCGCCATTTTGTAGCCGTCATCATTGGCAACTAAGCCATTTTTGTTTTTCTCAATCGAGTTTGAGCCGCCAATACCGCCAAACTCTTGCCCCCATTCACCGTCAATCTTGGTTTTTACCGCCACCTCAGCAAAACACATAACACTGCCATCGGGTGCGCTCTCATTCCAAGTTCTTACAATGCGGTAAGTCCAACCATGACCAACCACGCCAAATGCTTGAGTCATTGCCATGATGCGCCATTGTGGGTTAATGTCGCTTTTGCCTTTCAACTTACCAAAGCCAATCGGCTTTAAAAAACTTGGTGGCACTTGCTTTACCGCGTTCCATACCTTTAGATTGTCGTTCATGATGTCACCTCAAATAATTCGTTAAACTTCTGCAAGCCGTATTTATTCATCAATTCGACTTGCTCTTGCTCTTGTTCAAGCTGCTGCTGATATTCGCAGTCAAAGTCAAAATGCGCTAACTCTTGGTTTTGCACTTCGATTGCTAATTCACTCATTCTGCTCACTTTCCACCGCCTTTAATTTCCATCACTAACTTATCGGTTGGGCTGATAAGTGGGTCGTTGTCATAGCTGCTTAACTTTAGCCCTAGCGTGATAAAGCTCAAGAAAAGCACTGTCAAAATGCACAGTGCCGCAATGTCTTTTAGTAGGTCTTTCATGCGTAGGCTGCCTTTTCAAACTCTGCGATTTGCTCAACATTTTCAAAGTAGCCTTTGAGTGAGATAATCTCTGCTAACATATCACTGTCGGTAATCTCTACTAACTGGCTGCCAATCTTTAAATAAGCCGTGTTTAGCACTTCATACTTGTTATACTTGCCTGTGTGGTAGCTTGTATCTGCTACCACTTTTAAGTTCATGCTGAAGTGCGGGTTTTTAAATTCGATAGTTTCCATTGCTTACCCCCTAAGCAAAATCAAATTGGTTGATGCCGTAGTAGCTGTATGCATCGGTATAAACTTCATAATCGCTTGCCAACGTCATGCTGTAGTAATCGCATAATTGGCTTTCGATGTAATCCGTGATGCTCTCTGCTTCGGATTTGCTTAATTCAGCCTTTTTGCCGTTGACAGTGATGCCGTAAATAAAAAAGCTATGTAGCAACAATTCACCGCGTTTTGATTCGCCTTTGCTCATGTCAAAATCTACAATGATGTGATAACCTGTATCGTCATCGCCACTCACATAATCGAGCGTATCTTTTTCGATGTCGTTAATGCTTTCAGTCTTAATGACTTGCATAATTAATTGATAATCTGTCATACTTACCTCGCTCTTGTTGAGTAAAGCCCTGCGTCTTGGTCGATGTTTCAGGGCTTTTTGTTGGTTAAAAATTGATTAAGACGTTACGAATCTTTCCTGCGTGAATGAGCTTGATAACAGCTTTAGCTGCTTCTTCATCAATGCCGTTTGCAATCAAGTCATCTTTTGCATTGATAAATACCGTATCACGATGCTTTTTATCCTTTTCACGCTTGATACGTTCAGCTTCTTCCGCTTGGCGTTCAGCTTCAATGCGGTCACGCTCACGCTTGGCAGCATCTTTGGCTTGTTGCTTAGCGCGTAACTCTGCCACTTCTTTTTCTGCAATCAATCGCGCTTCACGTTCAGCCGCTTCACGTTCTTTGCGGGCGGTTTCTTCAGCTAGGTGTTTTGCCTTTGCTTCAGCTTCAGCTATGGCGCGTTCTTCAGCTTCTTTAGCAATACGGGCTTCACGTTCTTTTTGTTCGCGTTCTGCTTGTTCAGCGCGTAGTCTTGCAAGCTCAGCTTGTTCAGCCTCTTGCTTTTTGGCTTGCTCAAATAATGGGCGAATACGGTTAAGTTCAGTATCTTTAGCTTCTAAGGCTTTTAACTTAAATTCTTCCCATTCATCGCCAATCGCCATTGATTCAAGTTTTTTAATAGCGTTGTCTAGGGCTTGGCTATCAAATCCAGTTGTATCAACTGTGATTGCTGCAAGATTGGCTTCATGTGTAGCAATGCGCTGCTTTTCGCGTTCTTCGATTTCGGTTAAATTTCTAAACCATCTATGCGATGGCGAACCCTGAACACGAATTACCCCCGCAGCATGAGATTTTCTAAACCATCTATGCGATGGCGAACAGCTCTGCTAAATCCATTTGGTCGCACACATCTTTCTAAACCATCTATGCGATGGCGAACACAGCGGTGGTGGGTTTTTTCGCCAGTCCA
>CALJUC010000306.1 GCA_937975585.1 uncultured Moraxella sp. | reverse complement strand
TTAATTAAACTTTTTTGACAATCACTGAGCCAATCGAATACCCGGCACCAAATGAGCAAATCACACCTAAGTCACCTGATTCTAGGTTTTCTTGGTGTTTGTGGAAAGCAATCATTGGGCTAGCTGAACTGGTATTCGCGTATTCCGCTAATACGGTTGGTGCGATTGACTTGTCCGCTTCTTTACCCACGACAGTGCGTAAAATCAAGTCAATCATATTGGCATTCGCCTGATGCAGCCACATTTTTTTGACGGTGGTTGGGTCGATTTTATTTTCTTCCAAATGCTCACTGATGAGTTTTGACACGGCAGGACACACTTCACGAAATACTTTGCGACCTTCTTGTAAGAATAGCTTGTCGGTTACAGGTTCTTCGATGTCTGGATACATCGGTGTACCCGCGGCATAGAACTCACATCGGTCCATAAAGCCATATTCGTTTTTGATATTGGTCGAAAACTGGGTATACAGCTTACAGTTGACGATTTCAAACCCTTTTGGTGTGTCTAGTTCTTCAATGATGGTCGCGGTCGCTACATCACCAAAAATGAAATGGCTGTCGCGGTTACGCCAGTTAAGGTGCGCTGAGGTAATCTCGATGTTAATCATTGCTACACGTTTGGCAAGTCCCGAACGAATCGCACCAACGGCTTGGCTAATACCAAAAGTCGCTGCACTACATGCCACGTTCATATCAAAGGCAAAACCACCTTTCATGCCAATATGCTGTTGGATTTCGATAGCAATCGCAGGATACACGCGTTGGAAGTTAGAACAAGCCACCACGATAGCATCCAAGTCTTCGCCTTTTAGACCGGCATCGTCAAGCGCTTGGTTCAAGGCATCTAAGCCCATTTCTGCCATGATTGATAGCTCTTCACCCAACTTACGGTAAGGAATCACTGGTGACATAATGTCAGGGTTTAAGATACCGTCTTTTTCCATCACATAGCGTGATTTGATGCCCGATACTTTTTCGATAAATTCCACTGATGAGTGTTGTAACTCAGTTTTTTCGCCCTTGGCAATGGCCTCAGCATTTTTGGCATTGTAGTTGTCAACGAATTGGTTAAATGTCGCAACAAGCTCTTCGTTGCTGATACTATAAGGTGGGGTGTAAAGACCTGTGGCTGTGATATAGATGCTCATAAGCAAATCCTTTTTCAAAGTCATTCAAAAAGAGTTTGGCAGACGCTTGCGTGCAAGACGCCTTACAAAGATAAAATTTTTCCTATTATGCCTTTAAATCGCTGATTTGGCGATTACTTTGTTACAAAATATTTCTCTAACGCCATTATTTAACGCTTGATTGGTGCTTAAATAGACTAAATATCAAATACCCATCTATTTTTGATGGCAATATAGAGCAACTTGGTTAAATTGCTTGGCCTCATCCATATCCGGCAAGGTCGTGGTGTCATCAAGTACGGTTATTTTTTGATAATGTGGGTGATTAAAATTTTTGACCCGACTATCAGCCACCCATACCGTATCTGCATATTGTAAGAACAAATCCAATAGCGGCAGATTGGCCTTGTCATACAGTACATCCGCCACTAATAACACATCGACTTTATCACGGCCAAACTGTGTCGGCAAGGCAAATAAATCATCCAGTAACTCAAGCTTGACTTGATTTAATGCCGCATTCGCCTGACACGCGGCAAGGCTCACCAAATCAATATCGCAACAAATCACTTGCTTAGCACCGGCTAGTTTGGCGGCAATCCCGACAATCCCCGACCCTGCGCCAAAATCCATTACGACTTGGTCTTTGACTAAATGCGGATTGGCCAAAATATACTGCGCCAATACTTGCCCTGACGCCCACGCAAAGACCCAATAGGGACAGTTTTGCCATAGCTGTTCAATTATCTCAGGCGTTAAATCTTCATGACAGAAATTCTCGTCAATTAGCCACAAGTAGACTGGCTGTGGGTACACGGTTTGCAATAACGGTATTGGCGTTTGAGCAAGGAATGCATTGGGCAAAACCTTGTGCAAGGCTTGGTTTAATTGGTCAAACGCGCTCATATGATGTCGCTCATGTGGTGTCTAGTCGTCCTATAATATATTAATGTCGTTTATCGCTTTGACGAAACGCGAGGCAACAAAAAAGGAAGTATATGACTTCCTTTCTTTGTGGAACATTTATTTAAAAAGCATTAAGCCTTGGCTTGTGCGGCTTCTTTTTCTGCGGCTTCAACCGTTTGACGAATCAAGGTATTAATAGTCATTGGACCCACACCACCGGGTACTGGCGTATAAGCTGATGCGATGCTTTCAATACCCGTTAACTCGACATCACCGACACCACCGCCATCGCGTGGGTGGAAGCCTGCGTCTACCACAACGGCACCTGATTTAATCCAGTCTTTTTTGATAAGTTCTGGTTTGCCCACCGCACCGACCACGATATCCGCTTGTTTAACGATGTCGGCCAAGTTTTGGGTTCTTGAATGGCAAATGGTTACGGTACAGTTGGCATTTAATAGCATCAATGCCATTGGTTTACCCAAAATCGCGCTACGACCGACAACAACCGCATGTTTACCGGCTAATTCAACGCCATTTTTTTCGAGTAAATACATGATGCCTTGTGGGGTACATGAACCATACGCAGGCTCGCCCATTGCCATATTACCAAACCCTAGACAAGTCACACCGTCCACATCTTTGGCAAGGCTAATCGCGTCAAAACACGCGCGCTCATCGATTTGTGCTGGTACTGGGTGCTGAAGCAAAATACCGTGTACGTCAGGATTGTTATTCAACTCGTCAATCTTAGCCAATAGCTGCTCAGTGGTAGTTTCCGCTGGCATTTCGACTTTTAGTGAGTCCATACCCACACGGCGGCAAGCATTGCCTTTCATTTTGACATAGGTTGCTGATGCTGGGTCATCACCGACCAAAATCGTCGCCAAAATTGGGGTACGACCGGTACTTTGCTTTAACTTTGCCACACGCTCGGCAAGTTCAGTTTCCATTTGGGCGGCATAGGCTTTGCCATCTAAGACCAGTGCAGTCATAAAAATCCTCTACGTCGGTTAAACACACTCATAAGATTCAGTCGCCATTGTAACCGATTTTGACCTCAATGAGTATGCGCAATCACGCATCGATTGACTAAAAGTTGCTTAAGGATATCGTTAAAATCACTAGTGATTGCAGTCAGTACGCGACTTTACGTGCGAATTTTGGTCAGAAACAAGGATTTTGTAAAAAAGTCCTTGCACTTTTAATTTTTTTTGCTATGATAGCAACCCTAACGAGATGGCTGGGTAGCACAGTGGCCATGCATCGGATTGCAAATCCGTGGACGCCGGTT
>CALJUC010000305.1 GCA_937975585.1 uncultured Moraxella sp. | reverse complement strand
TACTATTATGCCTTGTTTTATCAGACTTTTTTATTTTTTTGTCGTGTGCAGAGATAAAACTTATAAAGGTTAAGCAATTGATCTTGCATGGCGCGCTCGGCTTGGCGCACTTTTTCCTGCATTTTGGTCAAGGTTGGTAATGGGTCGTCGTCTTGGTGAATGGTTTCGACAAAGCTTGCCACATTGAGTAGAAAATGCGCGATGATAATATTGGCCTCGTCGTATAATTGCTCCCAATCGTCTTGGCGTCGTGCAATGAGTTGTTGCACAATCTGCGGCTGGATCAGCATGGTAGCCAAGTTCTGCCACAGCTTCATTTCATCATCAAATTCAAACGCGACAGAGTCGAAACGGGTAGACACGTGCAAATTACGCCGAGCAAGCATCTGTTGCCATTCAGCAATTTGACTGCCCTTATCATGGGTAAAGTTAAACACAGGCATGACTGGAATCGCTGCCCAAGACAGTACGGTTAATTCGTCTTTGTATTTACCGAGTACCGGCTCGCGCGCGTCAACGACATAAATCGCCATATCGCTGGCAAGCATCTGACGAATGACTTTGGCCTCTTGGCTGTATTCGTCTTGAGCCAATGGACTGGCTAAAAACTGCTGTAAACGATCCACGCCATCACGGCGGCTTGCGGTATTCTCTTCAAGCCAATCAAGTAATCCGGTGGCATCTTCAAGCCCGGGCGTATCATAGAGTGCAACCAAGTTTTCCCCTGTTTGGCTGTCACTCAATAGGGCTTTTTCGACATGGCGAGTCGTAGCGGGCGCGTTTTTGACTTCACCAAAATATACATCGCGTAATAGGGTGCGTAATAGCGAGGTTTTACCGGTATTGGTATGACCGACCACCGCAAGTTTTAGCGGCTCATTTTCACCGATACTGACCTTGCGTGGGGTAGGCATACCCTGATGGGTAGTTGCCAATGCATTAGCATCTGTTTGGGTGCTAGCGGGTAATTGCACAGGCTCAGCGACCACGATACTATGGGAATCTTGGTTGGCTAATGAGGGCTGCTTGTCTAGTTGTAGTGGGTTAGGTGAGTCAGAAGTAATGATGTCACGCATAGAGTTCTCGGTTATTCCATTATCGTTATTATATTTAAGTGCGGCTGTTAGTTAGATTCGGTCTGTTCAATGATCGTTTGTAACTGGTCAAATGCTTTATCAATCTCGGGATACGTTAGCCAGTGGTCAATGTTTATCGGTGTGCTAGATTGTTGCTCAACCAGCTTTTCATAAAAACCCAAATATTCATCGATGAGCATAATCATGGTGCCAATATTCTCATCACTGGCGGTTATATTATCTGTTTTATCCAGTTGCAAGTAGTAGTCCAGTAAGACCATCAACTGTAACGGATAGTCACCGGTATTATGTGGATAGGCATCCCCCATTGCCCACATAATATCGTCCAGTGCGAGTAATTCAGCATTGATTGCGGCATCTTGCCAGTCATTGTCGGCAATCAACTTGGCTAACGCTTGATAATGCGGCTGTTCGCTCGGCAGTTCGTGAGCAAGCCAGTCAGTGGGCAAGGTCTGTACCACATAGCCAATCAGCTGTTGTGCGACTTTGGTCAATTTCGCATCGTTGAATTGGGGGATGGTGTGACCGACATAGGCCATCACCGCATCATAACTTTTCATATGTTTTCCAAAGCAATGTTATATTCTTACTAAGCCAATTTGACGTTCTGCCAACGCGGCTTCCCATTGGGCGCGCCGGGCTTTTAGTTGTTCTAATTGCACCGGGTCTGGTAAATAACCGCTATCATCATCCAATAATTGCACGATTAGTCCACCTTTGGCAGCTTGGGCAATGGTATCAAGTTTACGCATCGTACCACGGTCAGGTAACGCTTGTGGTGGGATACCAAGCAATACTTGGGCAGGTGTCGCTTGTAAATACGTCAGCAGTTTAGCCATATCATCGCGGTCATCAATAATGCCGATATTATCAACGGCTTGCGTGCTATGACCGAGTGCGGTTTGATACCAAGTTGGCTTGGCGTACGGGTATTCAAGAAGGGCTACCAGTTTTTGGGTTTGGCTAACCAAGGCAGTTGGTGCAGTCGGTTTTTGCTCGATAGGACTGTCATCTGGGTCAACGACTTTACGATGCCAAAAATCAATAATCTTTTGATAATACGGTTGTTTTAAATCGAGTTTTTGACGGCTTGAACGTACCATGATGAGGCTAAATAGCCAAACTATTAGACGCGGCACGATGCCATACATGATGAGGCTACCAATCAACAGCATCGCCCAACGCAGTGAGATCATCTGCGGTACGGTTTCGGGGTTCATCTGCGCGGTGATAATGTCTTGCGCGGTTGGGGTAGGAAAGCCAACGAGGTTTGGTAACCAAGCCATGACTTTGACCACTTCCACGACATTGGCGTCTTGTAGTAGGGTTGATTCCCACACGAAGCTATAGTTTTTGACCAATAGTAATAATACAAGCGAGCTTAGCATACCCAATAAACTGGCTAGCCAAAACTGGTGACTAAGCCGGCTGATATACCACTTAGTGCCAGTGTGTTTTAACTGATCTTGGTATAGTTCAACCGCTGTTTGACTGACGCTGTCTTTACTGCGGATTAGGGTGGCAGGGTTAAATAAACTACCGAGTAAATTGGGCTTATTGCGTGGGGCAAATAACATCCAACCGAGCCAAACCAATAGCATCAAAGTATGCACGCCCAAGATACTAGCAAGTACATAGAAAAAATTGACCACTTCGGCCTGCATCACGCCAAATAGCCCAATAAAGCCTAACACAAACCACAATATCGTGACGCCCCAAATCGTGCCCTTAATACGGCTATCAATGGTGACAAGTCTGTCGGCCAATTTGCCATCGCTATCAATACGGCTGGCGCGATGGTGCAATTTGGTCAGGGGTGGTGACGGTTCTTTTTGCAGTTTTTCGGTGATAAGCAACGGGTCTGCCGTGAAGATATGATTTTTTTCTTCTAAGCGGCGAACAAGTTCAGTCAGTTGGTCTTGTGGGTTATACATGGACAAGTACCTTAGGCAAGTTGTGTCAAACGTTGTTGACCGACCCAATGGCGGCTAAACTGGTACGCTACACGGCCTGAACGCCCACCGCGCTCACTGGAAAAGCGCAATGCCGCAGCGCGTGCTTCATCATCGAATGCCAATCCGGCTATTTCCAAATAATGTGCAGCAATATCCAAATACACTGGCTGTGGCATTGGGTGGAATGCCAACCAAAGGCCAAAACGGTCAGACAGCGACACCGTTTCGTCAATCGTTTCGTAAGGGTTTACTTCATCGGTTTGGCCGTTATAGATGCTGACATTGTCCTTCATTAGCTGTGGCAGTAGGTGGCGGCGATTACTGGTAGCATAGACCAATAATTTGTCTTGCTCAGAGTCCAGCGCACCATCGAGGACGCTTTTTAGGGTGCGGTAGTTTTCATCCTGACCATTAAATGCCAAATCATCACAATAAACCACGTAGTAACAGCCATGATTGGGCACACGCTCATTCAGTTCTCGAATCGCTTGGCGAATCGGTTCTAGCATGATGAGGTCATCACGATTGACTTCAATAATGCGTAAGCCATCGTTGGCAAAGGTATTGAGTAACGCGCGAATCAGTGAGGATTTACCCGCACCCCGTGTGCCGGTCATCAATACATGGTTGGCTGGTAGACCTGCTAAATATTGGTGGGTATTTTGTACCAGTTTGGCTTTTTGGGTATCAATGCCAATCAGGTCATCTAAGCTAAGCGTTGATGCAACGGTTAACGGAACTAATTCGCCTGAACCATTGACTTTGGTTTGCCAACGATAGGCCAATACATTCGGGTCAAGCTCAATCGCGGTGGGTAGTTGTTGGCGTAATAATTGTTCAATAAGGTTTTGTAAGTTGCCTGGAAGCGTTAAGGTTGTCATTATCAAGTTCCATCAAATATTTTGGCATAAACTATTATCATACCCAAAAATCTTACCCTATCGCCATCTTTTTAAAGTAAATCCAAAAGAAGCTATCTAAATCTTATCAGAAAAAATTACAAATCTATGTAGAATCACTTGCTTTTATTGATAAAACCAAATAACTTATACCAACAAAATTCTATTTTTTGCAAACTATCTATTACTGTTAAATAACATAACATTGAGGACGCAATGATTCGCATCACTGGCAATCGACTATCCACTCGCACAATTGGTATTTCACTGCTATCTACCACCTTGATAACGACCGGTCTTGTCGGCTGTGCAAGTCACCCTATAAAGACAAGTCAAACGCCCTTGTACCAAAGTGTACTACAAGCGAATCAAAACTTAGTTGGACGTCAAAGTTATGCGTTTGATTATCGTTCTAATATCGTTAGCCCAACCCTCCAAACCAACAATGATGCACGAGTATCGCCAAATCTCCAAAAACTAACGGGCGAGCTAATCGGAAAACAGCAACTAAACAAGTCACAGCAAGATCTGATTAATGAAGGACTAAAGTACCAAAACTCGCAGTATGGTCGTGCCAGTACTATATTCAATGTGATTATGAATCGCTTTGAAACATCTGCCACAGGTGTGGTGGATCTAGGACGTGGGCAAATCGCCATTTCACCTGAGATGCGCTACAAACAGCATAATGCAGGCGCCTTTATCAAAGTCCCAGTGGCTGCCGACTTTGGTCGTTCTAAGTTGTATGCCGACCTATCGTTCTTATCGGAGTTCGCTACGGATCCACAGTATGATGGACGCTATGTAGAGTATGATTATAGTCACCTAATTAAAGATAAAACCATCGGTGCCAAACCATGGTATGACATGGTACAACAGTTTGCCATCCTAACGCCAACGTTAGCCAAAGAGTCAGACTACCAACGTCTAGCGCTAACCAGTGAAGATCGTCAAAAAGGCATTACCCAACGTATTGGCTACCAAACCAGCTATAACCAAATTGTCGCTGAATATTTGCTCTATTTTTATGTTAACCAACCCTACCTAAAATCGTTAATGGACAATGTAGACTTAACAGCGGCAGAAAACCTCAAAAATGGTGGGGTGAAAGCAGGCCCAAGGTATCTGATGGGTAAAATCTTCGAGAGTAAAACCCTAACCACGGTCGATGAGCAAGCCTATGAGTCGGCCATGCACATTTATTACGCTATTAGCGAAATGAGAGATCAGGAAGAAGGGTATACAACCGATAGTACTGAATCTAATGATGGCAATGATGAAACTGAGATGACGGTAACGGAAGTCGATACTGAGGATGCGTCTAGCGACGATGACACATTATACGACAATGAGTCATCGACTGAATCAGTGGCTAAGGCATTAACGGCTTTTGACAAACACCAAGCAGATAAGCTAGTAACGGCCAATAATTTAGCGAAAATTATCGCTGATAATCCACAAGCTTTCACCGCGTTGCAGACGGCTATCAGCGAAGAATCACAAGACATCTTAAAGTTGGATGAGCCATTGCACATCAATTATGGACTAAATGCACGTAATCAGATGATTAATGCAACCAGCACTATGAATATCAACTTCAATGATAAATTAAAAACTGCCTCAGCAGGAAATACTCAGATACAGACAGTGCTAAACTTTTATGACTATGGTAAAGCAAAAGTTGATTCGAGCATCTTTAACAATAGCGTCAGTTGGCAACAAGCCACACAGCAAAATAACCTGCTAAGTATTTCCAAACAAGCGCGTGCCTTTGATAGTGATAAAAATCTTGAAGCATTAGCCTATAGTTTATTACAGCAGCAAAAAAGTTATGCCGATACCTATGCGACCTTGTACAGTTATAATTATTTGATGGCACAAGATGAAGATGAATTAGCCAGTGTTGATATGCAAGCGTTACAAACAATCGCAAAGTCACTCGGTATGATAGCAGCCAAAGGTGAACATCTTACTGATGAGCAAATACCGGATTCACCCTATGTTAACGAAGATGTCAAATACACTATCGATAAAATCATGAAAGAAACAGATAGTAATCAGCAATACTTCATCAAAGTGCAACGTCTAAAAGCGCAAGGTAAAACCGATGCGCAAATCTTTAGCCAACTTTATACACAGATGGTAGAAGATGACAAAAATTCAGCTTCAGAAACCGTAGCTGATCAAGCGGCTGCCGCCGTTGCCGCCCCAACAGACGAACAGTATGCTTGTAGCACCTTATTAGATACAGAAATGTTGGATAAAAAATCGCTAAACAGCTTACGCAAAATCTGTGACAAGATAGATAAAGCAAGTCAAGCCGCCTACCGAGAAGAAGAAACGCAGACCGTTGAAGCAGAAGTCATACCAAGTGCTGCTGACGTTGCCGCACAAAAACGCCGTGAGCAGCAATTCAGTCAGTTGTTAGGTGAAATTGCCAGTGAAGATATGCAAAAACAAGCCAAGCAACAGTCATTAGATGAAGATGATGATACGTTAATTGAACGTCTAAAACCGCATTTCGAAGTCAGCATGAACTTTGATTCTGATGCGTATAAACACGCGTATCAGATTTTATTGCTGAGTAAGCGTCAGTAGTTGTCTAATAATTATGAGTCTTTAATGAGTAGATATAAAAAAAGCTAGATAATTATTTATCCAGCTTTTTTGTACTTGGGAAAGGTAGAAAGTAAAGGAATAGTAACGACTTAAACCACAGTACGGACAGTTTCGGCTTCATCAAGCATTTGATACAGTTTATTTACCTGTTCTGCATGGGTCAGATACAGATTACAGCGCACGGAGTGGAAACGACCAGTACGTGATGCCTTAACCGTCATACTTGCCAAATCAAAGTCTGGGAACAGACTGCCCAAAATTAACTTAACCTCATCCAATAATGTTTCTTTATGACCTTCATGACCAATAATACTCAGTGGATAGTCCATTGGAAAATCCCACAATTCAGGAGTCTGAATGTCAGTTTTTTTACCAATAATCGGACGAGTCATCGGGCAGTTCATGTTATCGATATTGATTGTTTTATTATCACTCATGCATAAATCCTCATAGATTGTTAGTGTTAATAATGGGGCTGATAGCAGCTATTTCAAGTTGAACGGCATGAGCATCCTGGCTCATCCAAAACCCAACACTTGACTAGGCACACACCCTAAATGTTTAGCTAAAAAAATAAGGGTATGCTATATACCCTTATTTTTAGACCATCGCTGTGATAGTATCAAACTTAGTTCGTTTTTAAGTTAGTCGTTTTCTAAGAATGAACGTAAATGCTCAGAGCGTGATGGATGGCGTAATTTACGTAACGCTTTGGCTTCAATCTGACGAATACGTTCACGAGTAACGTCAAATTGTTTACCCACTTCCTCAAGCGTGTGGTCGGTCGACATATCGATACCAAAGCGCATTTTAAGCACTTTAGCTTCACGTTCGGTCAAGTTTGCCAAGACTTCACGCGTGGCTTCTTTTAGGCCTTGCGCTGTGGCTTCATCGACTGGACTTGAAATGCTAGAATCCTCGATAAAGTCACCCAAGTGGCTATCTTCATCATCACCGATTGGGGTTTCCATTGAAATCGGTTCTTTGGCGATTTTTAGCACTTTACGGACTTTAGCCTCGTCCATGTCCAAACGTTCGCCCAATTCCTCAGGGGTTGGCTCACGTCCCATTTCTTGTAATAACTGACGTGATACACGGTTGATTTTGTTGATAGTTTCAATCATGTGTACCGGAATACGAATGGTGCGTGCTTGGTCAGCGATAGAACGGGTAATTGCCTGACGAATCCACCAAGTCGCATAGGTCGAGAACTTATAACCACGACGGTATTCAAACTTATCAACGGCCTTCATTAAGCCAATGTTACCTTCTTGAATCAAGTCAAGGAACTGTAGACCACGGTTGGTGTATTTTTTGGCAATTGAGATAACCAGACGTAAGTTCGCCTCAACCATTTCTTTTTTGGCACGACGGGCTTTGGCTTCACCCACTGACATGTCACGTGCGACCTGTTTCATTTGGTACACGTCCATGCCAAGTTTTTGCTCGTGGTCGCGGATACGACCTTGGTACAATAATACCTCATCCAAAATACGCTCAAGGTGTTCAGCAAACGCAGGTTTACCCGCCAAGCGATTTGGTAACCAGTCAAGATTGGTTTCGTTATTTGGGAAAGTTTTACGGAACTCTTCTTTTGGCATTTTGCCGCGGCGAATCACCAATTTCATAATTTGGCGTTCGTTTTTGCGCACATCTTCGTAAACTTCACGCATCATATCCATGATGGTATCAGCAACGCGACTGTTTAATTTGAACAACATAAAGCACGTGGCAAGCTCTTTATACGCTTCGTCAGCCTGTTTGCTACCACGACCATGGCTTTCAACCGCTTGTTTTGCAATATTAAATTGCTTTTCTAGTGCTTCAAAACGAATACGGACTTCTTCTAGGTCCAGACCGCTCGTGTCTTCAGCATCGGCAGCATCACTGACATCGCCTTCGGTTTCTTCGTCTTCAAGCTCTTCAGCGTTTTCGCTTTCTTCTTCGTCATCAAGTGCATCATTATTGACTGGGTTTTTTGATGCGATGATTGGTAAATCAATCTCATCAACTTCTGCCAATGGGATATCATCTGGGGCTTCTGGGTCTAAAAAGCCGGTGATGATGTCAGAGATTTTTTTCTCACCTTCAAAGGTTTGGCGGTATTCGTCTAGTACCAGTTCAACCGTACCAGGCCAAAAGGTCATGGCGTACTGAACGTCACGAATCCCTTCTTCGATACGTTTGGCGATCGCAATCTCGCCCTCACGGGTTAGCAAGTCCACGGTACCCATCTCACGCATATACATACGCACTGGGTCAGTGGTACGACCAGGTTCTGACTCTACTGAGGCCAAGACTGCCGCTGCTTCATCAACCGCGATGTCATCGTCATTGCCATCATCACTCAACATGATATCGTCTTCGTCAGGCGCGGTTTCGTAGATTTTGATACCGACGTCGCTTAACATCTGAATGATGTCATCAATCTGATCGCTTTCGGTAACCGAATCAGGGAGTTGGTCGTTAATTTCAGCGTAAGTCAGATAGCCTTGCTCTTTACCCATCTGAATCAGGGTGGCTAATTGAGAGGTAGATTGTTCGCTCATGAGGACTCGCTTTTTTTATAGGGTTAACAATTTTTTTGATAGGCTCAACAGTCGGTAATTGGATTGACAATTCCATCGCTGAGGCAAATAGTTATCGCAAAATCAAACGCAATATTATAGCCGATATATGGGGACATTTGGGGATTTATAAAGGGTTGGCAGGCTTTTTTCTGTTACCTGATTGGTAATTTATGGTTTATTGCTAGGATTTAAGATAAATCTTCTAAAATGCTTTGGCTGAGCGTCAACGACAATACCCCGCTTACTCGACAGCAGCAAGGTAAAATCTCATCGTCTGCCAGCATCAATAATGGCTCATGGACGTAACTTACGCTACTCGATAGGGTCAGTTTTTGGTGTTTGAGTTTGCAAGTACCGCAATAGCCTTCTTGGCATTGGTAGGGCGTGGTGACACCGACACGCAGTAGGCCAGCGAGCAGGGTTTCATCATCGTGAAGATAAAACTTGATTTGGTTAATAAAGACCCACGCCATGGCTCGACCTCATTGCTTTCAGATAATCAAAATTGCAGATAATCAAAATTGCCTAGATGCGGTTATTAATTTACCGCATCTATTGATGCAAGAATGACTATCTAAGTATGAGTTAGGATAACGGATGATAATGACAGAGCGAAGTCACCGTTACTTAATGTCATTACAATTCAAAATCATCAAACGCATTGTCAGCCAACTCAGCGTCAATTTGACCGACCAGATAAGAGGTAATCTCTGATTCTTGTGGGGCGACTTGTACGTTATCTGATGATAACCAGGCATTAATCCATGGGATTGGGTTGGTCTTAGCACCTTCAAAGACGGTTGGCATGCCAATCGCTTCCATGCGTAAATTCGTGATATATTCGACATATTGCACCAAAATACTTTCGTTTAGACCAATCATTGAGCCATCTTTAAACAAGTATTTTGCCCAAGCTTTTTCTTGCTCAGCCGCGTTTTTGAATATAGCAATCGCTTCGTCTTGGCAGGCTTGTGCAATCTCGGCAAATTCAGGGTCATCTTTGCCTGACTGTAGTAGATTGAGCATATGTTGCGTGCCGTTGAGGTGCAACGCCTCATCACGGGCAATCATTTTGATGATTTTGGCGTTACCTTCCATCAATTTGCGCTCAGCAAAGGCAAATGAGCAGGCGAACGATACATAAAAACGAATCGCTTCCAAGGCATTTACCGCTACGAGGCATAGGTAGAGTTTTTTCTTCAGTTCCGTTAGGGTGATTTTAAGTTTTTTACCATTAATGGTGTGTTCGCTTTCGCCATATAGGTTATAAAGCTGTGATGCTTGGTACAGGTCATCGTAATAGCAGGCGATATCGGTGGCGCGCTGGACAATGTGTGGGTTATCAACGATATCATCAAATACGCGGCCTGGTTCATTCATCACGTTACGGATGATATGGGTATAGCTGCGCGAGTGAATGGTTTCTGAAAATGACCAAGTTTCAATCCAAGTCTCTAACTCAGGCAACGATACCAATGGTAATAATACCGCATTTGGGCTACGGCCTTGAATCGAGTCGAGCAAGGTTTGGTATTTTAGGTTACTTAAGAAGATATGCTGCTCATGGTCAGGCAAGTCCGCAAAGTCCATACGGTCTTTCGACACGTCAATTTCTTCAGGGCGCCAAAAGAATGACAGTTGTTTTTCAATCAATTGCTCAAACACAGGGTATTTTTGCTGGTCATAACGTGCAACATTGACTGGCTGACCGAAGAACATTGGCTCGGTTAAGGCATTATTATTGGTTTGGCAAAAAATTGAATATGACATACGCTGACTGACCCATGATTTACAACTGATGAGCTGCTATTATAAAAACTAGATATAGAGAATGCAAGCTGATAAAAATCAAGGGGTTAGTGGGTATTAATGATTTAACTCTATGATTGGTAATGATTTTTTATAATATTAACTTGCGGAAAATTAAATCGCTTGACAAAGCCAAAACTATATATTGTGGTAATAAAAAACGACCCGAAGGTCGCTTTTTATGCGTAAATGGTGGTGATTAACTCAATTAACCAAGGTAAGCGTTATACATCCATACCAATTTTTCTTGGGCTTGGACATAGCCAGTTAACAAATCGGCTGTTCCTTGGTCTTCGGCTTGTTCAGCCGCTTCAATGACTTCGCGTTGTTTGCCGACTAACATGGTCAAGCCTGTTAACACGCCTTGCACGCAGGCACGGCCGTCTGACACGTTTTTGTCTTCTTTGATTGACGATACTTTGGTAAAGTCACTGTACGCATGCAATGGGGTACCACGTAAGGTCAAAATACGCTCCGCAATCGCATCGATTTGTAATTGTAGCTCGGTATATAACTCTTCAAACTTAACATGTAAGGTAAAGAAATCAGAGCCTTTCACGTTCCAGTGATAACCACGCACATTCATATAAAACACATGGTAATTGGCTAGTACTGAGTTAAGTTGGTCGACAATTTTGCTCATATCTTGGTTATCTAATCCGATGTCCTGGGTCGATTTTTTGGTTTCTTTTGGCATGTCTTGCTCCTTTTGTGGTTATATAACAATGTAATGTCACTGTGTAATGTTGTAATTATCAAAATTTACCATCGTCGTTGCTTTTGGCAACGAGCCATTAGCAACGACTTGGTACTACTATAAAACGTACAGTAATATTTGTAAAATTAATCAAAATTAATAATATCTTCTAATTTATCAATTAATGATTGGCGAATTTATGGGTTTTGCGCAAAATACTTATCCGTTGGTTTATCTTTTAAGTCAAAACCTTGTTGACCCACTTCTTCTTGCAAATGATGACGTAAGGTTTCAAGTGGGAAGCGTTGCTGTGCCAAGCGTTTTGGCACGATTTGGCTACCTTGTTGCACTTCGCCCGTTTTTTGGTCTTTCACTTGAAACATCATGACGATAAAGTCAGGGGTTTCTTGCCAATTACTGACGTTGTTCCACTTAACCACGGCTTGCTGCATACCGGTACCACGCACGAGAGGTTGGTTATAGCCACGTGGCATTTGTGGTAGATTAGCAGCTGGCAAACTCATCACAATACCGTGTTGTTGCACACCGATTTTCATTTGCTGCATTTCTGCGGGCATGCTTTGGCTCGCCATTTGTTTTTCAAATTCTTGTTTGACATACCACTTTAGACCGTAAGTACGCGCTATCAAAAATAGAACCACACCGACCAACATCAACCAAAAGATAATTGTTGAATAGCCGCTAACCATCACCAAACCAATAATCGCTAATACCACAATCACTGCCAAAATCGCCCAAATTTTCACGGAAATTTTGGTCAATGTTTGGTTATTTGATTCAAATAATTGCAATTGGGCTTGGCGAAATTCCTCTTCCGTGAGGTTTAAATCGATAGGTTGTAGCGTATAAGGGTATAAAGCCATAAACAAGTCGCTTGTCAGTACAGTTACAAAAACAATATAAAGGAATTGTCTATCTTACCCAACCCAATAAAAAAGGTAAATAAAAAACGCTAAATAAATTTCCACGCGCCATATAAGGGGTTAGAAGACAGCTTGCGGATATAACGATTGTGACACGGATTGCCTATGCTACATCATTTCAAAATGTGTATCTCATGCTATAATCTGCGCTGATATCGCGTTAGTTGTGCCCACTAGATAAAGTGGGTGCCTAATTGCCCCTGTTTTTATGCATTATTTATCCCTGTTAGGAATCCATCATGCTTGACCAAAAACTACTACGTACTGACCTTGATAGCGTTGCCGCCAAATTAGCCAAGCGCGGCTATCGTTTGGATGTTGCATTTTGGCAGCAAGTTGAAGCTGAGCGTAAAGCCATCCAAGTAAAAACTGAAGAATTACAAGCGCAAAAAAATGCCGGTGCCAAACAAGTCGGTGAGAAAAAACGCAATGGCGAAGATACCAGCGAATTAATGGCACAAATGCAAACCATCTCAACACAGATGAAAAGATCGGAAGAGCGTCGTGTAGGGAAAGAGTGTCTTCGCCTGTGTAGA
>CALJUC010000304.1 GCA_937975585.1 uncultured Moraxella sp. | reverse complement strand
CTTGCCAATACCCTCGCAGGCGCGGTGTTAGTCACTGAGCAAATGCAAGCGCAATGTCCAAGTGAGGCGGTAAAGCTCGTTGTCGCCTCGCCTTATTTGGCCTATGCAAAATTATCAGGCTTGTTCGCTTATCAGCCCAAAGTCTATCCAAGTCGTGACGAACGTATTCATCCAACGGCGATTATCGCCCCCACCGTGAAGCTCGGACAGCAAGTCCGCATTGGCGCCTATTGTGTGATTGGCGATAATGTTGAAATCGGCGACTACAGTGTGCTTGAGAGCCATGTAACCTTGGGGGATGGGGTGATTATCGGTGAATCATGCCAATTAAAAGCACATGTATTTATGGGTCATCATTGTCAGTTGGGGGATTTTGTGACCTTACACAGCCATGCCAGTATCGGTAATGAGGGCTTTGGCTTTGCACCTCGCGGTATGACGGATAGTGCCGGTTGGCAAAAAATTCACCAATTGGGTCGGGTCGTGATTGGCAACCATGTGCGGGTGGGTAGTCATACTTGTATTGACCGTGGTGCGTTAGATGATACGGTAATCGGTGATAACGTCATCATTGATAACCTTGTGCAGATTGCGCATAACGTACAGGTTGGCGCTGGCACAGCAATTGCCGCCAATTCAGGCATTGCGGGTAGTACCCATATTGGCAAACGCTGTATCATTGCAGGGGCAGTGGGCATCACCGGGCATATCAAGATTGCTGATGATGTAACCATCACAGGTATGAGCATGGTAACCAAATCACTCACCGAAGCAGGTAGCTATTCATCGGGTATGCCAGTCATGCCAAGTAATGTATGGCGTCGTGCTGTGGGAAAATTCCGCCAACTTGTCAAAGATAAGTAATGGTAGTGAGTAACCTATCTAAATAATCAGCACAGTCGCCATATTTCGCTAGATATGATAAATTTGAGAAAACAACTGTAAACTGAAATCTAAACAAGGTACAATAGAGCCTTGCTAATACATGAATACATCAAGGATATACCCATGGATACCGATAAATTAACCGCCGAAGACTTACAAGCGTTAACTGAGCGTAATGTGACTCTACCGCTGAATATTACGCAGCTACGCGAGTACTTGCCGCATCGTTATCCATTCTTATTGCTTGACCGTGTGACGGCGTGTCGCCCAAATGAGTGGATTACTGCCATCAAAAATGTCACTGTGAATGAGCCGTTTTTTAATGGTCACTTTCCTGAAGAACCGATTATGCCAGGTGTGTTGATGATTGAAGCAATGGCACAGGCGGCAGGCGTGTTGGGTTTTATCACCAAAAATGCCAAACCGCGTGATGGCTATATTTATCTGTTTGCGGGCGTGGATAAAGTGCGTTTCAAACGTCAGGTAATTCCAGGCGACCAGTTGATTCTACGTGCCACAAAAACGATGGAACGCCAAAACGTCTATAAGTTTAGCTGTACGGCCTGTGTGGGTGACCAATTGGCTGCCAGTGCAGAATTAACCATCTCGGAACAACGCACCAACTATTAATTTTATCCATGATAAGCCAACGAGTAGGGATAACCATTGTTATCCCTATTTTTTTGGGTGAATAGTATTTAAAAAAAGTTGATGAACTTAACGTCATTACCCGATTAATTAGATATTTTTGCCAAAAATCTGCGATAACTTATGAAAGTCTAAGCGAAAACTGCTATCATTTGGCAAAAATGCTATAATGGCGATTTTATCGTGGCCAACCGATTGGTAGAAAGTTTAAGGATTTTTCATGACGATTCACCCCACGGCTATCATTGACCCTAGTGCTCGTATTCACGAAACCGCGACCATTGGGCCTTACTGTATCGTTGGCGAAGATGTGACGATTGGTGCAGATACCATTTTGCATCGGCACGTGACCGTGGTGCGCAATACGCGTATCGGTGAGCGTAATGAGATTTTTCAATTTGCGAGCGTGGGTGAAGACTGCCAAGATTTGAAGTACAAGGGCGAGATTACTTGGCTCGAAATTGGTGATGATAACCGTATTCGTGAAGCCTGTAGCTTGCATCGTGGCACCGTACAAGACAACAGCCTAACCAAAATTGGCAGCCGCAATTTGTTTATGGTTAACACCCATATTGCCCATGATTGTGTGGTGGGTGATGACAATGTAATTGCCAATAATGTCGGTGTGGCAGGGCATGTGCAAATCGGTAATCATATCATCATTGGTGGTAACTCAGGTATTCACCAGTTTTGTAAGGTCGATGATTACAGCTTAATCGGTGGTGCAAGCTTAATTTTAAAGGACGTTGCCGCCTTTAACATGGTGTCGGGTAACCCTGCCAAAAGTCATGGTCTGAATATCGAAGGCATGCGCCGCAAAGGTTGGTCAAAAGAAACCATTGATTACTTGCGCTTAGCCTACCGCTTAATCTTCCGCTCAGGCTTGACCAAGGCTGACGCAATTACCGCAGTGAATGAGCAAGTATTGACGTTCGAACCGCGTGCGCAGTTGTTACTAGATTCATTGATTAACAGTGAACGGGGCTTAGTCCGTTAATTCAACATATTAGTGCAGTATATAAAAAAGCCGCCCAAAGTGTTTTGGGCGGCCTTTTTTATCGTGCTATTAAAGTCTAGACTTAAAGGGCATAGATACGCTATTCGATACGTTCACCATGCACAGCTAAATCCAATCCAACATACTCATCTTCATCACTGATACGCAGACCTATGGTTTTTTCAATCACTTTAGCCAATATGAATGTCACTATGCCACAATACACAAGTACTGCCAGTACACCTTCAAGTTGTACCCATACCTGAGCCGCCATTGAACGCTCTAGTGTTTTACCCATAATAGCAGGGTTAGCAAATACCCCTGTTAAAATCGCCCCAATAATACCGCCAATACCATGCAATCCAAAGGCATCCAAGCTATCATCAACATTTAAAAGACGTTTTAAGTAATTGACAGAGTAAAAACAACCAATCGCGGTGATAATACCGATGGTTAATGCACCACCCACGCCAACAAAGCCTGAAGCCGGTGTGATACCCACCAACCCCGCTACAGCACCTGATGCGCCACCTAGTACAGAGGCTTTGCCATGCGCAAGTTTTTCCACATAGAACCAAGTAAGGGCACCGGCAGCAGCAGCCACTTGAGTCACCAATATGGCATTAGCCGCCAGGCCGTTGGCAGCAAGTGCACTACCGCCGTTAAATCCGAACCAACCGACCCACACCAAGCCAGTACCAATCAGCGTCAAGGCTAAGTTAGCAGGCGCCATTGATTCGCGTCCATAACCACGTCGTTTGCCTAGCACATACGCCATCACTAGACCCGCCATGCCTGCATTGATATGGATAACCGTACCACCGGCAAAATCCATTGCACCATCTGCCATGAGCCATCCATTGCCCCATACCCAGTGGCAAACTGGCGCATACACTAACACCAACCAAATGGCAGAAAACAGCATAAAGCTACCAAATTTAATCCTTTCAGCAAACGCGCCAGCCAAAATTGCCACAGTGATAATCGCAAACATCATTTGGAATACGACAAATAGCAAGGTTGGAATCGTTCCGGTTAGAGCATTAATCTCAATATTGTTAAGTAAAACATTGTCAAAACCACCAATAAAGCTATTAAAACTTCCTTCGCTAAAAGCAAGTGAATAGCCCACTAATATCCATACCACTGACACAATCGCTGTCGCCCCAAAACTATGCGCCATTGTGCCTAAAATATTCTTTTTTCTAACCATACCTGAATAAAACAATGCGAGACCCGGTACTGTCATTAATAAAACCAAGGTGGTTGAAATCAAAACCCAAGCGGTATCACCCGTGTTCAAAACTGGCGTGCTTTCATCCGCTGCTAAAGCCACTTGAGAAACCGCGCCCAATAGCAAAGTAGGCGCTGACTTTACCCAGTTCATCATTCGTTTGGGTGTAATAGCTAACATAGTCATACGTGCTCCAAAAATTGATTCAAATCTAACCCATAATTCTGATTACTTACCGTAATATTTCCTTGTTATAGCGCGCTATCGCCAGTTTCTCCGGTACGAACTCGGATCACCTGTTCTAAATCAGTCACAAAAATTTTACCGTCACCAATTTTTCCGGTACTCGCCGTGTTAAGAATCATTTCTATTGCAGAATCAAGTAAGTCATCGCTGACGGCTAATTCGATTTTGACTTTAGGTAAAAAACCCACCACGTATTCTGCGCCTCTATATAATTCGGTATGACCTTTTTGTCGTCCAAAGCCTTTAACTTCAGTGACTGTTATCCCTTGTACCCCAATTTGTGACAAACTCTCGCGGACGTCATCAAGCTTGAAGGGTTTGATAATTGCGATGATAAGTTTCATACGGTGGCTCCTCGTGAAAGTTTGGTTTATAAACCAATGACTAAAGAGTAAATGCAAGCTTCATGCCAACATAATTAAGTGTTTGATTATTAATGATTTATCAAAAGGCAATAAAAAAGCCGAACAGTTATGTTCGGCTTTTTTACCACGAATAATGCAAGTTAGCTTAAATTCAATTCCGGTTTTTCCATGCCTTGTTTGATATAAAACTCAGTCACAAACTCATCAAAGCGATCTTGTTCAATCGCTTCACGAATACCGGCCATTAAGCGCTGATAATAGCGCAAATTGTGAATGGTGCCCAATTGTGCCGATAGCATCTCTTGTGACTTATGCAAATGGTGCAAATAAGCACGGCTAAAGTTTTGGCAAGTGTAACAATCACATTCACTATCGAGCGTATTTTCGTCAAAACGATGGCTTGCGTTTTTGATTTTAATCACGCCATGCGTGGTGAAGTAGTGACCATTGCGCGCGTTACGTGTTGGCATGA
The DNA here is from genome assembly GCA_937975585.1 of uncultured Moraxella sp. Classification (GTDB taxonomy): domain Bacteria; phylum Pseudomonadota; class Gammaproteobacteria; order Pseudomonadales; family Moraxellaceae; genus Faucicola. The sequence goes on along the minus strand of CALJUC010000304.1, from coordinate 493 downwards.
CGCAATCAAACATATCAACACCACGACGTACCGCTTCAACGATGTCTTCAGGTTTACCAACCCCCATTAGATAGCGTGGCTTATCAGCTGGCATATCATCCGGTAGATAGTTAAGGACGCTAATCATCTCTTCTTTCGGTTCACCCACGGATAAACCACCGATGGCATAACCATCAAAGCCAATATTAAGTAGACCCTCAAGCGATTTTTGGCGTAAATCTTGGTACATACTACCTTGGATAATACCAAATAACGCGTTTTTATTGCCTAGCTTTTCATGTTCGTTTTTGCAGCGTTCGCCCCAACGTAGTGATAGCTCAAGCGATTTGTCCGCCTCGCCAACGGTGGCCGGATAAGGGGTGCATTCGTCAAACTGCATGACGATATCGGAGTTTAGGCTGTACTGGATTTGCATAGATACTTCAGGTGACAAAAATACCTTAGCGCCATCAATCGGCGAGCGGAAGAGATCGGAAGAGCACACGTCTGAACT
>CALJUC010000303.1 GCA_937975585.1 uncultured Moraxella sp. | reverse complement strand
GACAATGCGCCAATGGTAGTGTGGTTCGCCCATGTGAGAGTAGGTCATCGTCAGCTCCCTATTAAAAAAACCCCCAGTCAGAAGACTGGGGGTTTTTGTTTTTGTTCGCTAATTTTTTATAGGCTTTACTTAACAAAGGTTGTCTGTCAAACTACGGTTATAGCACGGTGATAAATTATAATAGAAAACGGATAATATCATGACAATTTTGTACTGGCATTGGTTGGTAGTTGGTTTGGTGCTGATAATCGCCGAGTTGTTGACCAATACCTTAGTCAGTTTAGCCTTAGGGGTATCGGCCTTAATCGTAGGATTATTGGTCGTGTTAACCGATGTTAATTCCGTCGTGGCATTATTAGTATGGCTTGTCTTGTCGGTTATTTTAACCGTTGTTGCGTTTAAGATAATTCGCCCAAAATTGCGTAACCAAACCACGGCAGGCCTAGGTGCAGGTAGTATTGTCGGACAAACAGGCATGATTGTCGTTCAACCTTTTACTCATCGCGAAGGTCGTGTGCGCTTTAGCGTTCCCGTGTTTGGCGCGGACGAATGGCCTTGCCGCAGTTTAAATGATATTGCGTTAACTGTTGGCGAACGCGTGATTGTGGTCGATGTGATTGGTAATGAGTTATTGGTAAAATCTACACAAAAGAATGCATTAGAAAATTAATAGAGAACAAAAACTATGGAAATAACAATTGTATTAGCCATTTTGGTATTATTAACCTTATATCAATCAATTAAAATTGTGCCACAGGGCTACAAATGGATTGTGCAACGCTTGGGTAAATATAGCCAGACTTTGGAGCCAGGGTTAAATTTTATTATTCCGTTTGTCGATAAAGTGGCTTATAAGGTCACAACAAAAGACATTGTATTGGATATTCCCTCTCAAGAAGTGATTACCCGTGACAATGTGGTGATTATTGCCAATGCAGTAGCTTATATCAATATTGTACACCCTGAACGCGCGGTATATGGTATTGAAAACTATGAGATTGGTATTCGTAACTTGGTGCAAACCTCACTACGTTCTATCATTGGTGATATGGACTTTGACAGTGCATTATCATCACGCGACAATATAAAAGCCACATTAAAACAAGCGATTTCGGATGATATTGCAGATTGGGGAATTACCTTAAAAACCGTTGAAATTCAGGATATTAGTCCATCATCGACCATGCAAATGGCGATGGAAGAGCAAGCCGCTGCCGAGCGTCAACGCCGTGCCACCGTCACGAAAGCTGATGGTCAAAGACAAGCAGCGATTGCTGAAGCGGATGGACGTCTTGAGGCATCTCGCCGTGATGCCGAAGCACAAGTCGTTCTTGCACGTGGTAGTGAGCAGTCGATTCGTTTGATTAGTGAGGCGGTGGGAGAGCGTGAGATTCCATTGGTATATCTATTGGGTGAACAATACATCAAAGCCATGACGGACATGTCCAAATCATCGAATGCTAAAACGGTTGTCTTACCGGCTGATATTTTGAATACCGTACGCGGCATGATGGGCGAAGTCGGTGATAAAATCCATCGGCCATAACCGACCAGTGATTAATAAATAACTGAACCGCTTTTTTAAGCGGTTTTGTTAACTTAATGACGGTAACGAGTGAACTGATTATGTTAACGAATAAAACCTTATTAATTGTTGCTCATGTACCTTCGGTAAATACTCAACGTTTAGCCCAGCTTGCACAACAAGCTATCACGCCTGAGCTAATTGATAATGTCAGCGTTGTGCTAAAGACACCCTTAGCGACGACCGTCGATGATGTATTACAAGCAGATGCGATTATTATTGGTACGACTGAAAATTTTGGTTATATGGCGGGATTGACCAAGGATTTTTTTGAGCGGATTTTTTATCCGGTACTTGAGCAGAAGCAGGGATTACCAGTGGCTTGTTATATTCGTGCAGGCCTGGATGGCACAGGTACACAGCGTGCGATAGAAAGTATTATTAAAGGGTTACGTTGGCGTTGGGTACAGCAGCCGTTGGTACTAAAGGGTGAGTGGAAAGATGGGTTCGAAGCGCAGGTAAGCGAATTGGCTTTAACTGTAGCGGCGGGGCTATCGATTGGTAGTCTTTAGCCATCAGGTTCATAAAATTATTCCTGAGTAATTTACTCAAGTTTCCCACGGATGGCATTGAAATTTGGTATAATAGGCAAATTCAAAAATTTATTTGCCAATTATTACGAGTCTGTCATGAGCCAATCTGCTGAACAATCCCCAACCTTACCACTACGCAGAGCGGAGTTACTTTGCCCTGCCGGTACTTTTCGAAATATGCAATATGCGTTTGCCTATGGTGCAGATGCGGTGTATGCTGGTCAAGCGCGCTATAGCCTACGTGTGCGCAACAATGATTTTGATGAAGAAAATCTACGTAAAGGTATCGAATACGCGCATAGCTTGGGCAAGCATTTTTATGTGGTGGTCAATATTCAGGCTCATAATGCCAAGCTTAAGACGTTTATTGAAGACATTCGTCCTGTCATTGACATGAAACCAGATGCGCTGATTATGTCAGATGCCGGTATGATTATGATGGTGCGTGAAGCATTTCCTGAGCAAGTGATTCATTTGTCTGTACAGGCCAATGCCGTAAACTGGGCGACCGTGAAGTTTTGGAAGCAAATGGGCGTGAGCCGTGTGATTTTGTCACGTGAATTATCACTCAAAGAAATCGAACAAATCATCGAAGAAGTCCCTGATATGGAAATCGAGGTGTTCGTTCATGGTGCGCTGTGTATGGCATACTCAGGCCGTTGCCTGCTATCTGGCTATATCAACAAACGCGATGCCAACCAAGGTACTTGTACCAATGCCTGTCGTTGGTCGTACAACACCTATAAAGCCACAGAAAATGAAACCGGTGACATCGTACCGGTTGCCAATCCTGAAGTATTTATCCCAAGTCAAACCACAGAGGCCAATGCGATTGGCAATGTCAATTTAAATGGCGATGTGGTGATGGGGGATGACTATGTACAAGCGCCATCGGATGAAGTGGTACTGATTGAAGAACAGGGTCGCCCAGGTGAATTGATGGCGATGTTCGAAGATGAACATGGTACTTATATCATGAACTCAAAAGACTTGCGTGCGGTGGAGCTTGTACCGGATTTGGTCAATATGGGCGTACATTCATTAAAAATTGAAGGCCGTACCAAGTCACATTATTATGTGGCACGTACAGCGCAAGTGTATCGTAAAGCGATTGATGATGCATTAGCGGGTAAGCCGTTCGATACCAGTTTGGTAACTGCCCTAGATGGCCTAGCCAATCGTGGCTATACTGAAGGTTTCTTACGTCGTCATGTGCATTCAGATTACCAAAACTATGAATATGGTTCATCAAAAACTGACTATCAGCAGTTTGTTGCTGAAATTTCCGAGATTAGCCCTGAGCGCCTAACGTTAACGATTAAAAACAAGCTATCAGTCGGTGATACCGTTGAAATCATGACGCCACAAGGTAATGTCAGCTATGAGTTGACCGAAATGTGGGATAAGAAAGGTCAGCCAATTGAAGCGGCCTTGGGGTCAGGTTGGGTCTGTCAAATTGCCAATCCGTTCAAAGATATGAGCGATGATGTGCTGCAATTTGCTTTGATTATGAAACAAGTCAATGAGCCGATTTTTACCTAATCGATTTCATGACGTATTGAGAACTTAATTTTCTTTAACGGGATGAACTGGGTCATAGGGTTCATCCCGTACTATTTGTGAAGTGACGATTATGGCGTTAAAAATTACTGCTGACTGCATTAATTGTGATATTTGTGAGCCTGAATGCCCCAATGAGGCCATCAGCTATGACAATAAAGTGCAAAAGACCTATGTGATCAATCCTGACCTATGTACCGAGTGTGTGGGCTTTTATGATGAGCCGACTTGTGACAAGGTTTGTCCGATTGATTGCATTATCAAAGATATTGAACGCCCTGAAACACCCGAAGAATTGCAAGCCAAGTACAAGGTAATTTGGAATAAATAACAACATTCGGTTACAACGATATCCCCAAACATTACAACGTTTGAAGTAGAAATATGGCATAGTAAGTGTTACTGAAGCAAACTTAAGAAAATAACTTAAGCAGTTTAACAAGCGTAAAAATAACGATAATAATTGATGTGTAAGATAATAATGCACTGTAAATAAGGAGACTATTATGAATACTGATCGCTTAACCGGTAAATGGGAACAACTGAAGGGTGAAGTCAAACAACAATGGGGTAAATTGACTGATGATGACGTTACCACCCTAGATGGTAAAACAGATAGTCTAATTGGTAAAATCCATGAGCGTTATGGTCATGCGAAAGAAGTTATCACCCATGAAGTTAATCAGTGGTTAGATAAATTCGACAAAGATGATGACAAGAAAGATGTCTAATATTTGCTAGCTGTCATGGGTATCTCTAAGTTCGCAAAACCTGATACCATAAAGCCGTGCGCTAATTAGCATCTAGCCCAATACAATCACTGTATTGGGTTTTTTTATTGTTAGATGACATGTCAGTCCCCATATAACTGATTAACGCCCATAGTTATTCTATGGTTATCCTATAAGGTTAGACATAGCGTTGATAGTAGACTGTAGCGAATTTTTGGAACTTTTTATAGGCTAGCGAGGTTATACAGCCCATTTTATGTTACAGTAATCTGAATCAATCTTAAAAAAATGACGCTATACCCTACTTAAAATTTTTACGAGATTTTTTAGCGTTTTAGATATTATCTATTTTCACAACAACAGTTATTTTTTCATTTTAAAAAAGATATTACTTATGAATCATTGGCAAGACCCCAATGCGGCTGTAGAAGCCGCTAATTATGATAATCCTATCCCAAGTCGTTTATTGATTTTGCAGACCTTAATTGAAAAAGGTGAGGCAACGCAGCATGAGTTGGCCAATCACTTTGAGCTAGACGATATCCAATATGATGCATTGGGCAATCGTTTGCGCGCTATGCTACGTGATGGTCAGGTGAGCCGTGATGCCGATGGTGGCAATCCGTTCATTTATCGTCCGATTACCGAAAATGACACGGTGACAGGCGTTGTATCCGCCCATGCCAAAGGCTTTGGCTTTGTGGTGTTGGATGATATGCCAGATTTGTTCTTGAATGAAACCGAAATGCGTTGGGTGTTTCATGGTGATAAGGTCAAAGCCGTGGCGACGAGCAGTGACAATCGCGGTCGCATTATGGGACGTGTGATTGAAGTCGTTGAGCGCGCCCAAGAGCATTATATCGGCACCTTACAAAAAGATGACGACGGCTATTTTGTTGAACTCATTAGCCCAAATGGTCATCAGCCGATTACGGTAACAGATGACAATGTCGCGGAAATGGACGTAAAAATTGGCTATCCTGTAAAAGCCGGTATTATCGACTACCCAACGCAACATGAGTTTGCCACGGGTAAAGTGATTGAAAGCTTGGTCGATGACAATGAGCGCGAGCTGATTATCAAAACCACGTTACTTAACTATGATATTCCGCATGAATTTAGCCGTGCCGTGATGAAGCAAGTCGATGCGTACCAAGAGCCAACTGAGCAAGAATTTGCCGGTCGTATTGACTTACGCGATTTGCCACTGGTAACGATTGATGGTGAAGATTCACGCGACTTTGATGATGCAGTGTATGCCGAAAAACGCCGCGGTGGGGGATATCGCTTAGTGGTAGCGATTGCTGATGTCAGCCATTATGTGACTGCCAACTCAGTGCTTGACCAAGAAGCCTATGAGCGTGGTACCTCCGTGTATTTCCCACATTTTGTCGTTCCGATGCTGCCAGAAAAACTATCAAATGGTCTATGTTCACTGAATCCGCAAGTCGACCGTCTGTGTATGGTCGCTGATATTAACTTATCGCGGGCAGGCAAGGTGACCAGTTATGAGTTTTATCCAAGTGTCATGCACTCACAAGCACGTCTGACCTATAACCAAGTCAATGATTACTTTGCTAATCTAAAAGGCGAACCACAAAAAGCGGAAGTGCCAGTCAGCATCACCAACAATAAAGCGGTGAAAAAATCGATTGATGTGCTATATGACTTGTACCAAGTGCTATTGGTCAAGCGTGAAGAACGTCATGCGATGGAATTTGAAACCATCGAAACTTATATCAAGTTTGACGAGTCGGGCAAGATTAGCAATATTATTCCTCGTACCCGAGGCGATTCGCATAAGCTTATCGAAGAGATGATGTTGCTCGCTAATACCTGTGCAGCTGATTTTTCGTTAAAGCATGAATTACCTGTATTGTATCGTAACCATGACACGCCAGAGGCTGAACGTGCTGCTCGCGTGAGTGACTTTGTGAAGCATTTTGGTTTGTCGTTCCCTGAAGAAAATCCGACCCAAGCGGATTATCAGCGTATCATCGAAGCGACCCGTAATCGCCCGGATGCAGTGAGTATTCACAGTGTGTTATTACGCTCGATGCAGCAAGCCAATTACTCACCGACCAATATTGGCCACTTTGGCTTGGCGTATGATGAGTACAGCCACTTTACCTCACCGATTCGTCGTTATCCTGACTTGATGCTCCATCGTGCGATTAAGGCTAAAGTCACGGGCAAAAAAGCGCCTGTGCCGGATTGGTCGCTGGAAGATGCCGGTGAACAAACTTCAATGACCGAACGCCGGGCTGATGAGGCAAGTCGTTTTGTTGAGCAATGGCTCAAAGCCAACTATATGCGCGACCATATCGGTGAAGAATACGATGCGGTGGTGACCACAGTGACCAGTTTTGGTCTATTTGTTACCCTAACCGATGTGCTGATTGATGGTTTGATTCATATCTCGCACTTGGGGCAAGATTACTTTGTTTACGATGAGCGAGCGCAGCAGTTATTTGGCGAAAAATCTGGCATGTTGTTTGGGCTAGGTGACAAACTACGCGTTAAAGTCGCTGCGGTGAACATGGACACCCAACAGATTGATTTTGACTTGGTTGCACAGTTGGCAAAGTCAGAGTTTAACAACCGTGGTAAAGGCAAACAACGTGGCCCAAAGCCCAATGAGCAAGCTGATGCTAAGCCAAAAACAATCGCTAAAAAATCCAATAGCAAAAAACGCCGTCGTTAATGCCTAAAATTGTTAATTTTTAAAAAGATAAGTAGGGTAACCAGATGAAAAACTTTCAATACTATAATCCAGTACGTATTGTGTTCGGGGAAGGGCAAATTGCCACATTGGCGGATTTGGTACCGGATAATGCGCGTGTGTTAATCACCTATGGCGGTGGCTCGGTCAAAAAAAATGGCACGTTGGATGAAGTCAGAGCGGCTTTGGCAGGCAAGCAGCGTGAGGTATTTGAGTTTGGTGGCATTGAACCAAACCCGGAATTTACCACACTAATGAAAGCCGTGGATATGGTACATGCGAATAATATCGACTTTTTGCTGGCCGTGGGTGGGGGTTCAGTCCTTGATGGTACCAAGTTTATCGCATTAACGGCAACGCTTGAAGACGATAACGACCATGAAAAAGCCTGGCAGTCATTATTGCAACGCACGTCAGATATTAACACTGCGTTACCATTAGGGACCGTCTTGACCATTCCAGCAACCGGTTCTGAGATGAATAGCGGGGGCGTGGTCAATCATAGCGAGCGCCATGCGAAGTTAGCCTTTGGTAACCCTGCGGCATTCCCGCAGTTTTCGATTTTAGACCCCGCCAAGACCTTGACCTTACCCGAGCGCCAAGTCATGAACGGTATTGCCGATGCCTTTGTCCACGTCATGGAGCAATATTTAACTTATCCTGTCAATGCCAAAGTGCAAGATAGCTTTAGTGAAAGTCTGCTAAAAATTCTTATCGAAGAAGGCCATGCGGTAAAGGCTAAACCCAATGATATGCAAACACGTAAAAATATCATGTGGACCGCGACCATGGCATTAAATGGTCTGATTGGTGCCGGTGTGCCACAAGACTGGACCACTCATATGATTGGTCATGAGTTAACCTCGCTACATGGACTTGACCATGCGCGTACCTTAACGATTATTCTGCCTGCTGTAATGCGTGAGCTTAAAGATAGCAAGCGAGATAAGCTACTGCAGTACGCTACCAATGTATGGCACATCGATACGCAGTTAGATGATGATGAACGTATTGAGCAAGCGATTGACAAAACTGAAGGTTTTTTCCGTGAATTAGGCTTGCCGGTACGTTTTGCGGATGTCGATTTGGATAGTCGTGCAATTGCGCCGATTTTGCAGCAGCTAAAAGATCATAATATGGTGTCTTTGGGTGAGCATCGTAGCAATGACTTAACGGTGTCTGAGCGTATCTTAAACCAAGCGCTATAAACTTCTACTCAGCATAAAAAAACCGCAATTCTCTTGATTGCGGTTTTTTATTTTGAAGCGATAGATAGGGTTACTTAGAGCGCGAATTGTCCAATTTCAAATCGCTATAGTCTGATTGGTTTAACACAGCTTCATTGGTGTCTTTATTCGTAATCGGCGTTCCGTCTTTTAACAGATAAATTTCGACACGACGATTTAGACTATGGGATTTAACATCGTTTCCACTGCGTTTAAGGTGATTTTCCCCTTGTGGAAATTCGCTAATGCGACTGGCTTCGACACCTTTAGCAATAAGATAATTTGCTACCGCACTGGTACGACGTTTGGAAAGTGCGTTGTTGTAAGTAACGCTCGCACGACTATCAGTATAACCATATAGACCAAACGTAAAGTCTTGCGCATTTGGATAAGACGCGGCTTTTGCCAAAAACTCATCGATGACGTGACCTGACTTTTTATCCACCGCTGATTTGTCTAACGCAAAATGTACAATCGCAGGCTCAAGCGTAATGGGGGCTGCAATCACAGGTTGAATGTCAGGCTGTACAATAGGTGGTTGAACGACAGGTACTGGTTCAGGAACGACCACTTTTGGTAATTCGATGTACGGTAATGCTGCGCCACGGCAATTATTTTTGCTGTTATCAGCGTTTACCAAGGGTTTAAGAAGCGCAATATATTGGCGTTTTAAATCTGAAAAAGCTTGCTTATCCATGCCTTCAGTATTTAAGGCAGCCAATTCTGCCGCAGATACCCAGCGATCTGCTGCACTATAATGCTCACGAGAATGTCGCCAGCCAAACTCACAAAATTCCGCTTCTGCCCAAATCAGTTTCACTTCACTATCAGCAACGGTTTTGACCAAGGGTGAAAACGCAGGGGTTTGCTTAATGCTTAATAAACTTGCCCAAAGGTCGGGACGTTGTAGACCGGAAGTCGGTGGAATGTCAGCGGTGAGAGGCAATTTGTCAACTTGGTTAGTTTTTAAGGCTTCAAGAATACTTAACGCTTCATTTAAGGCGTAATGCCCTGCTTTGGTCAGACTGGCTTCATTCTTTTCATGCGCTACATAGCTAAGCCACGCGTTTGCTTTGTGGGCTTGAAAGCGAGAAATGGTCGGTTGACTCTCTGCTTGATAAGACTGAAGCTGTTGACGAATACAAGAAACATCTTCAACAAATTCGGTATTAGCCGTGCCTTTGGGAACGAAAGGTCGGATATGACTATCACAATACTGACCCGCTTGATATTGAACGGGTAGGGCTTGGCTGGCAAGTTGTGCCTGCGCTGAAGGACTACTCATACCCAATGCCAAAAGGGTCGCTAGAAGCGACCATTGAGGTTTTGATAAAGAATGGAAAAAGGCTGAGATAGGTTTGATTGTTGTGACTTTCATCGGATTACAACCTCTTCATCAGCCATTAAACGACTATTAACCACTGGGCGTTTTTTATTAAATAGATCTTCGTCAAACTTGAAGCGTAAACGCACATAGGCACCTTGTTGGTTGTCACTGCCACTTGCGATATCTTCATCATGGTAGCCCATGAAGTTATAACCCGCTGATAGCCAAAGATTGGCCATTGGGCTATAGCCGACTTCAGCACCTAGTAAATAATGGCTTGAGTCGTTATCACTCCACATCGTACCGGCTTGGATACCTGCATCCCAACGTTCATTGATGTCATACATCGCACGGCCTGATAATAAATGCGTTAGGCTATCACTGGTGATGTCATCCGTGGTCAACTCATTGTACTTACCGGCATAGTGCCCTGACAGTGTCAAACGACGAACAGGGTGATAGTTGGTATGCAATGATGCAATATAGGTTTTCTTAGTATAGGCATTATCTGTTAATTCATTATCGTCATAGCGATACTCAAGTTTTGCTAAGTGATCGATAATGTTATTGTCGTAGTCACGATAGGCCATACCAATTTGGAAACGGTCAATGGTGCGTTCTTTGCTTCGTGCATTGTCTTCTTGCAAGCTATAGATGTTTTTCAATAACAAGGTAATGTCGTCATTGACTTTATTGGCATAACCGAACGTAGTCAATAAGGTATCAGTTTGAACACCCCAACGTTTTTCCAAACGACCTGTTAGCTTATATTTTTCTTTAGCAAGGTAGTCAACACCCACGGTCGCCGCCGTTGCATTGTTATTGGTTTCGCCTTCAAGCGACTCTAGACGCTCAAGTGAGGTATTAACGTACAAGCCGTCTTGCACTTTCCATTTGTTGCGTAAACCGATGGCCGCTTCTGACTCTCTGGCTGACATACCATCTTTGACACGATATTCGCTGAATACCTGACCGTCTTTCATGTAGTTGGCATCAACACCAATGATGGTTGATTGGTGCTCATCATTGCTGTCTAAGCCATAATCGCCAATTAACGTAGAAGCGAGTTCATGACGCGCATATAAACGCCCTTTGTTCAACAGTGAGGTTTCACCACCAATGCTCCAAGCGTTGCGGCTTGCATCATCGATATCCTGCTCGTATTCCACAAAGACTTTTGATTTATTTAATTTTGGTAAATCAGCGGTCAACTTACCACGTAACGTAGTACCTTGGTAGTCACTGTCATGGTTGGTGATGCTTGGGCGCATTGACTGATTAAATGCGTCAGTATCAACCACCGCTTGGTAGTTGGTTGAAGCCGCATTGGCGTCTTTTTCATAATAGCGGACACCTAATTCACCGGTTAAGTGATTCGTTAGTTTGCGTTCAACACTAACGGTCGCACCTTGACGTTGGCTATTATTGGTGTCGTCTTTGGTTTGAATCGCTTCGGCTTTTAACGCGGTTTTGTCATTAAGACGGCTAGTTAGGTTGAGACCTGTTTCGGTACGGCCTGCCGTGATTGGTGAGGTAGCTGGGGCAAAGCCTTCATCGGCTTGGTTATAATATAGCTTGCCATCACGTTTTTGGTCTTTATACGTCAATTCTACACGAGCGGCATTACCTGATGCGTCACTATCTAAGCTTTGTGCATTGATAGCAGAAGCTAACGTACCATTCACTTTATCCGCTTCATAATGCGCGGCTTCCGCAACCAATTTTAAACGGTCATTAAATTTGATCACGCTATTTACGCCCGAAAGTTTTTCGTTGTTGGTTGGGTCATCGCTTTGGGCATAACTAGCCCCGACATTGACACGTTTGGTCAATTGGTAGTTACCTGCCGCGCCCACGATCATATAATCTTCGCCAACATCGTCCGCTTCCACTGTGACACGCAAGTAGATCGGGTTGCCATCAAGGTCGGTACTGGCAATCGGTGAACGTAAGTAAATCGCATGACTAACCACATCCAACTCATAATCGCTATAGCGATTGAGTGCTTGGCGCGAAATGATAACACCCGGGTTGTTGCGATCACGCACAATCACTTCAACGGTTTCACTGTTAATCAATAAGTCTGCAAAATCCACCCCGGTTGGATAAGGGCCAGAAATACCTAAACCACGCGTTTCGATGACATTTTGTCTTGAACTGGTTTGCGCAACGAAGGCGGTGACTTCGGCCTTGTCATTTTGGAAATGCGCTTTGGCACCGGTCAAGGTACGGTCATATTGACCTAACGACAAGCCTTCTTCGTTGTCGATATGGGTTTTCATATCACCATACATGATAAACGAACGACCTTTATCTAAACGAACATAGAACTTTTCGCTAGATTGGGCATCGAAGCCTTTGGCAGAGGCATCACCGTAGACAGGGTAATACTCGTCTGGGTTGATATCACGGAATAGGCGATCGTGTTTGTTTTTGTCAGAGTCATACGCCATGGTAAGTAGCATATTGCCACGGATTTTACCTTTTAGGAAAAAGGCGGCACGACCGTGCGTGGTGGTTTTGTCCCCATTCTCGCCTGACAAGGTTTGTAGTTCTTCTTCAAAGCTGTCATTGCTACTGACAGACTCGATTTTTGCGCCTAAGTTGTTAAACGCAATCGTGCCTTCAATGATACCGGCAGCAATCAGTGGACGAAGTTGAGGGGTAAATTCTAGCGGAATGATTTTTTGTAGGTTACCCGCTTTAACGACCAAGTTACCTTTGCCAGGATTGTGCGGTGCTTGCACACTCACCAACATCTCGCCACCTTGAATGGTGGTCTGAATACCGGCTTGGTTGTTATCATTATCTTTCGTAACAATCGTACCAATATCAGTATCTAGCGAAATACTAGCAGGCGCTGCATATTGACCGTGGTCAGTATCCGTTAAACGTATTACAACTTGATATTCACTCACGCCATCGGCTTCTACCGTTTTTGATTGGGTGCGTGTGGTGATATCTGAAATTTTATCAGGGGCATGCAATAATATGGATTTTGTAGAAACAACCTTGCCATTGATATCCGTCGAACGAATGGTCAAGGTGTTGTCACCACGAGATAAGGGTACTGCGAAATAATCAAAACCTGAGATGCCTTCTTTGTCCCAAGCAACTTCTTTACCCATTAAGCTTGAGTCAACAGGCTGGTTATTAACCAATAACGCGGTATTAGCACCTTTTGGCGCTTTGATTTGCACACGAATTTTTAGCGAATCAACGCGTTGTTTGTCAGACAAGTTTAGGAAATCAGCATCCGCAGTGACGCCTTCGATACGTTTGTCATCTGCCGTTGATAAGGCTTTTTCGATTTCAGGTGCTTGAACAGGCGTGATGGCGTGTACTTCTAACTGCCCCGCTTGCTTGATAGGGGTGGTATTCTCTGAAATTACCGATTCGCAATGGATTTGACCATCAATTTCGTTAGGACTTTTACAACCGATTGACTCAATGTTGCTATTATTATCAATGGTATAAGTTGGCTCTAACGCTAAGTCTTTTTTGATGGCTTGTTCAAGGGCATCATTTTTTACCGTGACACGTTTTGCACGTTTGATAAGTTCTTCGACAAGGACTGGGCTACCTTTGCCGTCATTGTTATCAATGCCATCGGTAATACCAAAGTCCGCACGATGTAATTCGCCGTATCTTAAGTCAACAAAACGACTCCCTGGATCGCCTGCATTACGGTTGGTTTGCTCAACCAACTCCACACCCTGTGGTAGGGTAGTACGGTCGAGTTTAATGACGTGCGTTTTTGCCTTTTGACCGTAGACGCTATATTTACCCTCGCTATCGGTGACCACAAACGTACCGTCTTCAAGATATAGACGAACACCGGCCACACCCAACTCATTCAGTTCTTTTTGCTGGATACCATCGCGGTTAAAGTCAGCATAGACCTTGCCGATGATAATACCATCGGTATTAAGTAGGCCTGCAGTGACTTTGACATGTGCTGTCGAGATTGGTGATTGGATGGTCTGGCTTAGGCCATCTTTACCTTCAGCAAATGCGGTATTGGTACCTGTACCAGCAATTGCATTGGCACCCAATACCACACGGTAAGTCACTTTTTTGCTTTCTTGAGGTTTTAGGCTGTTTAGGCCTAGTGTCATGTACTTGCCAGATTGGACGAAGTCTTGGGTATATTTTTGTCCATCGACTCTGACTGAGTTTTGGACATACGTAAAGCCCAATGGCAAATCATCCTTTAAGACGACATTTGAGGCTTCCGATTTACCTTCGTTTTTGACATTAATCGTATAGTCGACAAAATCGCCAACTTCTGCTGTTTTGACATTGGCTTCTTTGTTGATAGTTAGTGCAGGCTGCTCATTATCGACATTGATGGAGGTAAAAACCGGCTCAGTAATCGAGGTATAGTTACCCGTTGAGCTTTCACATTGCTGTGCTTTAGCGTTTAACACATCGCCATCAAGTGTTTGGATAATAGCGTCTTGAATCGCATTGGCGTTTAGTTCAGTCGGTGCTGAAATGCGATATTTACCAGTATTAACGCCTGTTTCCACTGCTTTAAGTCGAATGACATCGCCCGTTTTACTAGAGGTGACATTCAGCCATACATTATCGACTTGCATCGGGTCGGCATTACAGTAAGCCAAACCCACTTCAATAAAAACGGGTAGCCCTGGTTGGGTATGCTCAACCTTGTTTTGATAATCTGAGTCTTTGTAGACAATGCTTGGTAGGATAGCGACTAATTTGTCACTTGCACTGGCATGAACGCTGTTATCTTCTTGAATAACCGCTGAGATTGGAACAGATAGGGTTTCACCATCAGTCAAGTTAGCGCTGGTAAGTGCTTTCACGATTAGATGAATCTGCTCACCCGCTTTAAGGCTAATGTTCGGTTCAAGTGGAGATTCGTTGCTATCAATGACGCCATTGTTATTACTATCCACATAAACTTGGAAGTTGGACAATGTGGTTGGGACATTGAAATGTACATCAACTGTTGCATCAAAAGCACCAGTATTCTCTATAGTGTTTTGCCACTGTACTTCGCTACCTGGTTTAATCGTGATAGTCAGCGGTTGGGTAATGCTAATGTCGTATTTAGGCAAGCTAAAAACAGTAACATTAACCTTGTTAGAGGTTTTACTAAGCGCATGACTTTCTTGCCCTTGGACACTGTAGGTGGCATTAGCGATATTATCAATATTGCTCACACCACGCGTATCAGCCAAGGCAGGTGTTACTTGGCTAAGTAAAATACTAGCGACCAACAACGTAAGAGGTCTTACTCGTCCCAATGGTCGATTAGTATAAGCGGGCGTATGATGATACATCTGTAGTATTCTCACTTAGCAAAATAACCCAAAACGTGAATCAAAAAATTGATGATTAAAAAATACTTAAAGTTGGTTGGGCACAAGGTTCGTACCCAACCAACGAAAGGAACAATAAGTTTCAGTCGATATTATTGATTAATCTTAATAGCAAACTGTAACCAGCCAGTGCCACTATTGGCAGGGATCGTCAAAGCTGATGATATCGCTGTTACACCTGGCGCAGTGGTTACACCACCTGCACTGTCTTTGATGCTGCCTGATACATAAGTCGCTTTGGCGCTCCAGTTTGAGGCACTATCCGAAATCACAACATTGGTCAAAGGCATGGTAGTGAAGTTGTTGGTCGCAGTAATGCGGTAAATCACACACTCACTTGGTTTTGCTGTTACGGCAGTGGTGCCAAATGCTGCATCTGCTGTACCGTCACAGTTGGCATCAAGGGCTTGAGTCTTATCCAAGTCCATATCTTTAGCATTGAACGTATCAGTATTAGTGATAGGTGCAGGCGCTGCGGTGCCTGATGCTGTCAACGTTAAGGTCGTTGTATCAGTAGTAACCAATGGATTTTGGGTATTCGTATCATAGTTGTTGGTGCTGACCTGTGTATAAGTTACAGTTGCTGTACCACCCACTGGGATACCAGTAGTAGATACGCTGTATAGGTCAATACTAGTTGTGCCTGATGGGAAAGTTTTGGTCGCAACAACAATACCCGCTGAGTCTTTGATAGTAATAACGATATCATCCAACGTAGAGGCAGTTGTTGGTGCAGGCTGTAAGGTAGTATTGGTAGGGGTATTGTCAGCAATCGTCAATACTAACTCACCTGCAACATCACCCTCAGCTTGGTTACCCAAGTTGGTAATAGTATGCGTAACTGTCGTAGAACCTGTTGGTGCCAACTCTTTGGTGGTATCAGCTGTCATTGTTAGGTTACGATTGGTAAATGATACTGTTGCTTGTGTATCACCACCTGTACCTGTGCCATTTGGATCATCGGTTACTTGTGGCTTATCAGTTGTGGTAGTACTAGTACTATCCCAGATTTGTGGGTTAGTTGGATCTGGGTTGGTCGAATCATAGTTGTCATAGACATCAGCATTGTTCACGACTGAGCCTGCTGCTGCTAAAGCTGCCTTATCGGTGACTTTGACAGTGAACTTGATGGTTACAGTTTCACCCATTTTCAAATCAACACCCTCAACTTTTAATAGAGAAGCGGTTGAGTTTGATGTCACATAAGTGGTATCTGCAATACCTGATACGGTAATAGGTTTTGCGGTGTCTAATGCTAACCCTGCTGGAATCGCATCTTGAATTAAGATGTTGGTAGCGTCGGCAGCATAAGGTACAGAACCATCATTTTTAACCGTAATGGTATAGTCAAAGCTGTTGGTAGCGTTTAGGTCAATATTGTTGGCTGCTGTTTTAGTAATTGCAAATACAGGCAGTCTTAATAGTGCTTGATTTTCGTTAGTTAGCGTTGCAGTAGCCCCTGTGGTTGGGTTGGTAGTGATATAGCTACTGGTTGCAGTAATGGTTCCAAGACCCGATTGACCACCGATACCTGTACCATCTGCCGTCAATGAGTAGGATAGCTCTGCGTATTGACCTGG
>CALJUC010000302.1 GCA_937975585.1 uncultured Moraxella sp. | reverse complement strand
TAGCATTACCATAATACCGCCTGCTTGGATACCCCAATGATTAACCGCATCATGTGATTGGATTTCTTGAGGACGTTTGAACATGACTAACATAAAGTGTAAGTAATAGTACAAGCTAATCGCACTACCCAAGATAATCATGGCTGCTAACCACCAGTTTTGCGCTGATACGGTTGCAAAAATCGCGAAGAACTTACTGATAAAGCCTGCGGTCAATGGCACACCCGCCAATGACAATAGCATCACAGTCATCACAGCAGTCAAAATCGGACGTTTCCAGAAAATACCACGATAGTGCTCGATATCCTCAGCTTCGCCATGCATTTTGTATGGGCTTGACATGATAGTCATTACACCAAACGCACCAATCGTTGTAAACGCATAGACTGCCATATACAAGCTAGTGAAGCCAACTGATTGGTCTTTCACTGCACTAACAACCGCTAGCACATAACCCAAGTGCGCAATTGATGAATACGATAGCATACGTTTGATATTAGTTTGACGCAATGCCAACATATTACCCACAATCATTGATAAGCTTGCAATGACCACGATTACGGTATCAATCGCTGGAATTGCCAAGGTCGCTGTGGTCAATAAGAAACGTAGACCTAATGCCAACATCGCAACTTTGGCAACACTACCTAGGAAGGTTGCAATCGGTGCTGGGGCACCTTGGTAGACGTCTGGAGTCCACGTATGAAACGGTACAGCCGATAGTTTAAATGCCACACCAAATAAGACCATAGCAGCACCGACCACGAGCATCGGTTGACTTAGACCTTGTTGTAGCCCGCCAATCACACCCATACCGATACTGCGGAACGCCAATGAACCGGTAAACGCATAAATCAATGCCATACCCATCAACATAGTGGCAGATGCAGTCGCTGATAGTACCAAGTACTTTAGACCGGCTTCCAATGACTTACCACGTGCATAGGTATAAGCCAACATACCGTACATTGGAATTGATAATAACTCTAAGCTGATAAAGAACGATGCCAAATGATCGCTACAAACCATCAACATACCGCCCAACGTGGCGATAAGCATCAACAAGTAAAGCTCTTCTTTATGGTCATCATAGCCTTCGATATAACCGTAAGCTAAGGTAAAACAAGCCAACGCGCTAATCAGGATAATGACCATATTGAACTGGGCAAAACTGTCAACAATAAACAGCGATGAGATAAAGCCTTGAGCCGGTGAAAAATAACCGAACATCTGCGCCAATAACAAAAATAACGCAGCGTTTAGGCCGATAACACTGATGGTACCGGCAATAAAGTTTGAGCGCTTGATAGCGATGGCAATCATCGCCACAACGACGGTGATTGACAACACTAACATCGGTGCAAAGGGCATGAGCATATTGCTATTTAATGCCACAACTGGATTCATTGTTGAACCTCCATATGAGCAAATGGCTCTTGTGTTGCTGGCGCAGCCTGCACCATATGATAAGCCTCACTAATCCAACGCATACTATGATCTGAGGTATCCAAGAATGACTGTGGGTATAAGCCAAGCCAAACTAAACCAAACGCCAAGACCAATAAGATTGCCGCTTCACGAGTATTAATATCTTTAATCGGTGAATGCTCTTCCATGGTTTTGGTTTTTTCACCAAACAACGCGCGGTAAATCATGATTAAGGCGTATAAACCTGCCCACACCAAGCTAAAGGTGGCAAAAATAACCGCGATAGGATTGGTCGCGAACGAACCTAGCAAGATTAAGAACTCACCGATGAAGTTACCTGTACCAGGAATACCCATCAATGCCGCACTAAAGAACATTAATAGCGGTGGGTAATAACGCATTTGACCCCACATACCGCCCATCACAGCCAAGTTACGGGTATGTAGACGCTCGTATAACTGACCACTCATGATGAACAAAGCCGCTGAGCTTAAGCCGTGTGCTAGCATCTGAATCATCAAGCCTTGTAAGCTCATCAACGTGCCAGCGTACAATGCTAATACCACAAAGCCCATATGTGAAATACTGGTATAAGCCAATAGACGTTTGATGTCTTGTTGCATAAATGCTAGCCAAGCACCGTAGAAAATACCGATACCACCAAGCATAATCGCGATTGGTGCAAACTGAGCAGATGCTTCAGGGAAGAATGGCAACACAAAACGTAATAGACCATACGCCGCAGTTTTAATCAAAATACCGGCCAAGTCCACCGAACCTGCGGTAGGTGCTTGCGCGTGCGCATCCGGTAACCAGCCGTGCAATGGGAAGATTGGTAGTTTTACCGCAAAACCGATAAAGAATAACAACATGACTGGGTATTCCCATTTACCTAAATCGGTACCCAATAAATCCATGTAGTTAAAGCTTAAACGGCCAGTGGTTGCAGCATTCATCATCACCAAGAATAAGATACCAATCAACATGATTAGACCAGACGCTTGGGTATAGATAAAGAACTTGGTTGCTGCGTATTCTTTGGTTTTACCGTTAATAGCGTTATGTCCCCAAATCGCAATCAAGAAATAGATTGGAATCAGCATCATCTCCCAGAAGAAGAAGAATAAGAACATATCAATGGCCAAGAATACACCGATAACGCCACCTAAGCTCCATAATAAGTTCATATGGAAGAAACCAACACGGTGTTTGACTTCAGTCCATGAACACGCGACCGCCATCATACCCAAGAACGCGGTTAAGGCGACCATCAATAATGATAAACCATCAATCGCTAAGTGGAAGCTAACCCCTAAGGTCTCAATCCACGGTAATCGAAACTCTGCTAGCCATACTGGCTTGGCGGTCATTTCGACAACACTTTGCGCAGCACCAATAAATGACGCTTGCTGCCACATTACAACGGTAATCATAAAGGTGATAAACATCCCAAAGAATGCAATCCAACGTGGGATACGTTCATCTACCTTTTCAACTAACCAACACAATAACCCTGCAATAATTGGGGCAAAAATTAAGGCGGGTAATAAGAGATTATTTTGCATCACATTACTTCCCTATCATCATCATTACCAACACCAGTAACACTGCCATACCAACACCGAAGCTAGCAGCATACCCACGAAGCGAACCTGACTGTACCCAGCCAAACACACGGTTACCCACAAGGGCCAATGCTGGCAAGATGTTCCAGGTTTTATCAACTGGATCCGATTTTAATAAGCGGCCAATCAACATAAATGGTTTAACAAATACCAAGTCATACAAGGCATCAAACCCTAAACCGTTATAGCACCAGTAGTATAAGGCTGAACCCAAGCTAGTTTGTTTAAAGCGTGCCAACATACGACCTTTATCAATTGCGTACAATAAAGTCGCAATCACAAGACCCGCTAACATCGCACCCATCGCAATTAATTCAGCCGTGTGCTTGCTATGTTCTAGGCTTTCGGCATTGATCGTACCAAAGCTATCCGGCAATACGCCTGCCAATGGTGGTGTAATCATCGCACCCACCGCAGTTGACAATACTAGTAGAACCGCTAACGGCAACCAGTAAGACACACCTTTTAAATCATGGATTGGAGTTTTGGCTTCACCAAAGAACGTAATCCAAATCATACGGAAGGTATAGATTGAAGTTAGGAACGCACCGGCAACTGCCATCCAGAATAAGTTCATGTTACCTGTGGCAAAGGTTTCCCAAATAATCGCATCTTTTGAATAGAAACCAACGGTTACCCAAGGAATCGCTGCCAACGCGCCACCACCAATCAAGAACACCAAGAATAGGAATTTGTTTTTGTAGTACAAACCGCCCATTTTGAAGATGTTTTGTTCGTGATGGTATGCCAAAATCACCGCACCTGACCCTAGGAATAGTAAGGCTTTAAAGAATGCGTGCGTCATTAAATGGAAAATTGCCATTTTCCAAGCGCCTACGCCCAAGGCCAAGAACATATAACCGATTTGGCTCATGGTTGAGTAAGCTAAAATACGTTTGATATCGGTTTGCGCCAAGGCACAGAAGCCTGCGACTAATAGCGTCACCGCACCCACTAAACCCACCCAGTTTAATAGGACATCTGGGGTTAACAAGAAAATTGGATGTAAACGTGCGATTAAATACACACCCGCCGTTACCATGGTCGCTGCGTGAATCAATGCAGATACAGGTGTCGGACCTGCCATCGCATCGGCCAACCAAGAATGTAATGGAATCTGTGCTGATTTACCCATTGCACCTAACACCAGCATAATGGCAGCTAACTGTAAGGTCGCGTCATTCATGGTGAACATTTGTGGTACACGAGTGATAATCTCATGGATATTTAAGGTATCCACACTGTAGAACAACAAGAATAGACCAAATGCCAAGAACACGTCACCCACACGGGTAACGGTAAAGGCTTTCATTGCCGCGCGGCCATTGGCACGCTCATGGTAGTAAAAACCAATCAATAGGTATGAACAAATACCCACGCCTTCCCAGCCAAGGTACAACAGTACCAAGTTATCCGCTAATACGAGCAATAACATACTCGCGACGAACAAGTTCATATAGCTAAAGAAACGTGCAAAACCCACTTCACCACGCATATACCATGACGCGAATAAGTGAATCAAGAAGCCCACGCCGGTAATCACACCCATCATGGTCACGCCAAGACCATCTAAGGTCAGGCCAAAGTTTGGCGCAAAGTCGCCAACACGCATCCACGTCCACAATGGATAATGTACCACTGCGCCCACTGGATTATTCATCAAGAACTGACTGCCTGCCACTAAGGCACACAAAGCAGCCAAGGCCATACTACCAACGCCCACTACCGTCGCAGCTTTTTCGCTCAAGCGGTCACGTAGTGTGGCAAGGATAATAAACCCAAGCAGCGGCAGGATAAACGTTAAAGGTAACATACTCATCTTTTCACCCTTTCATCTCGTTTGCCGTATCCACATCCAAATGACCACGCTTATGATAAAACTGTAAAAGAATAGCCAACCCAATCGCGACCTCAGCCGCTGCCAATGTCAACACCAAAATAAACATGATTTGCCCATCAGGACTGACCCAACGGCTACCAGCTACCACGAATGCGAGGGCAGCTGCATTCATCATGATCTCAAGGCCCATCAGCATAAATAAAAAATTGCGTCGTACCATCACACCAGCAAAACCGATGGCAAACAAAATCGCTGACAAGATAAGACCATGCTCTAATGGAATATGTCCCATTATGCCTTCTCCTCCTGAACTTGGCGTACTTTGACAAGCTTGCCAGTTTGTTGTTCCACCGCCAATGGGGCAGTTTCACCTGAGTTTTTGTCAATCACTAGACTGTTATGGCTATCGTTTTCATCATCTAATGAACGTCGTGCTAAGTGATACGCGGCAACCAAACCGGCCAATAGCAAGAACCCAGCAATCTCTACTAATAATAGATATTCGGTAAATAACTTACCGCCAATCATTTTGGCGCTAACGGTTTCGACACCAATCCAAGCAGCCGTTAATGGGGCACCATGAGCAACGGCAACCACGTCACCACGATGGCCGTAGTCCATACCAATCATAGTCGCGACCACAAGACCGATGATAAATGCTAGACCGACCGGTACCGCCCATGCCGAAGAGGTTAACCAACTTTCCTCAAGTGCCATATTTTGCGCGCCAAGGTTTAGCATCATGACCACGAATACGAACAAGACCATAATGGCACCCGCGTAAACGATAATCTCTAAGGCACCGGCAAATGGTGCGCCAATCGCGAAGAACACCCCAGCCACCGCCAACAACGACACAATCATGTTAAGCAAAGCGTGTACGGGGTTTGCGCGGGTGATCACGCGTAAACTTGCGATAATTGCAACAATCGCTAATAAATAAAAACCAATCATCGAGCCTGTTATCATGGCAATAAGCTCCGTAAGTCAATCGGTGCAGCTTCATTTTGTGCCGCGCCTTTAGGTTTGTCTTTAATCGCCATACCAGTCACTCGATAATAGTTATAATCTGGATACTTACCTGGGCCTGAGATTAACAGATGCTCTTTTTCATACACCAAGTTTTGACGGACGTACTCACTTAACTCAAAGTCTGGCGTCATTTGAATCGCCGTGGTTGGACAAGCTTCCTCACACATCCCACAGAAGATACAGCGTGAGAAGTTGATACGGAAAAACTCAGGATACCAACGACCATCTTCTCGCTCGGCTTTCTGTAGTGAAATACAGCCAACCGGACAAGCAACCGCACATAAATTACAAGCAACACAACGCTCATCGCCATCTGGATCACGCGTCAATACAATACGGCCACGAAAACGCGGTGGTACTGGTACGGGTTGTTCTGGGTAAAGAATAGTATCGCGTTTGCGCGTGGCATGGCTGTTTACCATCCACAACGTACGCAAAATCGAGCCAAAACCAGTAATGGTATTTTTTATCATATCTAAATACATATGCCGCTCTCCTTAGTAGCCACCGTTTGAGCGCCATAACACGTATGCCGCAGTACCTAATAGGTTAATCAAAGTGATTGGCAAACAGATTTTCCAACCAAAATTCATCACTTGGTCATAACGAGGACGCATCAACGCACCACGGAACAAAATAAACATGGTCATAAAGAACAAGGTTTTTACCATGAACCAAACCAATGGTGGAATCCAAGTCAATAGCGGTGTATCAACCAATGGCATCCAACCGCCAAAGAACAAGATAGTAATCAGTGATGACACCAATACGATGTTCACATACTCACCCACGAAGAACATACCAAATTTCATACCTGAGTATTCAACATGGTAACCTTCTGCCAATTCTTGTTCTGCTTCAGGTTGGTCAAATGGGAAACGGTGCGTTACCGCGACACCCGCGACCATAAAGGTTAAAAAGCCTAGTAACTGACCAAACACGTTCCAGTGCCAAAAACCACCGGCTTGGTCATACACGATGTCACGTAGGTTAAACGAACCGGCTAACGCCACCACACCCATCAATGACAAGCCTAAGAATACTTCATAACTGATGGTTTGTGCCGCTGAACGTAAGCCACCCAGCAATGCATATTTATTCGCTGAGGCCCAACCACCGAACATCACGGCATAAACGGCAAGACCCGCCATCGCAAAGAAGAATAAGATACCAATGCTCCAATCTGCCCCACCCAATGAGGGTGAAATCGGTACAATAATATAACCGGCTAAGGCAGTGAACAAGGCAATCGCAGGGGCCAACACGAAGATAAATTTGTCAGCAAATTTTGGTGTCCAGTCTTCTTTGAAGAAGATTTTTAACATATCGGCCGCTACCTGTAGCGACCCTTGCCAACCTACACGGTTTGGACCGTAACGGTCTTGCCATAGTGCCAACATACGGCGTTCATATGGAATCATCAAGGCAGCGAAAATCACCACCGCCAAGAAGATGATAAGTGATTGCACGACCAAAAATGCGATTGACCACATTTCAGGTGTCAATACCCCAGCAAGCCATGCTGGTAGCTGAGGTAATTCTCTGACAGCGTGTTCCATTATACCCCCTCCCCAACTGTATTCACTGAGGTTTGATTGGCTTTTTGAATAGTGATTTGCGCATTCGCCTGCTCAAGTGCCGCTGATAAGCTTGGCACTTGACCCACTGGATAGCCCACACAACCTTCGGCAACATAATCAACGATTTGTACTGGTAACGTTATAGATTCACCATTTACGCTGACGGTAAGTGCATCAGTTTCGCCCAACTGCCAAGTCGCGGCATCGTCACGCGATACAGTAAATACCGGATTAATCAATTGTGATTGCACCACATCACTACGTGCGGTTAAGCTATCACTGGCAAAAATGTTATAAATTGGTACTAACTGTGAGTTGCTTTGCGCAGCTGGTGCTAGGTAGTCACGTTTTGGTAAACGCGTCATTTGGTCAAACAAGCGCACACCTGGATCACCTTGTTTTAGATGACCACCGACTTTATCTTGGTATTTGTTCCACGCTTGTGGCGAGTTCCAACCCGCTGACCACGCAAATGGAATCATTGATGAGTCAGTTTTGGTACCTACGTAACCTTCTTGAGAGAACGTTAAGCCGGTATCAATATCTTTCGGTTGCTCTGGCTCGTGTACCGAAATCGGCGCACGCATTGCGGTACGACCTGAATAACGGCGTGGCTCACGCGCGATTTTTAGACCGCTAATACGATAATCCGCGCTTGGTGCAGCAAGCTTGATGCCTTCCAATACAGGATGCGTATTGGCAACCGCAGCCACCACATGGTCAAGCTGTGTCCAGTCAATGGCTCGACCACTTAGCTCAGACTCAATCGCATGTAACCAACGCCAGCTTTCTTTGACCATGTCGTTTGGACGGTAGTAAGTTGGGTCATAGACTTGGAAGAAACGCTGTGCACGACCTTCGGCTGACACCAAGGTACCATCCGCTTCAGCAAAGGTAGCCGCTGGCAAGAATACATCAGCAGCGCTATGCCAAGCATAAGCTTCGTGGTCAAGTACAACCAAGGTTTTGTTTTGCGTTAGTTGGGCAAATTGGTCATGCGTTAGACGGCTAGCGATGTCATTTTCCATCACGATTAGCACATCAGCACTACTCGCCTGCTCAACCACTTCTTCTAACGCTAAACCACCCAGTAAGTTCACACCAACGCTATTAGCCGCTGGGACTGATAAATACAAGCCCGCTTTTTCGGTGTAGCCTTTGGTTGGGTTCATACGCGCTGGACGTTTGACTTGTTTGGCTTGTTCAGCAAACTGTTCTTCGTCCATGGTCTCTTTCAGCTTGGCTTGCTCTTCATCGATTTTGGCAATTTCCGCATCAACCGCGATGTTATGCTCAGTAACCACACTACGCTCGTAGGTGACGACATCGATACGTTTTTGCTCAGCAGTTTTTGCGACTTGTGCCGCTGCTTCGATGATCGCTTGACTGCCTAACGCCGTACCTGAAATAATCAACGGTTTTTTCGCTTTTAGCAGGGTTTGCGCAACATGTTTGGCAAAGCTTGCAGTGTCGCTGTTATCAGTGGTATCAATTACCAAATCTTTTGGCAATTGGCTAGTTTGCAGGCTACCCATTTGCTCAGCAACGGCAAAACCAAAGGCTGCGATATCGTCTGGATTTGCGACACAGCTCACTTCAGCGATATCATCCAAACGCGTTTCTTTGACATCCAAGATAAAGATTGGGCTGTATTCCTTTTGACCGATACGTTGTACTGGCTCAGCAAGCCACTCTTGGGTTCTTAACGCATCTGCCATGGCGATGGCATGATTTTTCGCCGCTTGACGTACTGCTAAGGCAATGCGTGGACTGGTTTGGGTAATATCTTCACCCAAGATTAGCACCGCATCGTAGCCTTCGATTTCGCGCATGGTTGGGTTATACACGTCTTCGGTGGTTAGCACGTCGATACATTTTTGTACCAAGGTTTTTTCGCGTTGGCTCACACCGATACTGTAGTTTTCTTTACCCACAAGATTTTTAAGCGCGTAGTTTGATTCTAGGCTTGCAACCGGTGAACCAATTGCGATGGCTTTTTTGCCAGTCAATAAGTTTTTGACGGCATCAATGCCTTGGTCAATGCTAGCCACGGTTTGACCTGTTTTGACTTGAATTGGACGATCAGCACGGTTGACGTAGCCATAACCAAAACGGCCACGGTCACACAAGAAATAAGCGTTCACATCGCCGTTAAAGCGGTTTTCGATACGGCGTAATTCGCCATAACGCTCACCGGCTGAGATGTTACAACCTGCAGAACAGCCATGACAAATGCTTGGCGCGTACTGCATGTCCCATTTACGGTTATAGCGCTCTGAGTGGGTCTTATCGGTGAATACACCGGTTGGACACACTTCAGTCAAGTTACCTGAGAACTCGCTTTCTAATTGACCGTCTTTGTCACGACCAAAGTAAACACGGCTTGCTGATGCGTAAACGCCCAAATCTTCGCCACCTGCGTAGTCTTTGTAGTAACGCACACAACGGTAACAAGCGATACAGCGGTTCATTTCGTGGTTGATAAACGCGCCCAAATCTTGGTTTTGATGGGTACGTTTGGTAAAGCGGTATTTACGCTTATTGTGACCTGACATATACGTCATGTCTTGTAAGTGACAGTGACCACCCTCTTCACACGTTGGACAGTCGTGTGGGTGGTTAGTCATCAAGAATTCAACCAAGCTTTTACGGAAGTTTTTCACTTCATTGTCGGTTACCGAAATATACATGTCTTCGGTCGGATTGACCATACATGACATGACCAAGCGACCGCGACCAGCTTCATAATCTTCTTGGTTATTGTATTGCTTAACGGCACACTGACGACATGAGCCGACTGAGCCTAGCGCTGGGTGGTAACAAAAATACGGAATATCGATGCCCAACGACAAACAGGCTTGGAGCAAGTTATCCGCACCGTCCACTTCAACGGATTTTCCATCTATATGAATGATTGCCATGCTAATTCCTTACACTGACTGCTTCTTGGGTGAATACGTGGTCACAGTTGTCGCTGAAGGCACACCGCCTGGCGCAAAGGTTTCAACCACGGCTGAGTTAGCATCTACTTTAGCGTCAAATTCATTTCTAAAGTATTTCAACGCACTTTGTAATGGCTCAACCGCACCGGGTGCGTGCGCACAGAATGTTTTACCTAGCCACAAGTCTTTGGTCAGCTGTTGTAATACTTCGATATCGCCTTGTTGACCTTGACCGGCATCAAGTGCGGTTAAGGTTTTTACGCCCCAAGGTAAGCCATCACGACAAGGTGTGCACCAGCCACATGATTCACGCGCAAAGAATTTTTGTAGATTCAATGACAGGGCAACCATGTCCTGTGTTTCATCAACCACCATAATCAAGCAGGTACCCAAACGGCTACCGGCTTTCATGATAGGCTCAAAATCCATCGGCAAATCTAAGTGCTCATCGCTTGCGGTCAAAAAGTCGGTTGACGCACCACCTGGTAACCAAGCTTTTAGCTTACGACCGTCTTTCATGCCTTTGGCGTAATCAAAGATAATCTCACGCGCCGTGGTACCAAATGGCACTTCCCATAGACCTGGCTCGTTGACATAGCCAGAACAGCCCATGATTTTGGTGCCTGGGTTTTGTGACTTACCTTCTGATAGTCCGTGATACCATTCAACACCATGTAGCATAATGGCTGACATGTTATTCAATGATTCAACGTTGTTCACAACGGTTGGACGACCCCATGCCCCTGAGATTTGTGGGAATGGTGGTTTGGTACGTGGATTGGCGCGGCGGCCTTCCAATGAGTTGATTAATGCCGTTTCTTCACCACAGATATAGCGGCCAGCACCGGTATGTACATGCAAATCAAAGCTGTAGCCTGAGCCTAAGATGTTGTCGCCTAATAAGCCATTAGCACGACATTCATCAAGCGCATTGTTTAGACGTTTAGCCGCTTCAATATATTCACCACGGATAAAGATATAACCAGCTGTTGCACCAATTGCATAGCCTGAAATAATCATACCTTCAATCAGTTGGAATGGTAGACGCTCCATCAATAGACGGTCTTTAAACGTACCAGGTTCCATTTCGTCAGCGTTACAGATAAGGTAACGTGGGCCACCATCTGGCGGGGTCATAAAGGTCCATTTAAGACCAGCGTTAAAGCCTGCACCACCACGACCACGCACGTTGGCGTCTTTAATCATGGTACCAACTTCTTTGGCGCTTTTTGACAAAGCGATTTTTAGACCTTCAAAACCTTTTAGGCTTTGATAAGTCGCCAAGTCAAGCACGGCTTCATGGTGTGCCAAACGCCAGGTTAATGGCTTGGTTTCACTCGTGGCTGTTGCTTTGTCGCCATAGATAGGAATACTTTGTTCACCAAGTTGGCTTGGTGATTTACCGATTTTACGGTTATTGATTTGACGGGTGATACTCATCATGCGTATTGCTCCAACAACTCAGCGACTTCTTCTGGCATCAACGGCCCATAAGTGTCTTCGTCAATTAGCACCGCTGGCGCTTTATCGCAGTTACCTAGACAGCAAATCGGTAGCAAGGTAAAACGATTATCCGGGGTGGTTTGGCCAAAGCTAATCCCTAAATGGCGTTGCATCGCGTCAGCCACTGTTTCACCACCGACCAAGTAACAAGCGATTGAGTCACACATCAAGATAACGTGACGACCCACTGGCGAGCGATAAATACGGTTATAGAAGGTCGCCACACCTTCTACATCGGTGACAGGAATTTGCAAGATATTGGCAATGGCCTGAACTTGGGCATCATCAACCCAACCATTACGGCGTTGGACGATTTTCAACGCGTCTAATGATGCAGCACGCGATTGCGGATAATGATGCATAAACTCATGAATTTCTTGAATTTCTTCTTGGGTCAAGATGCTTTCGACATCGACCTTAGGGGTTTTATCAGTTACAATCTTCATCCAACTTTCTCCTAGCGATCCACGTCTGCCATGACCACGTCAATCGATGCCAGATAAATAATTAAGTCCGACACCAAACTACCATTAATAACCGAAGGCATTTGCTGTAAATGGGCAAATGTCGGTGTACGGATACGGGTACGGTAGCTCATGGTTGAGCGATCAGAGGTAATGTAGTAATTGGTCAAGCCTTTTACTGCCTCAATCATCATTGATGATTCGCCTGCTGGCATCACAGGACCCCACGATACCGAGATAAAGTGGTTAATCAAGGTCTCAATGTCGTTGAGCGTGCGGTCTTTCGGTGGCGGCACTGCCAACGGATGGTCAGCCTTGTACGGGCCTGATGGCATATTGTTAAGACATTGCTCAATAATGCGTAATGATTGACGGATTTCCCCAATTTTTACCATACAGCGGTCATAGGCGTCGCCATTGTACGCAATCGGCACTTCAAAATCAAAGTTTTCATAGCCAAGGTAAGGACGGGCTTTACGCAAGTCGAATTCCACGCCGGTAGCACGTAGACCATGACCTGTCACACCCCATGCCAAGGCTGATTTGGCATCATACTGGGCGACTTGTTGGGTACGCAGCTTTAACACCTTATTTTGCATGGCGGCTTTTTCGTATTCATCGATACGTTTTGGCATCCAATCCAAGAATTCGCGCACCAAACGTTGCCAGCCATTTGGTAAATCCATCGCGGTACCACCAATACGGAACCAAGCTGGATGCATACGATAACCAGTTACCGCTTCGATGACGTCATAGGCTTTTTGACGGTCAGCGAACATGTAGAAGACAGGCGTCATACCACCGGCATCCTGAATGAAGGTACCCCAATACAATAAGTTATTAGTGATACGGAAGAATTCACTCATCATGATACGAATGGTATTAGCACGATCAGGTACTTTAATACCGGCCAATTTCTCAACTGCCATAATATATGGCAGTTCATTCATGACACCGCCAAGATAGTCGATACGGTCAGTGTATGGAATAAATGAATGCCAAGTTTGGCGTTCGGCGATTTTTTCAGCACCGCGATGATGGTAACCAATGTCAGGAATACAGTCGATGACTTCCTCACCGTCCAACTGAAGTACCACACGGAAAGCACCGTGTGCAGATGGGTGGTTAGGACCTAAGTTTAGGAACATGAAGTCTTCGTCACGACCTGAGCGTTTCATGCCCCAATCTTCAGGTACAAAGCGCAGATTTTCTTGCTCGAACATCTGCTTACCTTTGTCAAGGTAGTAAGGCGGTACTTCCGTGGCACGTGATGCGTACTCTTTACGCAGTGGGTGACCTTCCCAGAATTTTGGCAGTAGGATACGGGTCAAATGTGGGTGACCGGTAAAGTTGATACCGAACATATCCCAAGTCTCGCGCTCATACCAGTTGGCATTTGGCCAAATACGGGTCGCGGTTGGGATATTCAAATCGCCCTCTTTAAGCGCAACTTTCACACGGATATCGCTGTTACGCTCAAGTGACATCAAGTGATAAAACACTGTAAAGTCACTGTCTGGTTGGCCGTCACGATGCTGACGCAAACGCTCATCAATGGCAGAAACATCGACTAACATCACATACGGTTTTGGCAAGGTACGTAGATACATCAGTACGTCAAGTAGCTGTTCGCGACCGACCCAAATCGTAGGAAAACTATCAAAGGTTTGTTGGACGACAAACTGGCCTTCAAACTTACGGTTTAGCTCCGTAATTACCAAAGGCACATCAGTCTGTGGTTGATTATCAGTTACCGTTACCATAGCGTGGTACTTTCCTCATTCACAAAGTTTTGGACTCGGTAACGTAGTCAATTACTTACATTACCGAAAAAATATAACCGCCCGATAGCAAGGCGCGGCGATGTTATTCGATATTATCTGGACTACGTAAATTGGTCACTGCAATGCGATCCGCTTGTTTACGGTCACGTTCTGGCTGCATAATTGGCTGATAAATACCTTGGTCATTGACATGGATACCCAATGGACGACGCTCTTTGGTAATTGACTCTTGTAGCAACATGATAGCTTGAATCAAAGCTTCAGGACGTGGTGGACAGCCTGGGATATACACATCAACTGGGATAATTTTATCCACGCCTTGTACCACTGAGTACACGTCATACATGCCCCCTGAGTTCGCACAAGCCCCCATCGAGATGACCCACTTTGGCTCAAGCATTTGTTCGTACAGACGCTGAATAACCGGCGCCATCTTCATAAAACAAGTACCTGCAACAATCATCACATCGGCCTGACGTGGAGATGCACGAATAACCTCAGCACCAAAACGTGATAAGTCATGCACACCGGTTAAGGTTGTCGCATACTCTACGTAACAGCACGACGTACCAAAGTTAAATGGCCACAATGAATGTTTACGCCCCCAGTTAGCTAGACTGTGTGTCAAGTCTTCAAGACGTGTCATCACCACATTACGATTGACTTCTTCTTCGTCAATCACTTCACGAGTTTGTGCCGGAAACTTAGTGGCATCTGGGTTAGCTTTAGTCAGGGTATATTTCATGATAATCTCACACCTTAAAATTTGCTAAAGCCAGGTCATATATCACCTAGCTTATCTAGCACAGGCAAACTGGGTTAATTAATCAATCTTTACGTTAGTAGACTGAGGGGCGTTGTTTTTATTCATCGCACCCGATAGTTGGGCTGGTACTTTACCAGTTGGGTCGGTCTCAAGTTCTTCGATGCCATTGAAACGTGTAATATCAGCCATATTAAAGCCAGCAGGGGCAGCTTTTAGACGTGGGGCTTTTGGCTTGCGATCCGCAGGTGACCAATTAAGTGCGCCTAGCTTCAAAAGATAGTACAAGCCAATTAATAGCTCGACCACAAAAATGACCACGCTTAAAAAGCCTAACCAACCCGCTTCACGGACTGACACGGCATAGGTATAAAGATACAAGGCTTCTAAGTCGAAAATCACAAAGAAAATTGCCACAACATAGAATTTGGCAGATAAGCGAATGCGGGCGGTACCGGCACCCACGACACCCGATTCGAAGTTCTCTTGTTTTTGGAAACCTTTAGACGTACCACCCAATAAACGCGGTACGGTTAGCATAAAGACACAAAGCCCAACTGCCGCTAAAATAAAGATAATCGCTGACCAATCAATGGCGGGAATCATGGGAATGCTCCTTGGCAATCTGGTTGACTATTTTTTTAGGCTTGCAAATGACGCTATCGCGGCAGGCAAATACGGGCAAACACAAAACGCGTGTACCAACTCTGTCGATACAACGCGAGATAATAACTGGCTGGTATTTACCATTTATATCGCCAAACTAATCAGCGATAACAAGTGATAGATGCTGGCTAAACTGCTTTAATCTACTAATTATCCCTATTGGATTGATTAAAGTCAGGTAACGAAAGAGCAGCCTTTTTTGCTAAAACTTTGCAGTCAGTTATTTAATATTGCTGTTCACTCGCTAAAACATGCCATAGTTTACTCATTTTAACCAAAAAATGCTAGATAATTACTTCATTCTTACGATAAAAGCCTAAATTTCATGCAATAAAAAACCCCACATTAGGTGGGGTCATTTTATATATAAATACTGAATATTTGAATAAATATAATTAACAATTCATATTAAGGGACTTGCTAATTATTGGTCAATCACGTCAACACCTTTTGGTGGCGCAAAGCTAAATTTTGATGCGGCAACACTGTTATTACGCTTGATATTGCTAAACTTAATACTGGTGGTTTGACCCAAGTTGTCATTTAATACCATCATCACTGGGTTACCACTGTTAAATGCAATACCTAGGCTCTTAAAGTTCGCATTGCCATTTTTTGGCGTCAACACATAGTAGTTCTTGGCGGCATTTGGCTGACTAACTTTAAAGTTAGACATGATTTGGCCTGGGTTACCTGACAACAATAACGCTGGGGTATTACCGACTTGCGCATCAACACGTTGACGCGTCGCTTGGTTTAAGTCTTTGTCGTAAATCCATAAGGTATTACCATTGGCAACAATGAGCTGCTCAGCGGAACCATTAACTTGCCAGCGGAATTTGTTTGGACGTTGAACATCCATCGTACCACTAAAGCTACGATTACCACCACTTAATGAGCCTTTACTTGATGCACCTGCGGTGGTCTGGGTAAAGTTTGCGCTCATGCTTTTAACATTGGTCAATAGCTTATTTAG
>CALJUC010000301.1 GCA_937975585.1 uncultured Moraxella sp. | reverse complement strand
TCCGATCTACGCAAAAATTATAACATTTTTTAGTTATATAATTATGTTTCTTTGTACTTGCATATTTTTGGGAATTATTAAGCTACTTTTTTTACTAAATACGAGAATGTATATCTCGATGACGGCACTTATCACAGCTGCGTAGTCGGAAATGAAAGTGTAGAACCGTATCAATATCAATAGGAAAAAATAATGTCACAGCAGCTAGATAATGAACAGATTACCGCCTTAATTTTTAGCGCACAGCAAGGAGCGGCGTCTCTTACTCGCGAGAATACCCAGCTAGTAGAGTACGTCGCTGGTCAGCGAAAACAAATTATGCGTTTGGTGCTAGTGGTTTTAGCATTAACCGTTTTATTAGTCGCCATGTTGGTGGTTTTTATGTTTTATCCAAAAAACCGTTATATCGCTACAAAAGACAATAAGGCGATCTGTGCTGTTGAACCAACCAAAAATCCCAACTTAACCGATGTAGCTATTGCTGATTTTGCTAAGGATGGGGTAGTAGGGCTATATAGCTTTAGCTATGTGAATTATATGTCGCATGTAGATGATGTACTTGGAAGATACTACACACCATCCGGCCGCAAAGATACAGTCACAGCCATTCAACCAATGGTTGAGACGGTGAAAAATCAAGCATTAACGATTAATGCTGGCATATTAGGCGCGGCAAAAATTGAACAGACAGGGGTAAACAATTTAGGTCAACCATTTTGGATTGTTCGCTATCCAATGGTTATTGATGTTTATTCAGGTGGTAAACAACCAGTTAGCCAACAATACTATATTGCCACGGTTCGCGTATTGGCTGATACCGCATCGGCCATCAATCCAAGAGGATTGGGTATTACATCCGTGACACTTATCCCTACTGAATCACCAAGATAAAGCTTCAAGCATCCTACCTATTTATTCAATGGAACCCCTATGAAAAAACATTTACTTGCACTGTTAACAGCGATAGCAGCGGTACGTGTTACAGCTGCACCCCTACCACCGAATACGATGGATATGTCGAATTATTCAGGTCAGGCGCAATCTTTTTCACAACAAACACAATCGCCCATTCTAAATCAGACCCCAATGGATATTCAGCCGTTCGTTGCTCCAAGCACTAGGACAATGGTGAATAATGAGGTCAATGAATACTTAGGCTCAAACTTAACGCCTCAGCAATTCCAGCAGCTTAAAACCTTATTGCTTGAGCAGCAACGAATTGCTGCCACGCCTTATAACCAATTACCAAACCCGGTGGTTCGTTCATTAGCTGTCGATTTATCGCCTGGTAAAACACCCCCAATCGTGCGTGTTGCAAAAAATATGCTAACTTCGATTGTATTTACCGACATGGAGGGTAATCCTTGGTATATCGAAAAGGTAGCATTAAACCGCAATCAATTTTCTGACGCTAACTCACAAAGTACCATTGCAGCAGCCCAGGCAAACACCCAAGCTGTTCAGGCAGCTGCCGACACCACAACTGGTTCCAACCTAACGCCAGCCAATCGAGCTTCAAGTAATATAAACGATGATAATAGCTATACAGCCTCACAAAATGCCAATGGCATTAACTCAAGCGGCAATAGCGATCCTAAAGCCAATCTGACCAATATTCTTACATTAGAGCCAAAACAAGCGATTGACTATGGTACGGTTTCAATCACATTAAGAGGCAAAGCAACACCTGTTATTTTTCTTGTAGCCTCAGGTCAAAGCGAAGTTGATATCAGATTAGATGCCAAGATTTCAGGTAAAAATCCGGATGTTGATCAATCATCCGTATCGTCGTTTGCTGCTATTTCCGGTAATAGCCTTGCAAGTACGCCCGACCAAGATGCCATTGCACTCGCGTTTTTAGACGGTAATCCACCTAACGATGCCACCCCTCTAACTTCTTCCGATAGCGCAGTTAGAGGCTGGGAATACAACGATAAGTTATATGTTAAAACGCGTTTTGATGTTTTATATCCAAATTTCATGTATAGAGCGGCAAGTTCTGACGGCACAAAAATCTATCGTTTTGACCAAGGCGTTAATGATATCACCTTTTTACAACGTCGAGGGCAACCTGTAACTGTGTCCTTTGAGCAAAATTCTTTACCTTATTACGAGAGATAAAATATGGCTAACAGTAATCGAGAGTTTGAAGATGATATCGAAGGTTCAGGTGATATTTATGGTCCTGTAAAAGGCTTATCCGCGATAGGTATGCCTGACTATGATAAATCTAGGCAAATAATGCAAGAAGTTGAGAAAAAACAGAACTTCGAGAATTTAAAATCAATGACATACACCACGCCATCAACTGAACCGATTGTTGGCGACGCCCCCTCATTTACCCATCCTACTGAGTCTATTGAGCCTAGCACTACGACAGATACCTATCGTCCTACCCATAACACACAAGCTGATATCCCAGCTATTGATGAAAGTATTTATGATATTAACGTGCCGATGCCAGTAAAGGGTACTAGCATTAATCAAAAGCCTGGCGACGAATTATATGTGGAGCCTGAGGTTAGAGCGGCTAAGGTTAATTCATTGCCCGCTGTTTTAGCAAACCCTAAGTCACGCATAATGCTGTTTGCTGGTGGTGTTATGACGCTTGCAATCATTGGTGGGTTGTCTTATGCCTTCACCGGCGATAGCAAAAAATTAAGTGACACTGATAGCGGTGAAGCAGGTGTTGAGCTTAAGACCGACCCTAACGCGCCACTAAATGAGCAACAAGCTCGTTATGATATGCGTCGCCGCCAAGGTGAAGCATCTGAATTAGCCGCTCAAGGGGTAACAAATGCACCTTCGTTAGCGACCATGCCAGCTAGTGCCACACAAGCAACAGGTGGCATTTCTAACGTATCGGCTACTGAAATTGCCGAAAAATATCGCGGTGTTAATTATCGAACCGCAGATATTAATAAAATACCTGACAATGAACGCTTACTATATGCCAATAGTCAGGCAGCCAATGGTGAGCGTATGCAATATTACCAAGAACCACTGTCTGATAGCTCGAT
This sequence comes from uncultured Moraxella sp., assembly GCA_937975585.1. GTDB lineage: Bacteria > Pseudomonadota > Gammaproteobacteria > Pseudomonadales > Moraxellaceae > Faucicola. The sequence goes on along the minus strand of CALJUC010000301.1, from coordinate 2,449 downwards.
ATATCAACCTAAAGATACTCGGGGCGGCGAGGTGTTGACTTATATCGCAGGTGGTATCACGATCAAACCCGATGATTACGAACAACGATTGCAGCGAGCGATGCAAGCTGAAAATCAAAATAACTCAGGTTCTCAGCAAGCCCAATCGCAAAATAACAATGGTCAGTCTCAGGGGCAGTCACAGCCACAACCCGACCTTGTTTATGAGAATATACAGAAGTCGCTTGGCGCAGACTATGACGCTTATACCACTGAGCGCAATGCACAACAAGCAAGGTTGGCCGAACAGCGGTCGCAATATCAGCAACAAGCAGCGGCTTTAGCACAGAGCCGACAAGCGGTAGCAAAAAATGCCCTAAACCAGTCAATCCAAATGCTGACGGCAAGTAATAATGCTAGTAACAATTATACTGTCCAAATATACGGTCAAAAATATAACGCAGCTAATCGCAATTATGCACAGCCATCTACGGTTACTGGTAATGGACTTTACGGCTCCAACAGCTTATCAACCAATGCCAATGCTAAATCAACAGCGAGTAATTTGCTCCCAAAAAATATTATTCGGGCCGGTACAAGCTTTCCTGTCGTCGTAACCAACACAGTAAACTCCGACAACGGTTCTACCGTGACAGCGCAGGTGGTTGGTGGTGTGTTTAACGGGTCAAAAGTGTTTGGTCAGATTGAGCCGCAGGGCAGAAACATAGGCGTTTCGTTTACTGCATTACAACCAAAAAACCCACGCCAGTCACTTATACCCATTAATGCCATTGCTTTAACACTTTCAAATAGTGGTGGGGTAGCAAGTACAGTAGATCGTCACTACTTCCAAAACTATCTAACAGCCTTGGCGCAAGCAGGGATTGAGGGTTACGGCAATGCTTATGCTGAGTCAAACACTACAACACGTACCACGGATGAAGGTACGGTCATTGTTTCGAGGGGAGGGGCAGACGCTAAACAAGTCCGAGGACAAATACTATCGTCACTAGCTGGGCGGTTAAATCAAGACATCGGTGTATTTGCTAATCGTCAACCAACGTACATTATTCGACAGGGTACACCGTTAAGTATGACATTGGTTTCCAACGTTGACACAACCGCTAGTACGGCGTCGCTAAACTTAAACAGTTCGCGAACATCCAATACAGCAAGACAGCAATAAGTTATATTAAGGAAGCGACATGACAGCTAATTCTATCAATACTGATCCAAGTAAACCCAAAGTTAAAGAAACGGTAGTTAACACTAAAACAACGGATTTAAAGGCGGTTAAAGAGCCTAGTAAGCAAGAAAAAACAATGAACTACATCATTTATGGTGTAGGGGCAGGTTTTATATTGCTGTTTATTGGGTTAGCCATCTTCTTGTTAATGCCAGCAGATAATTCCAAAAAGAAAGCACCGGCCAAAGATGCCACAATGGTTGCGTCAGTACCGGAACCTGTGACAACACAGCCACCGCCGTATTTAGCGAGTTTTGAAAACAACCCAAACGGTTGGTATTTTCAGCCACAGCCTTTTGATAGCCTTGTTGATGAATCTATTAAAAAAGCGATTGATAGCTCGCCATACAATCAGGGTGGCATTTTAGTTTCACCAAGCGGCACACAAATGACCCCTAATTCACCTGAATACTTTACGGTGGTTAATGGTATTCGTGAAAGTCAGAAAGCTAAATTAATGCAGGAATACCCCACTGAGCCACGAGGGGCTTATCAACAAATTTATCATCTTGATCCAGTGGCCGGTAACCGTGTCGCTATCAGTGACCCAAATGATATCTTAGCTATCGAGAACCAAACCGCTCAAGATATTGCCACTCAGTTAAACAATGGCATCATCAGCTTGCCAGCTCCAGCGAAAGAACAAAATCAAAAAATTGAACCCAAAGTCATTGATATGACAGAGGAGCAGCGTCAACGCTATATGTCATTAATCCAAAATCTTCGTGACTGGAACCATAACTTACAAGTTGAAAATGCTGATTTGAAAAAACAATTAGCGCAGCAAGAGAAAGGTATGACCCATATCATTCAAAAGCTTGAAGATAGCCCAACAGCGAATGAAAGACTACGCGCTACCATGCTGCCAAAATCAACTGGCCTACACACAGAGGCGATAGTAGGTGGCAGAGCTTGGGTACGAGACACCAAAACAGGTGCGTTATACTCATTAGAAGTGGGGTCTGTTATCCCAAATACTGAATTACGCGTCGCTGAGTTAAAAGAAGATACCGGCATTGTTATGGTCACGCGCAAATAAACCATTTTTGAGTTAAAAAATAAAGATGAACACACCCAATGCTTTTTTAATACTCTACAATGTAGTAGCCTCGTTAGGCTACCTATTTGTATTCTTGCGCTATTTTATAATGGCGGTGGCAGTGGTTTGGACGATAATTGCCTTGCTTAATATATGGGGTTTAACAACGGCTCATAGCAATGGCC
>CALJUC010000300.1 GCA_937975585.1 uncultured Moraxella sp. | reverse complement strand
CAAAATCAGGTGATGAAGGCAAACTATTTGGTTCTATCGGTACTCGCGATATCGCTGATGCCTTGACCAAATCAGGTTTACCAGTTGACCGCGCTGAAGTTAAACTTCCAGAAGGCTCGTTACGTCAAGTTGGCGAATACAACGTGGATATCCAATTACACCACGACGTAATGACCAACATCCTAGTAACTATCTTGGCCGAAGAAGCATCTGCTTAATTCATCCTTGCTGTTATTAGTGGCTTAGTCAACTGATTAAGTCCCAAAAAAGAGATAGCTTTTAGTTATCTCTTTTTTTATTGTTTATTGACCACTACGCTTATCCACTGTCAAGGATTTATCGACGCAAAATGGCAGAAAATCCATTGGTATTTTGGCAGTAAATTGGGTATAGTTGACCGTCTTGCTAACCGTGCTTCTATGCCATTTTTCAGATTAACTAAGTTAGCGAATTATTTTTTAAGACATTGATTTTGATAAGTTTATATAGAGGTGGCTATGGCAGATGACAACAAAATGACAGAGACAACCACCGAATCTAATACCTCAACAAAGCTACCTGCAACGCCCTTAACCCAACACCAACCGCACAGTATTGATTTGGAGAAATCCGTATTGGCATCGTTAATGAGTTTGGAAGAGGCGTTTGAGCGTATTTCAGATACCATCAATAAAAATGACTTTTATGCCAAACGTCATCAATATATTTTTGAAGCGATTGCCCATTTGGCCAATGCCAGCGAACCTTATGATGTGGTCATGGTACGCGATTGGCTCGACTCACAAAAATTGCTCGAAGTAGCCGGTGGTACCGCGTATTTGGGTGACATTTTATCGCAAAGCCCTGCGACCTTGTTTAATCTGACTGCCTACGCCCAACGTGTACGCGAGCTATCGACCTTGCGCCAAATCATCACAGCGGGCAATCATATGCTCGAACTCGCCTACGACAGCAAAGACCAAAGCGTCAGTGATATCCTAGACACGGTTGAAAGTGAAATCTTTGCGATTAATGAGCAGCACAGCCGCCAGTCGAATCAAAAAGGCCCAACGCGTATTAATAGCGTCATCACCAACGTAATGAATACCTTACAAGAGTTAAAAGACCGTCCTGATGGCATGATTGGTCTGCAAACCCCATTTACTGAACTCAATAACAAAACCCAAGGTTTACAATCCGGTGACTTGGTCATCGTTGCAGCGCGTCCATCCATGGGTAAAACTACCTTTGCA
>CALJUC010000299.1 GCA_937975585.1 uncultured Moraxella sp. | reverse complement strand
AACGGTCAAAAAAGATGAAAAAGGCAATATTTTTATCTATAAGCCAGCAAGCGTAAAGCTTGATAGCAATATGGCAAACCATCCTGCGGTGGCTATCCAAGCGCATTTTGACATGGTGGCACAAAAAGGGGAAACCACCAACCATGATTTTATCACTGACCCTATCAAGCCTGTTATTAAAGATGATTGGGTCTGGGCAAGCGATACGACGCTTGGGGCAGATAATGGTATTGGGCTTGCTATGGCATTGGCGGTGGCGTTTAGTGATGATATTGTCCATCCACCGCTTGAGTTGATTTTGACTTGTGAAGAAGAAATCGGCATGGGCGGCGTCCAAGCCATTCACCCTGAGTGGCTGACCGCACCTGCAATGATTAACCTTGACTCAGAAGATGAAGGTGAACTGTTTATTGGCTGTGCTGGCGGGCGTGATGCCACATTTCAGTTAACTTCCTCGCTCATTACCGTAACCGAGGATGTCACGCCGATGGTAATTAAGGTGAGCGGGCTACAAGGTGGGCACTCTGGTATTGATATTCATAAAGGCTTAGCCAATGCTAACTTATTACTGGCGCGCGTGCTGGCAAGCCTGTTTGGCTCATCGCCTTTTTATCTACAACACTGGACAGGTGGGGTACTGCGAAATGTGATTACGCGCGAAGCCACTGCGGCGGTGTTGGGTGATTTTGAGCGTATCAGTCAGTTGCTTCCCACTATCTTGCAAACGCTACAAGCTGAATATAAAATCACGGAACCCAACCTCACCGTTACTGTTGAAAAACTAGTAGCCACGGACGCGTTGTCACTGGCATCTACCGACCTTTCCGCTCTTAGTATAGCCGACAGTCAGCGTGTGCTTAACTTGCTGCGTAGCCTGCCCAATGGCGTGATACGCATGAGCGATAGCTTTGCCGGCGTGGTAGATACATCAATTAGCACGGGTGTGGTAAAGCTTGGCCAAACTCATGACAATAATCAAACCGCCACCCTTGAGATACGTTGTCTGATGCGATCTTTGGGTGAAACCCCAAAAGATGATATCGCCCAGCGGCTACAAGCTTTAGCAGATTTGGCAGGGGCGGCGCTAGAGTTAAGCGATGATTATCCAGGCTGGCAACCTGACCCAAATTCTAAGCTATTGGCAGTGGCAAAATCTGTGATGGCGAGTCATTTTGCAGGCGAGCCAAAGCTACAGGTGATTCATGCCGGTCTTGAATGCGGCATATTTAAAGGTAAAGCGCCAAACATGGATATGATTTCTTTTGGTCCAAATATCCGTGCGGCACACTCACCCAAAGAGCGCGTAGAAATCGCCAGCGTGGCAAAAACTTGGCAGGTATTATTAGACTTATTAAAAGTTTTGTAATTGCTAATGATTGCTCATGCTGCTATCACAGTTGTGAAAAAATGTCGTTGCTAAGGTTTTAAATCTAGGGTTTTGAGCCTATTTTCTCAAACCGCGATACATAAAAAACCCTTGAAAATTAATATTTTCAAGGGTTTACTGATTTTCAAGGGTTTAGTTTATAGGAATGTTGGATTTTAATGCTTGTTATGCCGATGTTTTGGCACTGCTCAACACGCGTCTGGCTAATATCACGATAGCCAATACAAATGCCAATAACCCTAGCCATTGGGCAATGTTGTCCCAATTGGCAAGTTTAAGCGCCAACGGTGCATCTGAGCCACCCGTCGTGACTGACGCGGCAATAATAAACGCCATAATAACACCAATCAAGCTTTCGCCCACAATTAACCCTGCAGCAAATAACGTACCTTTGCGCTCTGCAAGCTTTAAGTTGCGCTCACGTTGCGCCGCTGCACTGTTTTTGGTGATATGGTTTTTAATCCACCATGCCAACACTGAGCCAATAAAAATCGGCATATTAATGGTAGGTGGCAAATAAATACCCATACCCACTGCCAATACCGGCAAGCTGTATTTACCCGCTGAAGTTTTGCGTAATAAGGTATCAGCGACAATCAGTACCGCACCAATCAGCACACCGATAAGGATAAAGTCCCAGTTCAAATTATGCGCAAAAATCCCCTTGGCAATCGTGGTCATCAAGGTTGCTTGCGGTGCGCCCAAGGCTTGCGAGGCATCCATATCAGGGCGAGGCAATGCCCCAGTAAAGCCGTAAGCTTTGTACAGTAGTTCTAAAATAGGGGAGATTACCAATGCACCTACCACGACACCAATCATTAACGCAATTTGCTGACGCCAAGGTGTGGCTTTTACCAAGTAACCCGTTTTTAAGTCTTGCAAATTATCATTTGAAATCGTCGCCACACATAACACCGCCGAACCACAGAATAGCGCCAACGCGGTGACAAATTTGCCATCGCCCGTGGTTAACAATTGCGGATAGGCATTGCCAACCAGTAATAAAATGAGCGAAATCACCACAATCGAGATAATACCAATACCTGAAATTGGGCTAGACGACGATCCAACTAAACCCGCCATATAACCACACGCTGCCGCTACCAAGAAACCAATGATAAAGGTGACCGCGGTACAAACCAACACCAGCAACCATGCCAAACCCGCTGGCAAGCTTGCATCCGCCACAAACTGATAGAAACTAACCGCCAATAACAACGTCATTACCACCGTCCAGCCGATCATAACCTTGGGCGATAAATCCTGCTCCATACGACTGAGGTTTGATGAATTGCCACCTTTGAGCGCCTGCATGGAAATTTTTAATCCCTCAATCATTGGCTTCATGAGCGTCAGTAGCGTCCAAATTGCGGCAACACCAATAGTACCTGCACCAATAAAACGGACGTTTTCCTTCCAGATTTTCATGGCAAATGCCGACATTTCCATGTCACTGGGCTGAGGCGTCATGCTCGTCAATATCGGCACCGCTGCACCCCAAGCAATAATGATACCCAGCAAAATAGCCATACCGCCCGCTACGCCAACTAGATAGCCTGCGCCAAGTAGCGCCAAGGAAAACCCCATGGGTAATTGGGTAATCGCCGAGCCTGCTTTAAACCAGTAGCCTGCCGAATCTGCCAATACCCTAAGTCCACCGGTCAAAAACGCTACAGTGCCTGATAACGCGCCACCAATCACAATATCCTTGGCACCTGTTGAGGCATCCGATTGAATGGGGGTATAATCTGCTGTGTCCTGTTCGCCTGCCCGCAAAATTTCAGCAGCGGCAACGCCTTCGGGATAGGGCAAATCACTGTTTACCACCATCGCATAGCGAAGTGGAATAGTAAAAATCACCCCCAAGATACCGCCAGCGATACATAAAATAGTGGTTTGCCAAAACGGAAACCCTGTCCAATAACCGAGCATCAATAACGCTGGCAACACAAAGATAATGGACGATAAAGTACCTGCCGCCGAAGCTTGGGTTTGTACAATATTATTCTCAAGAATATTGCTATCTTTGGCAAATTTTAAAACTGCCATTGATATCACCGCCGCCGGAATGGACGAGGCAAACGTTAAACCGACCTTAAGTCCAAGATATACATTGGACGCGGTAAAGATGACAGTGATTAATGCCCCAAGAATAATGCCCCTTAGCGTCAATTCTTTGTGATTGGCATACATATCACCGATAGGCTGAACTTGCATGGGCAAATCTCCATGTAAAAGCAAAAGTTAATGGTGAGTAAAAAAAAACTTATGGATTATACTGTGTTTTATGGCTAAAACAATAACTTTTATCTAGCACCCTCACCCTCGAAACATCGAAACCCTACGGGTCTGAATATGGCTATCATTGTGCAGCAAACGTTGTTTGGCAAAGCACGCCAATAATAGTTGCGCCGCATGCATATAGATATAAGATACCTATGTGATTAGTAAAATAATAAGTCTTACCTACTAAGCAAAGAAAAATTAAGTAAAGTAAAGACAAGTAGTCAAGCATATCCTGCAGTGGCAGCCAGGGTTTATTTAGCAAGATAGATTAAAATTTTGCATCATCTGCTATATAATTCTTGCTACACACTCAGCATGTTATATCTCAATGACAATCGATTACAGTTGTATGAAGATTTGCTAATGGAAATTGAATGATTTTAAACCCCAGTAACACCCCGTTTTCAATTTGGTTGGCAGAAGGGCAGTCAAGCCAGCGTGACATGCTACGTGCCATGCAAGCCATGAAATGCCAATATAACTTACCGATGACCATCGTGGCATCCCATCGACAACCACGACCAGAAATCTTAAACTGTGCCG
>CALJUC010000298.1 GCA_937975585.1 uncultured Moraxella sp. | reverse complement strand
AACCATACGGCAGCCACATTTTTTCAAACGCATTATCGTATGCAACCTGCTCACCGATTTTTGGGTCAAAGTTGTTAGGGTTAACACACGCGCTTTCACCAGTGAAGGTAAAACCGCTTTTAGTAGTAATCGTACAATGCGTAATCGTACCGCCAAGGCGATTGTATTCTGTCTTGTCGATTTCGCTTTCTAAAAATTCTTTGGTGAGTTTTCGCTCGGGTAGAGTTGCCACTAAAGCCATTGCTAAAATAACGCCTAGTTTGTGTCCGTAGTTTTTCATGATTATCCTTATGGATTGTTGGAAGTAAATCGAAGTAATTGAAAGTAAAAAACCGCCCAATGAATTAAACAAAGGACGGTTTTTTAAGGTCGTAAAACGTGTGCTTATTCTAGCGGCTGTGTATTGCGATACTGCATAATCACACGGATTTCAGCATTAGCCGGAATGGTCAAGCCCGCTTTAAACAACACGCCCACATCGGTAGCGGTATCGCTTGGGGCATACTTAAACGCGCCTAGCTTTTGCGTGTTGGTAAACTTTTCAGCCGAAATGTCAACGGCTTCAACAAACGCCTGCGCCATTGCGCTGTTTTTGACTAAGCCAACATCCACGGTACCTGTCCCAACGGCAGTGGTATAAACGTCCATTGAGATAACTTTACAGTTAGCCGGTAGCTGACCCATCAGCAAGATATCGCCATTGGTGATCGCTTGTGCTGCTTGTGGTTTATAGAAAAACTCATAAACCATGCCGTTTCCGCCATCAACACAATCCGCCGCTTGCTTAACTTTGTTGTATTGCTCGGTTTTTAAAATAGCCATTTGGATATTTCCTTCTTAAATAGGATTAAAGGGAAGCATGGGATAGCTTGACTACCCCATGCTAAAAGTTAAGCCAGTGCGGTTACGGCTGTGTCAATCGCGTAGCTGTTGACTACTTGACCGTTAAATTGCGGTAACTTGGTACCGTACACCATGCCAGCCGCTATACCCATGCGATTGCCGTAGTCTTTTTCTTCTTCCACCCAATCAGCACGCATGTTGCTTGAACCAGACGTACCAAACGCCACGGCTGCCGCTTGACGGCCCATCAATACCGCACGATGCGCCACCACGTTTTGACCTGCGCCATAGTTGTTAAACTCAACACCGACTGGTACTTGCTTAAAGCCAACATTGCGATATTCACCCAATACACCTGTGAAGATATTGCTTTGGTAGCCTGCATTGGTAGTCGCTGCTTTTTGGATATCAAGCCAGCCGCCCGTACCTGCGTCGTTACGCAAGTCTTGTTCTTGCTGTGCGGTGATGGTCATGATGTAGCTTTCACGTCCGCCTTTGTCCAGTGGGGTTAAGCGTAGCTTGCCGTCTGCCATACCGCCCGTTGCTTTGATTTTGGTCAAAACACGGTCAATCACGCCAAGGGTCAACTTGTCGCTTGCAGTCAAGGTAGCTTTTGAAGTTGCGCTACCACCATAAGCTGTATGCGCAGCATCATACGGCACATAAGGGCTTGCACCTTTGATTGGTGCAGTTGCACCCATTGGGATATACAGCGATTGGTTCACACCACGCGCACCACCCAAAGTGGTTGCCATCACGCTGTCAAACTTTTGACCATGCCATTGTGCCAATTTTTCTTTGGCAATCATGCGTAGGTTGTTGACGGTGCGTTTCTGGGTCATCTTACCGCCGCCATCAACACCGTGACGGATTTGGTTAATGGTGATTTGGTCGGTATACATGTCCAGGCTTTCTTCGTTACCCTCTAAGGTATCGTCACCATAGACACCGTCACCGGTCAACTGTACTGCGATATCAAACGATACCGTATCACCCGCTTGGCTGGTCAAGTCATTGATTACCACGATAGGGGCATTAGCCATTTCAGCGCCTTCACGCACGGTGTTGGCTGGTGCCATCAGCTGCTTGCCATATAACGATTGAGGGATACCCGCTTTAAACAAGGCACCGCCAAACAATTTCACTGCTTTTGGGTCATTTAACCCAACGATTGTCTTAGCCATTTAATTCTCCTAGGCTTATTTGACACTTATGCGTCTGGGTTAATTGTCGTAATGACAAGTCTTTTTTGGGGAAGGTTACCGCGCCTGTCTCGGTTTCGATAACCACGCGTGTTGTCTTACCCTTGCTAAGAACGGTAATAGTACAGGGCTCATTAACAGTTATCACATCACCAAGTTTTAGGTCACGATAGTTTTTCATAAGGATATTTGGCCTACACTTTTTGCATGTATTCAGTCAGTTCTGCGTCAGATAGGCGCTCAAGTGCGCGGTCATAATCTAAGCCAGATAGCTTGTCGATATGCGCAAACTTATCATCAACGCTGTTATTGACCACGGCTTGCATTTGCCCCAAGTTAGGCGGGATGGTTGGCTGTGGTACATTGGCTTTTTGAGGTTGCTGTGCTTCACCGCCTGCGCTTGGCAAGTTCATATATGTGGCAACAACACTACGCGCCTTGTCAAACAATTCAGCATAGGTGGTTGTTGGCGGTAAGGTTTGCGACAAGATTTGGATTTGTTGGTCAAGCGCGGTAAGCTCTGGTGAGCCTGCCACAAATACGTCTTTGTTTTCAGTACGGTCTAAAAAGGCATCGGCTGCTGACGTAAAATCGTTTTGAATTTGCGCTTGCTGCGCGTCCGCCTGTGTTTGGACTTGGCTTTTTTGGTTTAGTAATGCCTGTTCTTCAAACTCAATCTTACGCGCCTCACGGTCAAGGCGTGCTTTTTCAGCCTGGTAATCGCCTTCGCCAATCTCGCCATCAGTGTATTTATTGGCAAGCTCGCGCAAGGCTTCCACATTTTGCTCAAAACGTGCGTCGATATCTGATTCACGCTGCGCAAAATCGGCTAACTGTGATTGGATATCTACCGTATCAGTAGTATCGGCAGTAGTATCGGTAACAGGGTGATTAACAGTAACATCAATATCAACATCAGCGGCATTGCTAGTATCAGCGCCACTATTGTCAGTGTCAGTAGCTTCATTCGCCTGATCATCCTGCAAAAGCTCTGCGATTTCTTCTGGTAGTAGATTGGCGTGATCATCGGTCTGCGCTTTGGCATTGGTATCGACTTGTGACTGGTCATCTACATTCACATTGACGGTGGCGTCTGGGGTATTTTCACTCATGGCGTATGCTCCGTATTATTGATTTGGGACGGGTTGGTTAGTGGATTGTTGCATTTGTTCAAGCATGGCAGGGTCAATGGCTTGCTCTGGCTGTTCCTGCTGCTGGGCTTGCGGTGATAAATCTTGTGATAGTTCTTGCATTTGCTCTGGCGGCATAAGCTCGCCACCAGGCGCTTGCTGCTGTGGCTCTACGGCTTTGGCTAGTTCTTCTTCCGCCCCGCCACTACCTGCCATGATGTTGTCTAGGTTTTTCAAGAAGTCATCAATCGTAGGTGCCAATGCAGGGTTTTGTAGAATTAATTGAGCCACCTGTGCTGCCTTGGCTGTTGCATCTGCCTGTGAATTTCTAGCATTAGCCAATTCACGGCGCCCTTCGGCTTTAAGCTGTGCGGCGCGTGCATTATTGTACTCAACTTCAGAATGGGCTTTAAGAACCTGTAATTCCTTAATCTTGTCTTGCAGCGCTTGCTCGGCTTGCTGTTTTTGTGCCATGGCTTGCTCACGCGCTTGGCGTTCTTCGTCCGTTTCATTCTTCGGTGGCAAGTTCATAATCTCGCGTAGCTTATCAACCATCTGGTCTTTGTTCGGGAAGTCTTGCAGGTCAATGGCCATTTCAATCATCAGCATAGTCGCGTTCGGATTGCCAGTGGCTTGACCAATATTGCTTGCCACAGTGATAAGCTGCTCGCTTAACGCTTGGCGCATGGACTGGCGATAATCGCGCTGCGCCACGATAAAGTCCGCTTGGGTTGCGGTGACATCGGTTTCTGGCGTGCTGTTAAGCGTGACAAACTCTTGTTTCTTGGGGTTTAAGTCACTGCCAGTAATGCGAAACTGCATCTTACGGTTGATAAACTGCTCGGTCAGTGATAACACCAACTCACCTTCTAGCTGGTGAGCCATGACATGATTGTCAATGATAGGCGTGGTGATAACCGTGCCTTGCTCTTGCAGCGATTGAATAGCAATACCAGACAAGGCATTATTGTTGACACCACGATTTTCTGACGTGACACCGCTAATCTGCTTGAGATAGGCGCTATCCATTTCCGCAAACGACACATGCGCTGGGGCTAATTGGCTGTTTTCCATTACTTCAAAGCGCTTGCCTGCCTGTACTTCGACATAGCCATTGACTTTGGCCACTTCTTCAATGGCTTCGTTTTTATCGAGTACCGCGTCACTATCGGCGATAATGCGGCGGCTTGCCATCATCCATAGCGCGTAGTTTTTACGCTCATTCAAATCAGTCTAGATCGAAGAGCACACGTCTGAACTCCAGTCACGCCAATGTATCTCGTATGCCG
>CALJUC010000297.1 GCA_937975585.1 uncultured Moraxella sp. | reverse complement strand
AGGTCTACGTAATACAGGTTAGTTAACAGTTGCATTTGGCCGCCCAACACTTAGTTAATTCATTTAGTTAATATAGGTAAGCAAACCTTAAGTAAGGTTTGCTACTATGTTATGATGCTTTCATTTTTTATAAGCACTAAAACATTGGTTGAGGCGATTTATGCAGCATTTTTCTGTTCATCATGAACCCCATTTTAGTAATCGTAATAACTGGCTGCGTGCAACGGTACTAGGCGCCAATGATGGCCTGATTTCAACGTCTAGTTTACTGATGGGTGTTGCTGCTGCCAATATTGATAATCATACCTTGATGATCACTGGCGTGGCGTCATTGATTGCCGGTGCGATCAGTATGGCAGCCGGTGAGTATGTGTCAGTGTCATCACAAGCGGACACTGAAAAAGCCGACCTTGCCAAAGAAGCTTACGAGCTTGAACACAACCCAGAACGCGAGTTACTGGAACTTACGAATATCTATAAGTCACGTGGGTTAAATGATGACTTGGCACATCAGGTCGCGGTGGCTTTGACCGAACATGATGCCCTTGAGGCACATGCGCGTGATGAGATTGGTTTAACAGAAACGGGCTCGGCCAAACCGTTAGAAGCCGCTATGGCCTCTGCGGTATCTTTCATCATCGGGGCTTTAGTCCCTGTTATCTGTGTGTGGTTGTTGCCCGCATCTAATCTATTAATTGGCCTTGGTGCTAGCACCTTATTAGGCCTTGGCTTCCTTGGTTGGTTGTCTGCCTACTTAGGCGGTGCCAAAGTCTTCCCTGCAGTATCTCGCGTGGTCATTTGGGGTATCGTCGCATTAGTCGCTACCGGTCTGATTGGTCGACTATTTGGGGTACAAACCGGCTAGTTTGCGGTTTTCTTGCTAGGGTTATCTTGCGTTGTAATTGCTTATCCAAAGTACGTTAAGACTGTGCTAAGATTGCCCCCTTATAATATTTTCATTTTCTGTTTTTGGGTTAGGCTACTAATGCAATCTGTTCCAACATCACGCGCTACCACACCACTCGCCTGGTTACGCAACAATACACCGATAAATGCTTACTGGCTGCTACCAATTGTAGCGGCTTTTTTGGTATTCACGGGTAATAGCGGTTTTTTTGCGCAAGTTGCCAAGGTCTATCCCTTAGCCCAAAACTTGTTATTTACCCTGTCGTTGGGCATGGTGTTATTTGGGCTGTTACTGCTCATTATGTGGTTAGTCAGCTATCGCTTTACCCTAAAAGCGGTGTTGATTTTCTTATTAATCGTGGCGAGTATCACCGGTTATTTCACTGATACTTATGGCACGGTCTACGACACCAATATGCTGCAAAACGCGTTACAAACCGATAAAGCGGAAACATCAGATTTATTTAATATAATGTTTATTGCGCGTATCGTATTATTGGGTCTGATTCCGAGTTTCTTAGTCGCCCGACAAAAGGTGTATTTTCCTAAGCTTAAAAGCGCTGTGTTACAGCGCTTGGGGATTTTTGTCTTGAGTCTGGTATTGGTTGCCTTACCAATTTTGGCACAAAGCAAGCAGTTTGCCACCTTTTTCCGTGAGCATAAGCCACTACGCCTTTATACCAATCCGGTGACACCGATTTATGCGGTGGGTAAATTGGCCAGTGTACAATACAATAAGCTAAAAGCGCCTAAAGATACGATTTATCATGCCAATGATGCCAAGCAAACCACATCACCGACTACTCGTAAACCAAAACTGGTGATTATGGTACTCGGTGAAACGGCTCGTGCTGACCATGTACCGATGAATGGCTATGAGCGCAACACGTTTCCACAAATGGCGAAGATTCCAGGCGTTACCAATTTTAGCCAAGTGACTGCCTGCGGAACATCGACCGCTTATTCAGTACCTTGTATGTTTAGCTATGTCGGTGCCAAAGAGTACGATGTTGATACCGCAAGCTATAATGAAAACGTGCTAGAAACGCTAAATCGCCTAAAAATCAATGTGTTGTGGCGTGATAACAACTCAGATTCTAAAGGGGTGATGACGCGTTTACCGGCTGCTAATTTTGCCAATTACCGCGATGCACCTACCAATACCATTTGTAATACCAATCCGTACAATGAATGCCGTGATGTCGGTCTATTAGTCGGTCTAGATGACTATGTCAAACAACACGCTAACCAAGATATGCTGATTGTCCTACACCAAATGGGTAATCATGGCCCTGCGTATTACAAGCGTTATGACAAAAAATTCGAGCAGTTTACCCCAGTCTGTCAAACGAATGAATTGGCTAAATGCGACCGTCAAACGGTGATTAATGCCTATGACAATGCGTTACTCGCTACGGATGACTTTTTGGCAAAAACCGTTGATTGGCTGAACCAATACGACAACCACTACCAAGTAGCCATGCTATATGTCAGCGACCATGGTGAAAGCTTGGGCGAAAAAGGCGTGTATCTGCACGGTATGCCAAATAGCATCGCCCCCACTGAGCAAAAACATGTCGCTGCAATGATGTGGTCAGGCAAACAGTCAGGTATCCAAGCAGTAGCGGGTAATAGCGAATTAACCCATGATGCCATTACCCCAAGCTTATTAAAACTGTTTGATGTGACCACCCAAGCGACACAGAATAAAGCGTTATTTATCCGTTAAGCTAAAATTAAGCTTGCAGCCGTATCATATGAATCATCTAATTGATATTGTTTACGGATGCAAGCTGCTATGACCCTCTCAAACACCCCTCATAAATCAGCTTCACCCAAAATGTTAACCACATCTGCATTGATTGACACAGGTACGCTAGCAGACACTAACTATCCATTACCTTCTCAACGTTGGTATATCAAACAATTCATTATTGGCTTAACGCTGACATTGTTATTTACCTTGACCGTGGAACACAGCCAACTTGACGTGGCGATTAGTCAATGGCTGTATATCCAAGATGGCGCCAATAGCCATTGGTTGGTTGATAAAGCTAGCCTTATCCCTCATTTGGTGTTTTACACCGTTCCTAAGCGTTTATTGCTATTATTTGCGGTCTATGTGGTTGCCGCATGGCTACATCGCGTATTCCAAAACACCTCGACGACTAACAAAGCTATCACTTGGTATCGTGGACGTCGTTGGTTTCGACCGCTGCATTGGCTATCAGGCCGCGAGTTGGCCTACCTAGCCTTAGCGATGATTATTGTCCCCACTGTCACTGCCAGTCTAAAGGCCGTGACGCATGTCAGTTGTCCCAATCACTTACAGCTCTTTGGCGGCGACCTTGCTTATTTGACCATTTGGCAAAATATCTTAGTCCAAACACCTGCCAAGTGTTTTCCTGCGGCACATGCCAGTACCGGATTTGCCCTATATGCGTGGGCATTTGTCCCTGTGCTATGGCGCTCACGTTGGCGCATTGTCTTGGGCGCGACGTGTTTTGCGTGGATTATGGGTGCTTATAAGATGGCGATTGGTGACCATTTCTTTAGTCATACCTTAGTTGCCATGCTGCTCGCTTGGACGTTATGTGCTGCGCTTGCCGCTTGCTTGCTTCGCAAATAATCTAGAGTTTTTAATAACCTATCGATAATTTTATGATTTTAGTATCAATTCACTGAGACATAAAATAGACGCATCAGTTATGTTTTTTTTATCCTAAATTTAAAACTTACTTTGCAAAAAAAAAAATTTGGTCTAAGATAAACAATCTTTTTTTGTTACTTTCTGCAAAAATTAGATAACATTCGCGCAAGGTAACAAGACAAATTTAGTCTGACTAGTCAATAATGGACGCTAGTCATAAAGAATCATGGATGTGGAGTTGGTATGGATTTAAAGACTTTAGTAGATAGCTTAAACAACTGGGTATGGAGCCCAGCGTTGATTTATTTATGTTTAGGCGTGGGTTTATATTTTTCATTGCGTGGTCGTTTCTTACAAGTACGTCACTTTGGTCGTATGATTCGCTTGTTGATGGACGGTAAAAGTTCAGAACAAGGCGTGTCATCGTTTCAGGCATTGGCCATGTCATTGGCAGGTCGTGTCGGTACTGGTAACATTGCGGGTGTTGCCACTGCGATTACCTTTGGTGGCCCTGGTGCATTGTTCTGGATGTGGATGGTTGCGTTCTTAGGCGCAAGTACCGCATTCGTTGAGTCAACCTTGGCGCAGATTTATAAAGAGCGTGATGAAACCGGTCACTTTATTGGTGGTCCAGCTTATTATTTTGAAAAAGCATTAGGACAAAAATGGTATGGCGTATTATTCGCGATTTGTACTATTTTGGCCTGTGGTATCTTGTTACCTGGTGTTCAAGCCAACTCTATCGCTGAAGCGATGAACAACTCGATGGGTGTCGCACCGGCGATTTCTGCGGCGATTATCGCAGCGTTATTGGCATTCATTATCTTTGGTGGTGTTAAGCGTATCGCATCTGCCGCAGAGTTAATTGTACCTTTCATGGCATTGGCTTATATCGTTGTTGCGGTTATTATCATATTGATGCACATTGCTGATTTACCTGCTGTATTGGGTCTTATTTTCCGTTCAGCCTTTGGTATGGATGCAGGGTTTGGTGCGGTATTGGGCTTAGCGATTCAATGGGGTGTTAAACGCGGTGTCTACTCAAATGAAGCGGGTCAAGGTACGGGACCTCACCCATCAGCAGCCGCTGACGTATCACACCCTGCTAAGCAAGGTTTAGTTCAAGCGTTCTCCGTATACGTTGATACCTTATTCGTGTGTTCAGCCACTGGCTTTATGCTACTAATCACTGGTATGTATAACGTACAAGACCCAAATAATAAAGAAGGTTTCTTGTATCATGGCGTACAAGGTGTCGCCGCAGGTCCGGGTTATGTTCAAACTGCGATGGAAAATATCATGCCTGGTTTTGGTTCAGTTTTCGTGGCTGTAGCACTATTCTTCTTTGCCTTTACCACGATTATGGCTTACTACTATATGGCAGAGACCAATATCCGCTATTTAGCTCGTACCTTAAAATTAACTTGGGCAATCCCTGCGTTAAAAGCAATTATCTTGCTTGTGGTTATCTATGGCTGTCTAAAAACGGCCGACTTGGCATGGGCATTGGGTGATTTGGGTGTAGGCATGATGGCATGGTTGAACATCATCGGTATCTTGTTCCTACAAAAACCTGCTTTTGCCGCATTGCGTGACTATGAATCGCAAGTCAAACAAGGTCTTGACCCAATCTATGATGCTGAGAAAAATGGTGTTAACGATGCACCAATTTGGAAAGAAATCGCCGCGAAATATCGCAAAGATGAAATCGAGCATCCGAACAAAGAACGCTTTATCCCTTAAGTAGTTGTTTGAACACAAGCAATTTTGTAATGAAAAAGCCCTTCTAACTTGAAGGGCTTTTTTATGCTAACTTCTATTTCTATATAGGCAAATCATATTGACTAAAGTTACTAAGCTGACGGCTTTTTCATTTTGACCATACCAAAGATGGCAATCAGTAATGCTACCACTTGCACAGCTAACAATGTCCACACGGTCAATGCCCAACGCCCTTCGGTAAAAGCCAATCCACACGCCCAAGCACCTAGCGTACCACCCAAGTAATAACACATATAATATAGTCCCGATGCCAGTGAACGTCCTTCTTTGACATTCACCGCAATATAGGTAATGGTGGCTGATTGGGTAATAAATACCCCACTCGACATGACCGCAAGGCCAATGATAATCAGCCATAATGGCTGTGCTAACGTCAACAAAACCCCTAGCATCGAGATGACCACCGCGACACGCACCATACGTGCTGCGCCAAACTTTGAAATCAACTGACTGGCGATTGGGGTAATCACCACACCCAATAGATACACGGTAAAAATATTGGCAAGACCTGCACTGCTTAGATGGTATGGGGCGGCTGATAAATGCAGATTAATAAAGGTAAAGCAACCGACTAACGAAAACAACACACATATCCCAAGCAAACACGCGGTCACGACATAACGGTTTTGGCTATGGTTTTTTAGCATTTGTAGCGATGAAGCGATATTTGGATTGGCCACAAAATGCCGTGAGCGCGGTAGCTGCCACCATACCCAAGCCGCACCGATTAAGGTCGCTGCCCCCATGAGGATAAAACCCTGACGCCAACCTATCAACTCTTGCAAATGCCCAAGGATAAAACGCCCCAAAAATCCGCCCAATACCGTCCCTGACACATAGTAAGACATGAGCCGCGCAACGCTTTTTCCGCCAAACTCCTCACCCACATACGCAATGGTCACTACCGTAATACCAGGCACAGCCAACCCTTGTATAAAGCGCCATAGTGTAATCATCGATAGCGAGTCAGCAAACCCAATCAAAGCGGTCGGTATCCCAAGCAATACAATTGCCGCAATGATAAGCACTCGCCGCCCTATCGCATCCGACAACATCCCCATAAACGGTGACATCAATGCAATTGCCATTACGGTCG
>CALJUC010000296.1 GCA_937975585.1 uncultured Moraxella sp. | reverse complement strand
CTGCTGTTTCAATCCACGCACCCGTGTGGGGTGCGACTCACTATCAATTTAGGCTCGGTTGTGACTGGCTGTTTCAATCCACGCACCCGTGTGGGGTGCGACGGCACTGGCGTTTAAGTTACGGTAAATGGGTAGAAAACTCATCGGGCAATCTCTTTGTCTAATTGGTCTTTAAAGTCAGTGACAAATCCATCTTGCACGCCATCAACATTGTTGTTTAAAGCCGGACGTAGAAATGGCTTGGCTGCTGTGCGCGATGTGCCGAGTTCTACAAAGCGCCAGTACCAGGTATCGCCCCCGGGATTCTCTTTACTGCCAGCTGTGGCATAAGTTTCGCCAACTCTATTTGCTCGACGATTCGCTGTGGTATTAGCATAAGACATAGCGCCACCGCGTACACCCACTTTCATCAAAACAAAACCTTGCTTTGTTTTACTGGCTTTAACTTGGATATTTTTCCAGATACGCTCAGGTGAATTGCTGTCATCAAGCGCCTTGGCGTTAGCAACCGCGGCTTTTCTCACAACCGCCATGGCTTTACGCGCGGAGCGGGTAGCGGCATTTTTTTGTTTGCGTGGATTAGACAGCTCGCGCATTTTTGCAGTGACGTCTTCTAAGCCTTCGATTTGCTCTGCCATTTATTCGCCCCTTGAGCGCTCGACACCGCTAGACAATTGAAACGTGTTATAAATCAGCCCGTTTTGGTTATCATCAAGCCCATCACTGGCAATGTGATAAATACGTCCACGGTGCACCACGCGCATATCAGTTGTGATATCAGTACGATGACGCACCACCATACGAGCAACGACTTCAGATTGCGCGGCTTGGGCATTGATTAAATCTTTCGACGATAGCGGTGTGATTTTTGCCCAGACTTTTGCATACTCTGTCCACGTCGATGCAATCTCAAAGCCATCTTCATCGCGCCCACCGCCACCATATTGCTCAATAGTCACTTGAGTGCGTAATTCACCCGCTGCAATGCCCATGCTTATCCATCCAAGTATTGTGAGCCCTCTGGCTCATCTTCTTGCTCGTACATCTGAGCAATAAGTTCATTGTTTTGTTGTAGTGACTGCAAAATAATTTCGTCTTTGGCTTCGTGCTGTTCAATCAGACGTTGATTTTGCTGAATCAGTTGGTTGTTTTGGTTGATGACGGGGGCAACAGAGCTGTATTTATAGTCCTGAGCTTCTTGTAATGTATCAAAGCACTGAAAACCGACTTGATAGCCCATGTTGCCCCCGTTTACTTAGAATGACTTGCGCATGTATTTAACAACCACAATCGCCAGCAAACCCAAGAACATTGCCCATGCGACGGTTGCACCATCAACACCCATTTCGTCAATCTTGTCGGTTACACCTGCTGGAATTGCAGCGTGGGCAGCAACTGCCATTGAGAACAAAGACGCGCCAGCGCCGTACTTAACTGCTTGGTTAATGCGTTTCATAATGAAACTCCTTATTTAAATGTGTGGTCAGGAAAGCGTGACCACTTCGCTTTAAAACTCGTCAAAATCATCTAAATTCAGACTGAACTCTTCTTGCGGCTCTAATTCCCAACCATCGTCGCCAAGGTGTTCGATGTCGCCATCGGGGTTCATGCGGTAATCTGAATTGCGATACTCGTTGCCGTCATCGTCGATTTCACCGCTCATATCGTCGATATCCCAATAGCCTGTCATTTGTTGGCTTTCATAGGTTGGGCGATGGATTTCATGTGGGTTAGGCTGA
>CALJUC010000295.1 GCA_937975585.1 uncultured Moraxella sp. | reverse complement strand
AACGTGCCGCTAAAGCCTTTAGTTTTTTGACCCAAGGCTATCATCAAGATTTGGTCGAAATTACCAATAACGCGATTTTTCCAACTGACAATAATGAATTGGTCATGGTAAAAAATATCGAATTTTATTCGATGTGTGAGCATCATATGCTACCGTTTTATGGGATGGCGCATGTCGCGTATTTGCCAAGCGATAAGGTTATTGGCTTATCAAAAATGGCTCGCATCGTTGATATGTACGCACGTCGCTTGCAGATTCAAGAGAATCTCACCAAGCAAGTTGCACAAGCTGTCATGGATATGACGGGCGCGCGTGGCGCAGCGGTGGTAATGGATGCAGCCCATATGTGTATGATGATGCGTGGCGTGATGAAGCAAAATTCAACCACGCGCAGTATTTCGTTATTGGGTGAATTCAAAGACAACGCCCAAGCGCGTCAAGAGTTCTTAGCCGCGGTTCCGGTGCCCTAACTTTATATTCAAATGATGAACGCATAACCAGTCGAAAATCAGCTGTTATATATCCTTATCAAGTCATACTTGGTAAGGATTTTTTTATGGTCAACGCACTATTAACCCTGCTTACAGGTTTTCTAAAATGAGATAACCCATCTCAATATACCTAAAAAGCATAGATTCTTACCTTTTTAGTCATGTACTTATTAAACAAAAATGCGTAAAGTCGCACCTAGGAAACATTAATTACAGTTATTTAACTCATATGTAACCTAATGTAATGGATTTAAGGTATGAGTAAATGGACGAACAATGGCTAAAGGAGTGAGCAATGGCAACGGATATTCAATACGAGAAGATTCTCGATACGGCCAAATTATCGGCAATGCACAAGATGATTTTATTTTGGTGTACCCTTATCATTATTTTTGATGGTTACGACCTCGTTATTTATGGCGTGGTACTACCAAAGCTCATGACAGCTTGGGAATTATCGCCTGTTGTCGCAGGCTATATGGGTTCTGCGGCATTATTTGGCATGATGTTTGGTGCGGTCTTATTTGGCGCACTTGCTGATAAACTCGGTCGTAAAAACGTTATCATGATTTGTGTACTGTTATTCAGTGGCTTTACTGTACTGAACGGCTTTGCTCAAAACCCATGGCAGTTTGGTATCATTCGTTTCATCGCAGGTTTAGGTATTGGTGGTGCTATGCCAAACGTGGTTGCTATGATGACTGAGTTTTCACCGAAGAAAATTCGTAGCACCATGACCGCAGTGATGTTTAGTGGTTATTCAATCGGTGGTATCTTATCAGCGTTATTGGGTATGTACTTTGTACCAACCTTTGGCTGGGAAATCATGTTCTACCTAGCGGGTATCCCATTGTTAATGTTGCCGTTTTTGTACAAAATGATGCCTGAGTCTTTGGCGTTCTTGGTCAAGCATAACCGTCAAGCTGAAGCACGTTCATTACTACAACGTTTAGATCCTAGTTTATCGATTAACCCAGATGACCGCTTAGTTGGGGTTGCGCAAGTGGCCAGCGAACAGCGCTCTAGCGCCCTATTCACAAACGGTCGAGGCTTATCAACCTTGATGTTTTGGGTCGCTTTCTTCATGATGTTATTGATGGTGTATGGCTTAAACTCATGGTTACCAAAACTGATGGCGAACGCCGGTTATGGTTTTAGCTCAAGCTTGATGTTCTTATTGTTCATGAATATCGGTGCTATCTTTGGTGCAATTGGTGGCGGTTGGTTAGGTGACCGTTTCAATATCAAGTCGGTGATTATTGCATTCTGTGTGATTGCCACGGCCAGTGTGTTCTTCTTGGGTACTAAAAACTCGCCAGCCGTATTGTACTTTATTGTTGCGGTAGCCGGTGCGACCACCATTGGTACGACAATTTTGATGTACGCGTATGTCGGTCAGTTCTACCCAGGTGCGATTCGCAGTACGGGTATTGGTATGGCATCAGGTGTCGGTCGTTTGGGCGGTATCTTTGGCCCAACCTTAGGCGGATACTTATTAAGCCTAGCCTTACCACACCAAACTAACTTCTTGGTATTCGCTATCCCAGGTATTATCGCAGCGGTAGCTATCTTACTAACCGCACAGCGCTTATCAGAAGCTAACCGCGTAGTAGCCCCACAACCAGCGGTTTAAACCTTTGATGATACAAAAAACCAGTCCACTCGAGACTGGTTTTTTTATTAGGGTGTGTCCCTATGTGAATAATGCGGCTAAAAATTTATTGTTTCGAATTAGGGACATATCCTAACCTTAAATATTTAACGAAATAAATCCGGTGGCGGTGGGTAGTAATCAATATTTAGCTGCACATACCAGTCATACAAAATCTTCAATAGCGTGGTGACATACGGTGCATGTTCAAAGGCTCGTGTCTTCATCATGACCGGACATGTGATACGCCTATCATTAAAATGCCGATACACCACTTGCTGGTGTTGTAAGTTTTCAAGCCCCTGCGGAATAATGGTAATACCTTCACCCGCGGCGACCAAGCCCAATGCCACATGTAATTCGCGCACCTCAATGACTTGCGTCGGCTGTAAAAGCTCAATGGCAAAGTAGTTTAAAATCGTATCCAACATACTTGATGGGCTGTTTTTAGGAAATAGCAGCAAACGTTCATGCACAATATCCACCAAATCAATGGTGGTCTGATTCGCAAGCTGATGCGCTACGGGTATCGCCGCAACCAATGGCTCATCGCGCACCAAGATAGTATCAATCAGATTGTCTTTTGCATCATCGACTTCCAAATAACTAAAGCCCACATCAATCTGGCCTTGTTTTAACGCATTGTCTTGCTCATGCGCACTCTCAGCAATCGTCACAAAATAGCGTAAGTGTCGCAACGCCATTTGCCTATCCTTTGTATAATATTACCCGATGCGCTGTATCATCTGACTATTTAGCAGGTTGATAACCACTATTATAGCCTTGTGGTCACCCTACCAACGCGTTATGCTAATTTTAACGTTAAAACATCGCGCAGGATTGCTGATTACTTTTTTTAGCGGCACATAGCCAATACATCAAAATCGATACATTATATATCGTATTAAAATCTTTACTATAATTTCCCCATAATGACAAAATAGGAATAGCCACCATGTCTGTGAATCATTTTTTACAACAACGCCTTGGTATCACCAAACCATTTGTCCAAGCACCGATGGCAGGCGTACAAGACAGCCGTCTGGCAATCGCGGTCTGCCAAGCGGGCGGCTTAGGCTCACTACCTTGTGCTATGTTAGGCCTTGAGCAAATTGAACAGCATATCGGCAAGATACGTGACGCCACTGACCAAGCGTTTAATGTCAATTTTTTTGCGCATCAACAAGGTGAATACACGCCAGCCATGCAACAGCAATGGTTTGACGCACTACAATCTTACTATACAGAGTTTGGGTTGACTGAAGCCGACATCGCCACCACAGGAGGTCGCCAGCCGTTTGGCCGCGAGCAAGCTGAATTAATTGCAGATTTAAAAGTCCCCGTGGTGAGTTTTCACTTTGGTTTGCCACAGCCAGAACTACTCCAAATCGTCAAAGATGCTGGCGCTTTGGTGCTCTCATCGGCAACCACTGTCGCTGAAGCGCGTTGGCTTGAAGCCCATGGTGCCGATGTGATTATTGCACAGGGTCTAGAGGCCGGTGGCCATCGCGGGCATTTTTTAAGCACTGATGTAACACGTCAAGCGGGCACATTTAGCCTGCTCCCTACGATTATCAAAGCGGTAAAACTCCCCGTTATTGCTGCCGGTGGCATTAGTGATGCTATCACGGCACAAGCGGCATTTGACCTTGGTGCAAGCGCGATTCAAGTCGGCACCGCCCTGTTATTGGCAGACGAAAGTGACACCAAGCCATTTCATCGTGCGGCCTTGCAAAGTGATGCCGCGGAACATACCGTATTGACCAATCTATTTAGTGGTGGGCTGGCGCGTGGGATTGTCAATCGCTTTATCCAAGAAATGGGGTATGTCAGTGAAGCAGCTCCCCCTTTTCCTCATGCTTCCTTTGTGAGTAACCCGGTTAAAGCCAAGGCTGAAAGCGCCGGTAATAGCGACTTTTCATCACTGTGGGCAGGCCAAAACGCACGCCTAGCACAACCCGGTACTGCACAGCGGATTATGGATAATATGTTATCCAAATAGATAAACGCCTAAATTTGACTTTCATCCAACCCCTAAACATAAAAAAGCTAACCCATGATAGGTTAGCTTTTTTATAAAAATCGAATCAAACAACAGTATACAACGAACAACCGGGCTACTTTCTCGGGCAAGTATTAATACCAAGTACCGAGTAGAGCGCACAATAACCCATTAAACCGGTTAATAATGGTAAAAGCCCCACTGCGCCCCACCAAGATTGGTTGTAAATGCCAATACCGATGATAATTAAGCCCAATACAACACGAATAATTCTATCTAAGTTGCCTTCATTCACTTTCATGGTCAGTTCCTCGAACGTTGATTAGTAAAACAACTCTCAATGACTTAGCACGTCATGCGCTAGATAACAGTGTGATTTATTTTACCCAAACCTCGATACCAGCATGGCATAGCCTGAGCGTTTATCACTGCTACAAACCCATTATAGCAGCAATGTTATAAAAATTACATTATATAATAATACCCCACTCTCAACACTTTTAGAGGGGGTTGAAACAAAAAAGGCATGAACTTAAA
>CALJUC010000294.1 GCA_937975585.1 uncultured Moraxella sp. | reverse complement strand
ACCCAAAAAACTTTGATGAGCGTAGCTTTATTGATATCGTGGGCGATGAATGTATTATTCCACCAAATTCATTTGCGTTAGCGCGTACCGTTGAGTATTTCCGTATTCCGCGTGACGTGTTGACCATTTGCTTGGGCAAATCAACTTATGCGCGTTGTGGTATCATCGTGAATGTGACCCCGCTTGAGCCAGAGTGGGAAGGGCATGTGACCTTGGAATTTAGTAACACCACTAATTTACCGGCGCGTATTTATGCGGGCGAGGGCGTGGCGCAGATGCTATTTTTCCAAAGCGATGCGGATGATGTTTGCGAAACCTCATACAAAGACCGTGGCGGTAAATACCAAGGGCAAACGGGCGTAACTCTGCCAAAAGCATAATGTATTAGCCATTCGTTTTAAATAAAAAAAGTGGAAACTGTACCAAGGCAGTTTCCGCTTTTTACATTGATTTAATCAGCAAAAAATTCATAATGGATTTGGCATAAAATACCCATTTAATCGCATAGCATAATTTTAAGGTGAAAATACCGACTTTATGATAACCGGTGGACATAATGTCTTTCCAAAAGCAATTTGCAATACAAATTGCAAAAAAAGGCGTCTATGATAGACGCCTTTTTGGGGTAAACCTTGTATCAAATTAAGACAAGGTTGACTCAAAGAACGCCAAATCTAACGCCATAATCGGTTTGCTAGTCGCTTTAACCATTGCGATATGTGCGTCAAGACGTGGCAACATACGGCCGATATAGTAGTCGGCTAATTTAGCTTTGTTGGCGTAGAATTCACCTTCTTTACCATTTGCCGCTTCAACCATCATACCAAACATATACGCATAGCTGACATAACCAACAGCTTGTAAGTAATCAACCGCACAGCCATTGATTTCTTCTTTGATGTCAGCGATATTGCCAAGTACCGTTTTGGTAAGGTCGTCTAATTTGTCAGCGCTGTCAAGAATCGCTTGCTTAATCGGGTGATTGGCTTGCATCTTATTGGCAAAGTCACGCATCTCAGCCAAGTAAGATTGGAGCGATGCGCCACCGTTTTTGGCGACTTTACGGCCTAGCAAATCGAGTGCTTGAATACCATTGGTACCTTCGTAAATTTGGGCAATACGGGTATCACGGACGATTTGTTCCATGCCCCATTCACGAATGTAGCCGTGACCACCAAAGCACTGCTGTGCATCAATTGACGCTTCCAAGCCACGGTCGGTTAAGAACGCTTTTGATACTGGGGTTAACAGAGCAACGCGGTCATTGGCGCGTTTTTGTGCGTCAGCATCATCGCTGTATTTGCTCGTGTCGAGTTGCTTAGCGACATACATGGCAAAGCAGCGTGACGCCTCAGCGATGACTTTGGCGTTTAATAACATACGACGAACATCGGCGTGATGGATGATGGCATCGGCTGGTTTTTCTGGTGAAATAATCGCGGTGTCAGAGCGACCTTGGACACGATCTACTGTGTAGGCAACAGCATTTTGATAGGCTAACTCAGCACCACCGATACCTTGTAGACCCATGGTCAAACGCTCATAGTTCATCATGATAAACATCGAGGCAAGACCGGTGTTTTCTGCGCCAATCATCCAACCCTTGGCCGCATCAAAGTTCATCACACAAGTTGCTGACGCTTTAATACCCATTTTGTGTTCGATTGAACCCGCTTGTACGGCATTACGCTCACCCAGTGAGCCGTCTTCGTTGACCAAGAATTTTGGTACAACAAATAGCGAAATCCCTTTTGAGCCAGCTGGGGCATTCGGTGTTTTGGCAAGGACTAGGTGAATAATGTTGTCAGCCAAGTCATGCTCGCCAGCGGTAATGAAGATTTTGGTACCGGTAATGTTGTAGCTACCATCATCGTTTGGCACAGCTTTGGTTTTGATAATACCCAAGTCAGTACCCGCGTGTGGCTCGGTCAAGCACATGGTACCTGTCCACTCACCTGAGTAGATTTTTTCAAGGTAGGTTTGCTTTTGTTCTTCAGACCCTGCATTGTATAGACACATACACGCACCGCCTGATAGGTTAGGGTATAAGGCAAATGACTGATTGGCGGTAAACATCATTTCTTCGGCTAGCATGGTTACCATTTTTGGCATACCTTGACCGCCATATTCTGGGTCGCCGCCCAAGCCAATCCAACCGCCTTCTGCATATTCGCGGAACGCTTCTTTAAAGCCTTCAGGGGTCTTAACTTCACCATTACCCAAGTATTGTGCGCCTTCTTCATCACCGCTACGGTTCAACGGTAATAGCGTGTTCTTGGCAAATTTGGCCATTTCTTCTAACACCATATTGACGGTATCGCTGTCAACGTGCGCAAGTTGCTCATTGCTTTGCCAAAAGGTTGATGCATCAAATACATCATTCAGGATGAACTTCATGTCTTGGATTGGGGCATTATAATTTGGCATTGCTATTCCTTTTAACAATTGGTTAGGTAGGTAAAATTTACAAGTAATTTTTTTATTTTAACATTTATCCTAAAATATGGGTAATGACTTATAGGTCATTTAATTAAATTTTTAACTTAGTATTTTGGCAATATTGTACTATATCTATTTTTTTAGTGATTAATGTTTGGATTTGAATTACGATAGTTAGTCAAATCTAATTCTAGAAGAGTTTAATATGATAGAAACCTTTGCACGAACAGATACACAAAAGTTCGTTAAAATGATATAATGCTT
>CALJUC010000293.1 GCA_937975585.1 uncultured Moraxella sp. | reverse complement strand
CACCAATACGCTTAGTGGCTGCCGCGTTTAACACATACTCTTTGCCATGCACCACCCCAGCAACATCATTTACGCCCATATTGCCAGTGTAGCCACCGCTACTGAAACCACGCGGCGATACGGCAGCAATCGCTGCAGTCATCAATCCAGTATCAACAGCTGCTTTAGCTGCTGCACCCATTTTTACCCATACGCTGCCAGGCGTATCTGCGTAAGCAGCCAGTACGGATTTTTTACTATCAAGCCAGGCTTTATAGAGCGCATATCCTTTTTCCGCATTGGCTGCCATCTTATACGCTATCGATTGCTGACCAAAAAAAGTAGACATTGCGCTAGTCATAACACCAAACGCCGCTGACGTTTGTTGCGCTTTAGCATCGTTGACCTGTTTATCTAAATCAGTCACCTTTGTGGCGTAATCAGCCTCCATGACGTACATCTTGGCTAAATGCTCTTGCCTTGCTTGTTCAAGTAAGGCGTTACGCTCAGTCTCATCGTCAATTCTGAAATTGCCGCGCTCGTCAGTGGCGTTGATTTCATTTTGACGGTTTTCATACTGTCCATAAAGCGATGAGTATTGATTATTATAATCACGCTGCATTGACCATTTGGCGTATTGCTCAGGACTCATTGACGCTTTCATACTTGCATCAAGATAGTCATTGGTTGACTGCATAGTGCTGTTGCCAATATCTTCACGAATTTTATCGATTAGTGCTAATTGCGCTCGTGCTTTTTCGCCAAGTTTCCACTCATACTCACTGTATGCCTTAAGATAACGCTCATTTTCAAGCACTAACGCATCATGGTATTCTTTGGTGCCGCGAACATATAGACGGTTAATTTCCGCCATGTTCTTTTCATTTTCGGCATTGATACGCTGTTCTTCAGTGTAGTATTTTTCGGCAAGTGATTGACGGTCACGCGCATCTTGTTCTAACTGACGTTGGCGTTCTTTTTCTCGCTGTTCGGCTTCGCGTTTGGCATCTTCATTTGATTTAGCAATCAAACTATATGATTCTGACTTAGCAGACGAATAAGGGGTTTTAGTGGTGCTAGAACCCCCTTTGATACCTTTTGATGCAGGTGATTGATGGAGTAGGTCAACTGATAGTCCGTCTTCAAACACAATTCGCTGAACGTACCCGCCGCCTTTACTGTCATAAAAATTACTGACATTTTTAACAGGTACTTTGGTGGTGATTGGTGTACCCACTGGCATAGCAAAGTCAATACCGCGATGGTATTTAGATGCCCCAGATACACCGATATTGCCACGATAACCATAGTCAGATGTTTTGCGATAAGCGGTCAATGGTTTGCCATCGGCTTGGAAACGTGCAAGCTCACTGGCTGTTAAGCGACGACCGCCGCCAGATGCGCGAATATCAAGATGCGCACCGCTGCCAATACCGCTGTTGCCGCTGATACCAACCAACCTTGCTTGCGCACTCTCTTGTGCTTTAGCGTGATTAATAGTCGCTTTAGCAGCCTTCTCAGTTGCTTTGGCGTTTGCGTCCGCTTCTTTGGTATTAAGTTTTAAGCCATTGGTGCGCTGATTTTGCGACTTGATAACCGCTAGGTTTGCTTGTGTGAGCCTATCTGCGGCTGTAGTTTGCCCATTGACGATATCACCCATGGTTTTATCAGCGGCTCTTAGACTAGCAAGCGTGGTTGACCACCAGTCACCCGTCATGTTTTTGGCATTTCTAAACCCATCAGCAATGGCTTGAGCCTTAGCTTCCAGTCCATCAGCGTTCCACACATTGATTGCAGTGGTCGCTAAATTGCCCAATTGCGCCAATGTTGCGCCAATAGTATTGCCCATTGCGCCTACCGCAGTGCTAAACGTCAAAATGATAGCAGCCGCGCCTTTAGCGATAACACTGACGCCTTGTATGATGCCGCCAAGCTGACCGCCTTTTTCGGAGCCGGATAAAAAATGCTGAGCGAGGCTGTTTAGTACAGGCATCATTGCGCCAGTTAATTGAGATTTAAAGCCGTCAAAGCGTTGGTGTACTGATTGAGTTTGCGCTGCCAATAATTGCGATTGCTCAATGGCTTCTTTGGTTTTGATAACGCCTGCTTCTTCAAGCGCGTCACGGTATTGGTTTAAGATACTGCCGCCATTGGCAAAGATGACTGACAGGTTGCCCAAGTCGCTACCCAGTGACTCAAAGACAAAGCGTTGCTCTTGTGCAGATGCGCCAAGCTCATCTAATTTGTTTTTGATAAGCTGGATTGCTTCAACACCATCTTTGCCTGTCAAAGTTTTACCAAATGCTTTGATTTGGTCATCGGTCATCTTGGTGTTGTTTTTTAACGCATCAAAAAAATCAGCTGCGCCACCTGCACCAGTGGCAGTAAATTCACCTAGCTTCTCTTGGGTATCTGCCAAGATGCTGGCTAACTGTTCTTGGTTGACGCCCAAGCCCTCGGACGCGGTTGCCAAAGTTTGAAAGTTTGCCACGGTTGTATTTGCACGGTTAGCAAAGACAGCCAGTTCTGCATCAGCCTTAGCAGTTTCGATTGCCATTTTAGATAATGCGCCAATGCCAACTGCAATAC
>CALJUC010000292.1 GCA_937975585.1 uncultured Moraxella sp. | reverse complement strand
GCGGGGCAAAGGGTGACGTCATCTCGACAATTTTGGCGATATGTTTGGGGGTGGTGCCGCAGCAGCCGCCCACGATATTGACCAAGCTAGACTTGGCATAGTCGGCAACCATGGTGGCAGTTTGTTCAGGCGTTTCGTCATATTCCCCAAACTCGTTGGGCAAGCCTGCATTGGGATGAGCGGAAACAAAAGTTTCGCACACATCCGACAAGGTTTTGATATGCGGTTTTAAAGCATCTGCCCCCAGCGCACAGTTAAACCCAATCGAAATCGGTTTGGCGTGGCGGATTGAGTTATAAAACGCTTCGGCAGTTTGCCCCGACAGCGTACGTCCCGATGCATCGGTAATGGTGCCTGAAATCATAATCGGCAATTCAAACCCAATGGTCTCGAACACGCCCGTCACCGCAAAAATCGCTGCTTTGGCATTTAGGGTATCAAACACGGTTTCTATCAAGATGATATCGGCACCGCCTTCAATCAAAGCATAAGTCGCCTCGGTGTAGTTATCAACGAGTTCATCAAAGGTGACGTTACGAAAGGCGGGGTCATTGACATCGGGTGAAATCGAGCAAGTGCGAGAGGTGGGACCAATCACGCCTGCCACAAACCGAGGTTTGTCTGGGTTTAACGCAGTGATTTCATCACACACTTGGCGGGCAAGGGCGGCGGCGGATTTGTTAATCTCATAAGCGAGATTTTCCATGCCGTAGTCCGCCATCGAAATTTGCGTGCCATTAAAACTGTTGGTTTCAATGATATCTGCGCCTGCCTCAAGATACGAGCGGTGAATATCACGGATAATATGCGGCTGGGTCAGTACCAATAAGTCATTGTTGCCTTTGACATCACGTCCAAAATTGGCAAATCGCTCACCGCGATAGTCTGCCTCGATGAGTTTATAGTTTTGGATTTCTGTCCCCATCGCGCCGTCAAGGAACAAAATCCGCTGCTTTAACAGGTCAGCTAAACGGGCTTTATTCGTGGCTTGACGGTCTTGATACGGAAAATTGGCAGGGGGTGTGAGTTGAAAATTGGCGGGGTCGTGGGGTTTGTGACTGGTAGGGGCGTTACTTGTGCTGATACTCATCGAAAGGTTTGTCCTGATTCAAATTGTCATAGGTATCTGTTAATAAGTCGATTATAACATTTTGTCGTCGCTCAATCGTTAGATTTGTGGAATAAGCGGCTCAAGTGAAAGTTTACAAAAAATTTAACTTGAGCCGGACGGCCTATCGTGGAAGGATAAAGCAAACCCAAATTTAGTTAGTGATATGTCCAATAACTTATACCCAATACTGGTCACGATTGCCAAGCTTTATAATGTCGCAGCCGTCATCATCGCTTTTTATGTTGCGCCCAATTACTTATTGGCCGTTGGTATCATTGCCGTAATCACATTTTCTATGGTGGTTGGCTATGCTGCAAAATCGCCCAAAGACCTGCAAAGCTTAAGGTTGTTTTTCACCAGCCATGCCGTTATTGCCTTGATGGCCATCGCTATTGCCCATTTTTTCTCCATCACTGACACGCCACTTGAACAAAAAGACTGGCAAACCATCACCGCTACACTGCCCAAACAACCTACCGAATTGGTATTTGCCCAGAGCAAATCGGGCAGCAGCCGTGATGAGTTTTTGGTGTTAAATGGCAAGCGCTTTCGCTGTTTGGAAACCGACGGTTATCATTCAAGTTGCCCAAAAGCCTACCCGTTGGCCGGACATACGGCCAGCATTCACTATGCTGAGGACTACCCGTATGGGTTTATCGTCTATGAGATGAGGGTGGCCGACCAAGCGCTTTATAGCATTGCTGATTATGATAAAGGCGTTCAAGCCATCGCGGCCAGGCGTCGCAAAGGTGATCAATGGTTATTGATTCTGTTTGTGTTACCTGCTGTTATAATGTATTTATTAAACAAAATAAATAGATTAATAAAGCATAAATCAAGCGCGGGCTAGTCACCAGTCAAACACTCATTGATACTGGTAGATGCAGCAATCCATAATCAATAAGCGAACTAGGCCTAAAAATACTAAAACCAACGCTAGGGCAAATGTAAAACGGACAACGTATCATCGCTGTCCGCTTTGTGTTGGGCACTTTATCCTACAATGGCAGGTTTGAACGCGCTGTTGAGTTCAATGGGGGATGCAACAGGTACAACAACAGGCAGTGGCAGAGGTTGCGGGCTGGGCTCAGCTATGCCAACTTTGGGTAGCTCGATATAAGGTAACACAGCGCCACGGCAACTTTGTTTACTATTTTTAGTGCCAGCAAGCGGCTTTAAGCGCGCCAAATACTGGGTTTTTAACGCATTAAAGCTTTGTTTATCCACGCCTGATGTATTTAAGGCGGTTAATTCAGCCGTAGCGACCCAGCGATCTGCGGCACTATAGTGCTCGCGAGAATGGCGCCAACCAAACTCACAAAATTCCGCTTCTGCCCAAATGAGTTTGACTTCACTATCGGCTACCGTTTTGACCAGCGGGGTAAATGCAGGCGTTTGCTTAATGGTCAAAAGACTTGCCCAAAGATCGGGACGCTGTAAACCTGATGTAGGCGGAATGTCTGCTGTCAAAGGCAGTTTGTCAACTTGATTGGTTTTTAGCGCTTCAAGGATACTCAATGCTTCGTTCAGCGCATAATGACCGGCTTTAGTCAAGCTTGCTTCACTATCTTCATGTCCCACATAGCTTAGCCATGCATCGGCTTTATAAGCTTGAAAGCGAGTATTGATTGGCTGGTGCTCCGCTTGATAGGCTTGCAGCTGCTGACGCATACAAGAAATATCCGCAACAAAATTCTTGTGAGCCGTGCCTTTTGGTACAAATGCTTTCATATCGCTAGGGCAGTATTGTCCTGCGTGATATTTGACTGGCAAAACCTGACTTGCTAATGCCGCATTTGCGGTGTTAGCAGCCAAACCAGTCATCACTATCAGACTCAGTAATGACAAGCGTATTTTTGATAACTGAGTCGAAGCTGCTACGCTTGATTGAATAAAAATTACTTTCATTTGGTTGTGACCTCACCGTTTGGCATCATACGGCTATTGACGGTAGGGCGTTTTTTGTTAAATAAATCTTCGTCAAATTTGAAACGTAAGCGGATATACGCCCCTTGTTGGTTGTCGCTGCCACTGGCGATATCATCGTCATGATAGCCTTTGAAGTTGTAACCTGCAGAAACCCACAGATTTGCCATGGGTGTATAACCCACCTCGGCGCCGATTAAATAATTACGTGAGTCATTATCGCTCCACATGCTACCCGCTTGGATACCCGCATCCCAACGTTCGTTGATGTCATACATAGCGCGAGCGGATAACACTTGAGAGGTGCTATCACTGGTGACTCCATCCATAGTGAGTTCATTGTATTTACCCGCATAATGACCCGATAAAGTCAAGCGGCGTACAGGATGATAGTTGCTGTGTAAAGAAGCAATATAGGTTTCTTTTTTGTAGGGGCTATTTGCATCTAGACCGTTATTGTCATAGCGATATTCAATTTTTGCTAGATGGTCGCTGATGTTGTTATCGTAGTCACGATAAGCCACGCCCAATTGGAACCGATCAATAGTGCGATCTTTATTTTGCTTATTATCTTGTTGCAGCGAATAGATATTTTTGGCTAGCAAGGTAACGTCATCATTGATTTTGTTGGCATAACCAAAACTAGTCAACAAGGTGTCGGTTTGTACGCCCCAACGTTTTTCAACACGCCCACTCACTTTATATTTGTCACTGGCTAAGTAGTCAATACCTACCGTTGCTGCTGTTGCTGTGTTGTCGCTCTCACCTTGCATAGATTCAAGGTGTTCAAATGATGTATTGACGTAGACGCCATCTTGCACTTTCCATTTATTGCGTAAGCCAATCGCCGCTTCAGATTCACGGGCAGAGATACCATCTTTAATACGGTATTCGCTAAAGACTTGACCGTCTTTCATGTAGTTAGCATCAACACCAATGATGGTTGATTGGCGCTCATCATTGCTATCAAGACCATAATCACCGATTAAGGTTGATGCCAATTCGTGACGCGCATATAGGCGACCTTTATTCCGTAGGCTGGTTTCACCACCCACACTCCAGGCATTACGGCTGGCATCATCAATATCCTGCTCATATTCGACAAATACTTTTGATTTATTCAATGTTGCTAAATCCGCAGTCAATTTACCACGAAGCGTCGTGCCTTGATAATTGCTGTCATTATTGGTAACACTTGGACGCATGGATTGATTAAATGCATCTGTATTGACCACTTCTTGGTAATTGGTAGAAGCCGCTTTGGCATCTTTTTCGTAGTAACGTACGCCCAATTCACCCGTTAAGATGTTGCTGAGCTTACGCTCAATACTAACCGTCGCACCTTGACGTTGGCTGTCATTGGTGTGGTCTTTGGTTTGAATGGCTTCAGCTTTTAGCAAGGTTTTATCATTAATACGGCTATTGACCCTCAAGCCAGCCTCAGTACGCCCAGCAGTAATAGGTGAAGTCGCAGGCGTAAAGCCTTCATCGGCTTGGTTGTAATACAATTTGGCATCGCGCGCTTTGTCTTTATAAGTCAATTCAACGCGCGCCGCATCACCGGATGTCTCTGAATTTAAGCTTTGAACATTAATGGCTGATGCAAGTGAGTCATTGATTTTATCCGAATCATAATGGGCAACCTCGGCGATT
The DNA here is from genome assembly GCA_937975585.1 of uncultured Moraxella sp. Lineage (GTDB taxonomy): Bacteria > Pseudomonadota > Gammaproteobacteria > Pseudomonadales > Moraxellaceae > Faucicola. Next base: position 7,475 of record CALJUC010000292.1, on the reverse strand, counting down.
AGTTTTAATTTATCGTTAAATTTGACAACGCTATTCACCCCTGAGAGTTTTTCGTTATTGGTAGGGTCGTCACTTTGGGCATAACTTGCGCCAATATTCACTCGTTTGGTGAGCTGATAGTTACCAGCGGTACCGACAATGGTATAGTCTTCACCAACATCATCCGCTTCAACGGTCACGCGCAAATAAATGGGGTTGCCATCAATATCCGTGCTGGCAATCGGTGCGCGTAGATAAATAGCATGGCTAACACTATCAAAATCGTAGTCACTGTAACGATTGAGCGCTTGACGAGAGATAATTGTCCCTGGATTGTTGCGGTCACGAACCAGTACTTCAACCGTTTCGCTATTAAGTAGTAAATCAGCAAAGTCGACACCAGTAGGATAAGGACCTGATATACCCAAACCACGAGTTTCTGTGACATGTTGGCTTGAGCTCGTTTGTGCCGCAAAGGCAGTGACTTTGGCTTTATCGGATTCGTAGTGTGCTTTTGCACCTGTTAGGGTACGGTCATATTGACCTAATGATAAGCCTTCTTCGTTGTCGATATGGGTTTTGATATCGCCATACATCACGAATGAGCGGCCTTTGTCTAAGCGTACGTAGAATTTTTCGCTAGACTGGGCATCAAAACCTTTGGCAGAGGCATCCCCATATACTGGGTAGTATTCATCAGGATTGATATCACGAAATAGACGATCTTTTTTGTCTTTATCGGAATCATACGCCATGGTCAATAGCATATTGCCGCGCACTTTACCTTTTAAGAAAAATGCGGCACGACCAGTTGTGGTGTTATCGCTATCATTGCCTGATAGACTGCGTAATTCTTGTTCAAAACCGTCATTGTTGCTAACGGACTCAATTTTTGAGCCAAGGTTGTTAAAGGAAATAGCGCCTTCAACAATACCTGCCGCGATCATGGGGCGTAGTTGTGGCACGAATTGGATAGGGATAATTTTTTGTAAATTACCGGCTTTGACCACCAAGTTGCCTTTGCCTGGATTGGTGGGAGCACGGACGCTCACGAGCAGTTCACCGCCTTCAGCCATCATCTGAATGCCAGCTTGGTCTTTACCATGAGCGGGCTGATGACTGACAATGGTACCGATATCCGTATCAAGTGATACCGTAGCAGGCGCAGCATACTGACCGTGATCGGTATCATTTAGGCGAATTACCACTTGATATTCGCTAATGCCATCCGCTTCTACGGTGTTTGATTGATTAACGGTAGCAATATCTGCAATTTGGTCAGGCGCGTGCACGATGATAGATTTGCTAGAAACGACTTTGCCTGTGCTATCTGTTGCCCGAATAGAAAGGGTATTATTGCCACGTTGTAACGGTACTGCAAAATAATCAAACCCTGAGATACCTTCTTTATCCCAAGCGACTTCTTTACCCATTAAGCTTGCATCAACAGGTTGATTGTTAACCAATAATTGCGTGCTCGCGCCTTTGGGTGCTTTAATTTGAACGCGGATTTTTGTACTATCGACACGTTGGTTATTGCTCAAATTTAAGAAATCTGCATCGGCTGTCACGCCTTCAATACGCTTGTCATCGGCTGTCGATAAGGCTTTTTCAATCTCAGGCGCTTTGACAGGGGCAATCGGATGAACTTCTAGCTGCCCGGTTTTTTTGACGGGCGCTGTCTTGTCAGTAATCACGGATTCACAGTTGATCTGACCATCAGCGATATTGGGGTTTTTACAGCCAGAGGCTTCAATATTGGTGTCGTTATCAACCGTGTAAGTAGGCTCTAAAGCCAGATCTGTTTTGATGGCTTGCTCTAACGCGTCGTTTTTAATCGCAATTTGTTTGGCGCGTTTTTGCAAATCGCTAATTAATGCAGCATGACCTTGGTTATCATTGCTGTCGATCCCATCGGTTATCGCAAAATCTGCACGATGCAATTCACCAAATTTTAAGTCAACAAAACGACTGCCTGGATCGCCTGCATTGCGATTGCTTTGCTCAACCAGTTCAACACCGCGCGGTAGCGTGGTACGGTCAAGTTTGATAACATGGGTTTTGGCTTTCATGCCATACACGCTGTATTTACCTTCGCTATCTGTGACAACAAAAGTACCGTCTTCAAGGTATAAACGAACACCAGCGACACCCAGTTCATTTAGTTCTTTTTGCTGTATACCGTCACGGTTAAGGTCAGCATATACTTTACCAATGATAATGCCATCGGTGTTTAATACGCCTGCTGTTACGTCAACATGCGCTTCACGTAGGGGCGATTGCACGACACTGCCAGTTAATGAGTCTTTACCTTCTGCAAATGCGATGTTGGTGCCTGTACCTGAGGCAGCATTAGACCCTAAAACAACACGATAGGTGACTTCTTTGGTTTCATTGGCTTTTAGGCTGTTTAAACCCAATGTCATGTACTTGCCAGATTGGACAAAATCTTGCGTGTATTTTTGACCATTCACTCTGACCGAGTTTTTGACATAGGTAAAACCTAAGGGTAAATCGTCCTTAATCACCACGTTTGCCGCATCAGTAGTTTTACTTTCATTTGTGACTTTGATGGTGTAATCAACAAAATCCCCAATTTCAGCAGATTTGACATTGGCTTCTTTGCTAATGCTTAACGCGGTTTGAGTGTTATTAACATTGATTGATGTTAAGATTTTGTCTGAAATCACCCCAGTAGTACTACCATCGGCACTTTCGCACTTATCGGCTTGGGTCGTTAAAGTATCACCATCTAATGTCTGAATGACGGCATCGGCAATGGCATTGGCATTGAGCTCGGTAGGGGCTGAAATACGGTACCTACCTGTATTGACCCCCGTTTCAACGGCTTTTAGACGAATGGTATCGCCTGTTTTGCTAGAAGTAACATTGAGCCATACATTGTCAACCTGTGTTGGATTGGCATTACAGTAGGCAAGACCGACTTCAATATAGACAGGTTGTCCAGCAGAGGTTTGACTCAGGTTGTTTTGGTAAGTTGGGTCTTTATATGCAATGCTTGGCACGATAGCCACTAAGCTATCCGTTGCGCTAGCTTGTACTGTGTTATCCTCTTGCACTACCGCGGTGATGGGTACATCGACTGTGTCGCCATCTTTAAGCTCGGTGCTGGTCAATGCTTTGACAATCAGATGAATTTGCTCGCCTGCCGCGATACTTATCGTAGGCTGTAGCTCGGTCTCATTGCTATCAATAATGCCATTGTTGTTGGCATCGATATATACTTGGAAGTTTGAAAGCGTGTTGGGCGTGGTAAAGCTGACCGCAACATTGGCATCAAAAGTCCCTGTGTTTTCTAGGGTGTTTCGCCACTGCACTTCATTACCAGGTTTGATGGTGATAGTGAGTGGCTGGGTGAGAGTAATGTCGTATTTGGGTAAAGAAAAAGCTTGAACACGGGTCGTGTTTGATTTTATCGCATTGACAATGCCTTCATGGCTATCAACCACATAGTTGGCATCTGCGGTATTATCGATTTGGATAATATTACGACCGTTTGCTGCCAGCGCAGGATTCATTTGGATAAGCAAGATACTGCTCGCAAGTAAGCTAAGCTTACCCAAGCTGTGATATCTAGTCGAATTATGACGATAATTTGTCATCAATAGTTTCTCACTTATCAAAATAACCCAAAATATCAGTGGTTATAAAGGACTTAAAATAGGTTTGGCACACCTTTGTACCAAACCAATAATGTAAGGATTAATAATCAGTCAATACTATTGATTGATCTTGATAGCAAACTGTAACCAACCAGTACCTTTCGCAGGAATAGAGAAGGTTGAAGATACTACTGAAGTACCAGGCGGTGTCACTGAACCGCTAGCACTGTCTTTGCCACTGCCTGCAACATAAGTGGCTTTAGCATTCCACTGTGACGCCAAGTCGCTAATCACTACATTATTTAGTGCTTTAGTGGTCATGGAATTGGTCGCAGTGATACGATACACCACACACTGCCCAGGTGTTCCACTAATGGCAGTATCAACAAATGTACCTTCCGCTGTACCATCACAGTTGGCATCAATGGCTTGTGTTTTTACAAGTTTCAAGCCTTCAACCTTTGTAGTATTCGTTACGGGAGCTACTGTAGGTGTTGTAGTACCAGTAACATTCGCTGGGATTAAGGTAATTGTGTTGGTCTCTGAGCTACCAACCGCTGCACCAGTAGTGACGACATCATAAGTAATCGTGCCAGTCTGACCTGAACCAATACTACCTGGGATGGTATATACACCGTTCGCATTAGGCGTTAATGTAGTTTTAGTACCATTTGGAGCAGTATAAACAACATTTGAAGGAGTAATGTTATCAGACGTGCTTGGATTCGTGATAGTGAAGGTTAAGCCACTTTCAGGATTGTTACCTGTGTTGGTAATGGTTTCGGTATAGGTAGCAGGTGTAGCTGAAGTCGGTGGTAATTCCGCTGTCGCTGAACCTGTTAAAGTAAGACCACGGTTGCTAAAGCTAACAGGTGTTGAGTTATCACCACCTGTACCTGTGCCATTTGGATCATCGGGTACGTGAGCATTTTTTGGGTCAGACGTTGCAGTGCTATCTTTAATATCGGACGTTGGGTTATCACCCGCCGTTGGCGTGGTAGTACCATAGTTGTCATACACATCAGCGTTATTGACCAATGGCTTAGTCTTATCCACAGTTGTTTTATTAACCAATGCTTTGAAAGTAATTGTCATTGTTTCGCCGACTTTTAGATCAACGCCACTGATAGCGATAATCTGCTGACTACCTGACGTAAGAATTTGTGGCGCAGAACCATTGCTAGTTGAGCCATCAGTAGAGCTTACAGTGATACCTGCAGTACCCTTGTCTACACTTAGACCAATTGGAAGTTTGTCTTGGATTAACACGCCCACTGCATCAGCAGCATAGCTAGCATTACCATCATTTTTAACAGTAATACTATAGTCAATGGAAGGATTGGCAGCATTTAGATCAATATTAGTATTCGTCGCAGTTTTTGTGATAGCGAATACCGGCAACCTGACAATTGCTTGGTTTTCGTTAATAAGTGTACCACCTGATTTGATTTTGGTACTTGTTGCTTCAAGCGTACCCACACCACTTTGACCACCAACTTGGTCTGATGGCGTTGTCACATTGTAGCTTAGTTCAGCGTATTGACCTGGTAATAACGAAATTGAGCTACCACTTGGTACTGTACCTGTTTGAGCTTGACCCGGTGCAAGCTGGGCAGCAGTTGGTGTACTACCATCTGCATTTTTAATTACATAGGTGATAGCGGTTGGTGAGGTGAATTTATAATCCTGATTACCCGTCGTGATGGTGCTTTCATCATTTTGGGTAATATTTAGGGTATAGGTATCTGATAAGTTACCTGTATTGGTAAGTGTATTGGTAAATGTCGTTGCTTGACCTGGTGTTGCAACTTGTGCTTCGTTTTTATCATCAGTCGCAGAAGCACCTTGTGTCGCTACTAAGGTAAAGTTCGCTACTTCGCTGGTATTGACTGTGACCGCATTTGAAGTAACTTTAGGCTGAGCAACACCGTCCACTGAATAAGTGGCTTCAGCGGTATTGGTAATCGTGCCTGCCGTACTGCTCTGGCTCGTAGTTGTGCTAGCATTAGCACTACCTGATACTAAACCCAAGGCTAACGCTACGCCAGCTGTCAGTACATTAGGGTTAAAATTAAATTTTTTCATTCATAACTCCGAAAATAGGAAAAAAATAAGACTTGGGGAAAACGCCCTAATGAAATAAGACGTTATAGGTAACAGCAAACCATTAAAAATAAAAAAATTACCCAGTTATTGCACTTTTGCATTCAAACTAACAGTGGTGCTCTGCTGAGCAGGTAAGGTCTTGACAATCCAGCGTAGCGCACGATACTGCGATGCGGGTACTTCAACCATTTTGCCATTGACCTTACGCAGAATTGGCAAATTCTCAAATTTTTTGCCATCTAAACTGGCTTGTGTAGGCGCAGGGGAGCTTGAGCCGACATAGACCATATTCGCTGGGACAGGGAGGGTCAAAGCCAGATCCGTCATAGGTTTTTGGATGTTATTACGGTAAGTTGCTTGATACTGAATGACATCACCACTTTTGGCACGGCTTACAGCTTTTAGAACCGGCTTACCATTTTCAGTAACAACCTGTTTTGCTTGTAAATTAACTGTCAATGCCTCTGCGGCATGGGCAATATTTGCCAGACTTATGCCCAATACAGTGGATAGGGCTAAAGTTTTGGCAATTTTTAAATTGTGTGATTTGTGTATCATGTAAATACCTCTTTTGTTATCTGACGTACATTATACCTTAATAAATTTCATTATTAGCATGTTGATACCGAAAGAAAGTCGAAAAAGCGATAAAATGCAAATTTCAAGTGATAAACCTTTTATCGACTAAAATTTCATCATGAGCTAATATTTAGAACTTTAGTTGAGGCATTCTATCAGTATGCAATCTAATATAAATTAAGCTTTTATTTAACTTTTGTTTTTTTGATTAATAAAAGAAACATTTAACCAAATATTTGATTTTAAATGAATTATTAACTGTTTAGAAAAATTGAAAATTAGTTTCAATCATATAAATAGTTCCATAGGCAGTATTAAAAATTAATTTTTAGTAATTTTCGACCGTTTATCGTGTAAATCTACCACTCATAAGCAACTGGCTTCTTAAAAATTGTAAATAAATGTAGCAATAAAAAAAGACCACATTAATGGTCTTTTTAATTTTATAAAATGTAATTATTTTGAATTAGCGTCATACTTGGTGTTGAAATACAGTGAACGACTAGCGCCTTTGGCTAGTGACTGAACATCACTAACTACTGTACCATTTGCGCCAATTGCCACACTATTGGCAGTGTCAACTTTGAAGTTAGTTAACGTAGTATCTAAAGGATTGTCTAATAGTGAGTTAACTGTAGAGCCATTGACGCCTTTTTTCGGTAGCGCGTCTGTGATTCGCACATTGGTTAATGGGTTGGTCAAATTAGTGCGGTTATAAGCGGTGATTTTGTACGCCACGCACTTACGCGCATCGATACCTGACTGAGTGACAGCGTTATAAGTCAAGCCTAACATAGCGGTATTGGTGATATTACAATCATTGACAGCTTGCTCTTTAACCAATACTAAGCCTGCGTTATTTTGGCTGACTTCACCAAAGTTGAGATTGGGATAGTTATAGGTCGTGGCAACATAGTTTACATTGAGCTGGTTGTTGGTGGTATCCACAGGGTATGTTGTTAAGTTACCACCTGGTTCTTGTTCAATCAGACAGACATTGGTTGCACCTGCCATTTCAGTTTGGGTCGCGGTAATGCTATAAGTACCATTTGTATTCACATCAACCGTTTTAATAGCTATAGGAGTTGTGGTATTACAGTTCTTTGCTAGTTGTACTTTTAGCCCTGTTTGATAAATTCCTGTTTCACCTGCGGTTGGATCATACACACCATTAAAGTATTGAGTATT
>CALJUC010000291.1 GCA_937975585.1 uncultured Moraxella sp. | reverse complement strand
TCCGTTAGTACCTTGGGTGACTTGGTTGAGCAAAAGCGTTACTTGGCACTGACCGAGCATAAACTCCCACCGACTCAGGTGAGCGAAATCGCAGTCATCACCGACTCGATGAATCAGTTGATTGATCGCGTGGTCGAGAATGAAGGCGCACTTGCCCAAGTCAATGAACGCCTTGAACAGCAAGTGGTTGAGCGCACCGAGCATCTTAACCAGGCATTAAAAGACCTCAAAGCGTCACAAGTGCAATTGGTTCAAGCCGAGAAAATGTCAACCTTGGGTCAGATGGTTGCGGGTGTCGCCCATGAGGTCAATACCCCGCTTGGTTATGTCAGTAGTAACTTAGAGTTGATTGACGCAAGCCTTGGCCGCTATGAAGAATTGGTACAGCGTACCCAACAGCTAAAAAGCGTGGTTGCCGACCCGAATGCAGATGATAGCCAACTTGAGCAAGCGATTGGTGACACCATTGCTTGTGGTGATGAATTGGTGGCCGATGCGTTGCATGATGACTTAACGGGTTTGGTCGAAGATGCCCAATTTGGGGTCACACAAATTTCAGAACTGGTGGTCAACTTGCGCGACTTCTCGCGACTCGATGAAGCCAAAATCAAGGATACCGACATCAATGCCTGTATCACTAGCTCATTGACTATCGCGCGTAATAACCTAAAAACCCTTGAAGTTGTCACTGATTTGCACGCGGTCAGCGAGATTAGCTGTAACCCTTCACAAATCAATCAAGTGTTACTCAATTTGTTTAACAATGCGGCCCAAGCGATGGATGGCAATGGCACCTTAACCGTCGAAAGCCTTGAAGATGATGCCAATGTGTATGTCCGCGTCAGTGATACGGGTTCAGGCATGAGTAATGAAGTGATTCAACAGATTTTTGAGCCGTTTTTTACCACCAAAGCCGCGGGTGAAGGCACGGGTTTGGGCTTGGCAATTTCTGCCCAAATCATGGAACAGCATCACGGTAAGATTGACGTTGACTCTACCGTGGGCAAAGGAACGACCTTTACCTTAACTTTACCCAAAACTCAAGTCACAGCAGCGAATGCTAGCACCAAACGCTTGCTACTTGATTAACCAAAGCTGTATGTAATAAGTGATAGAAGAAGTACTTAACCCGTAATACATAACTGTCCGTTATTTTTTCCGAGGTCATGATGAACCAAATCAAACCAAGAATTGCTTTTATCGATGATGAAGAACGTATTTTACGCACGTTAAAAATGCACTTTCGTGACACCCATGACGTTTTTACCACCACCAATCCTGACGCTTTGCTTGAGTACGTCAAACAACACGATGTGCAAGTGGTGGTGAGCGACCAACGCATGCCCCAACGTCTTGGGGTTGATGTGCTAAAAGACGTCAAAGAAGTATCGCCGCATACGGTGCGAATCTTGCTGACGGGTTATGCCGACCTTAATGCGGTGGTGAATTCCATCAACGAGGGTGAAATCTTCCGCTACATCACCAAACCATGGCAAACCGATGAGCTCAAACATGTGGTTTATCAAGCCACTGATATCGCTATCCAAACCCAGCACATCATCAATGAGCAGCCTACCACAGAAGCTCCCATCATTAACGCACACGACTTGGTCAAGCGCCGTGTGCTTGTCATGGATGACCATGAAGAAGTGTATTTACAGTTAAAACAACGCTTTGCTGACTTGGATGTGTATTGGGCGAGCTCCCTTGAACAAGCCCATGAGATGTTATCACAGCAGACCTTTGCGGTGGCATTGACCGATGTGAGTCTAGGTGGCGAAAATATCGCACCGATTATTTACTCACTAAAAAATAGCTACCCTGAATTAGCAGTACTGGTACTTACGGAGTTTAAAGACGCTAATAGTCTGATTGATTTGATTAATAAAGGCCAAGTCTATCGCTACCTACCGCGCCCAACGAATTTATCCATGCTCAATATCAGCCTACAGCGTGCATTTTCACATCATGAACAGCTGGTGGCGCAACCAAAACTACAGTTACGCCATGCCGTTGCTGAAGTCAGTGAACGCGAGAAAAGCAGCTTTTCAGCCAAAATTAAAGGCTTTTTGTCACGTTTTAGCCGTAAGGCAAAATCATCGGATATGGTAACTGCTTAAAACATAAAACGTTGATTGGGCGCGTTTTGACAGCTTGCGATGACCGCTTTGTTTTGGTCGGTCGTGGTCAAGCATTTGCCTGTTTGGACATTGCGTAATTGTTGGCCATCACGATACCACTGCTGATTGGCCTTGGCATGGCAAGCGTACATAATCACTGGCGTGCCATCTCGCTGCCCCTCACCCACCACATCTAGGCATTTATCGCCTTGGCGAATCGTTTGGTCAGCGTGGCGGCTAAATAGCTGATTGGCTTTACCATAGCATTGGTAACGAATCACGGTTTTGCCATCATCACCATGTACATCCAGACAGGCATCGGCTTGGCGAATCAAGCCGTGTTTTTCACCGTTCAAGGCTGATGCTTCGTTGGCCTGAATCACCTGTTGGCTTTGGGTTTGTACATGCACGCTATTATCGACTGGTGGCGTCACAATAATCGGCATAGACTCCGGTAAGGTCGCACAACCTGTCAAGACCAGCGCACTAACCATACAGCCTAATGTACCCATTGCAAATCGTTGTTTCATCATCTCTCCTCAATTAAAAAGCAACCATTATATGCAACAAAATAATGACAAATGTTGCATAATTAAAAAAGGCGTAATTTTAGAGTGCCACTGTTACATATTTATAACTTTATGTTTGGGTTGTAAAAAATTTTAGGCATTAAAAAAGGCCAACATAACGATGTCGGCCTTTTCTATTAATCCGTTAAATAAGCAGTTATTCGCTTACACGAATGCTTGCTCGTATACTGGGAATTTAGCACATACGGCTTTGACTTTTTCACGGACTGATGCGATAACCGCTTCATCACCTTTGCTGTCTAATACGTCACAAATCCAACCAGCTAAGTCTTTAACTTCTTGCTCACCAAAACCGCGTGTGGTAACCGCTGGCGTACCGATACGAATACCTGAAGTCACGAATGGTGATTTTGGATCGTTTGGTACCGCGTTTTTATTTACCGTAATGAAAGCTTCACCCAACCAACGGTCAGCGTCTTTACCAGTCATTTCTTGCTTGATTAAGCTGATAAGCATCAAGTGGTTTTCAGTGCCACCAGACACGATGTCGTAACCGCGTGATTGAATCACTTCTGCCATGGCTTTGGCGTTTTTTACCACTTGTTGTTGGTACGCTTTGAAGTCATCGCTTAGCGCTTCTTTAAAGCACACAGCTTTTGCCGCAATCGCGTGCATCAATGGGCCACCTTGGTTACCTGGGAATACCGCAGAGTTCAGTTTTTTCTCGATTTCTGGGTTGGCTTTGGCCAAGATCAGACCTGAACGTGGGCCACGTAAGGTTTTGTGCGTGGTGGTGGTCGTTACGTCAGCGATTTGGACTGGACTTGGGTATACACCGGCTGCCACTAGACCGGCAACGTGTGCCATATCAACCATCAAATACGCGCCAACGCTGTCTGCGATTTCACGGAATTTTTGCCAATCAACCACTTGGCTATACGCTGAGAAACCGGCGATAATCATTTTTGGTTGGTGTTCTTGGGCAAGACGTGCGACTTCATCATAGTCGATTTTGCCAGTGGTTTTGTCGATACCGTATTGTACCGCTTTGTAGTTGATGCCTGAGAAGTTAACGTGGGCACCGTGAGTCAAGTGACCACCGTCCGCCAAGCTCATACCTAGAACGGTATCACCGGCTTTTAATAACGCTAAGAATACCGCGCTATTCGCTTGGCTACCCGCGTGTGGTTGGACGTTGGCGTAATCTGCGCCGAACAAATCTTTTGCACGGTCAATCGCTAATTGTTCAACCACGTCAACGAACTCACAACCGCCATAGTAACGCTTGCCTGGATAGCCTTCTGCGTATTTGTTGGTCAATTGGCTACCTTGCGCTTCCATCACCGCTGGCGAGCAGTAGTTTTCTGATGCGATAAGCTCAATGTGGTCTTCTTGACGCTTGGCTTCATCGCTCATAGCAGCATATAAGGCAGGGTCAAATTCGCTAATTTTGGTACTTTGGTACATACAAATTCCTCTTATAAGAAATCGATAGGCTGGGCAAGAAATATGACGATTAGTTTATCATGCTTTAATTGATAAGTGGTTATTTAAAATTCATGTTAAGTTGAATTCTCATAAAGAAAGGCAACTCATGACGAATTGCCTTATACTATTCAAACCTATCGTGAACCCTATTGATTCAACCGCATCAAATAGGCTTAGCCAGTAAAAGTTTGATGTTTCGTAAAAATCGCTTAATTTAGCGTCTTGCTACTAACGGTTTTTCGACCCAACCTTCACCTTTGTCCGTGCTAACACGCAAGAAACCATCTTTTTCTTCGCCCAAATAGACCATTGGCTCATTTTGGGTGACACTGCTGATTAGCGTGGTTTTGTTATTGGTGGCGTATAGCTTGGTATTGGTTAATTTACCGACCAACATATCACCACTGACAAGACTTGACCCCGTATTTTGCGTCGTCACGTTTTCATATTCGCTTGGCTTTTGGCCGGTGATACCTAAGTCATCTGTCATGTTCTTGGTGGCTTGTTTTGATACTGTGATGACATTGGCGGTGTAGCCGATATCACCTACGACATTGCGAATCGTACTTAAGCTATCCAGAAATCCTGCTTGTGCAGTTGATGTCACGGCTAATAACATTGTCAGCACCACATTTTTTAATTGATTGGCCATGCGTCTGTCTATCCTGTCCTTATATTCATTATGTATTTATAGTAACGACACATTACAGAATTGTAAACATACAGGCGAACTATATTTTACTATTAAGGCGCAATGATAGATAAAAAACTTGGCAAAAACGTCTCGCTCACCAGTAGCCGCCGCCCCTGCCAATCATACAAACTGGTGCGCATCCACCCATCGCCCGTCAATTCAAGCCAACGCTTGACTAATACCGCGCCTTGGCGACCGAACATCACATAGCCGATGGGCGTCCTACCCAAGTTGGCAAGCTTTCTTGCCTCACCAGTTAGGCTGACAAACGGGAATACCGAGCGTGCTTTGACCCAAGCCGGACTGTGTACACTCGGTGCTAACAATGACTCACGCACCCATGCGGAATGTGGACGGTTGTCGTTAATGCCAAGTTTTTTTAACTCATCCGACTTGAGTCGCACCCGCCCCTCAAAGGTTGACGTCACTTGCAGCCGTTGCCCAGATAAGGCCTCAAACTTGGCGGTCAATGAGCCAGTTGCCAATAGCCAAGGCAGTAGCTTAGCATTAGGGCGTTGATTGGTTAAAAAAACTGGCTGAATTTGGGTATTATCCATGAAGTATCACAAAATTTGGTCAATAAAAATTTTAAAAAATAGCGTTATTAATTTAATGTGGCGATGATATTCGGCAACGCCTCGATATAGTTTTGATTAAATGGCACCGCAGTCATTGCCTCCTCAAAATACCCCAACACGCCCGCACGCTCTTGCTCACAATAATGGCCAATCGCCGGTGCAAAGCGCACATCATACACACGATGTAATGAATGGCTAAGTACCGGGCGAAAGCCACGAATCAGCTTATGCTCACCTTGGGTACCAGGGTCAAACTGGCGCAAACCTTGGGCAATCGCAAACGCAATACCCTGATAATAACACAACTCAAAATGCAGACTATCATACTCGGCTAAGCTGCCCCAATAACGACCATATAAGGTACTAACCGCTGGATCGCTGTCATAGAAAAATAGCGCACAGGCGACGATATTGCCTTGGTGATCTTTGGCTTGGGCAAGCATCAAGTTATCCGTCATGGTCTTGCCAATCTGCTCAAAAAAACCCAAGCTCAGATACGGCCTACGACCCCGTACCAAGTAAGTCATGGCATAGCACTGATAAAATACCTGCCAGTCGGCCTCGCCAATCTCCTGCCCAAGTTTTATCTGACAGGTCACGCCCTGTGCAGCGACTTTTTGCCGCTCGACTTTGATAGATTTACGTTTTTTAGCGGTCAAAATACTCAGAAACTCATCAAAATCGCCAAACCTTTCGCCCTGTAGGTTTTGGTTAAACCACATAAACTGACAGCCCAAGCGCTGTAAATGCTCATATTCGCTTGCTTTATCAAGCGTTACTAGCGTATCAGGCAAAAACAGCCCATGCCACGTTGAGGCGTTAACTTGCTTGGCGAGATGATCAACCGCTTGACTCAAGGCTTGCCAAAGTTCAGCCGTGAGCGTCTGTCCCTGTGCCAGCCACACTCGCCCGCCAGTCACGGGCGTGAATGGTACACTGGTCACCAGTCGCGGATAATAGTCTTGACCATAGCGACTGTAAGCTTCCGCCCATGCATAATCAAATACATACTCGCCTTGGTGATGGTCTTTAACGAAGACAGGCATGCTGGCAATTAAGTTATCATTCGAGTCCTTAACTAAGGCAAACATCGTCAGCCAATCACTGCCCTCACCAATGGCACGACTATCGAACAGCGCCTGCCAAAAAGCAAACTGCATAAATGGCGTGTCCGGCATTTGCCAATCTGCCATTACCTGCCAAGCCAATGAGGTATCAAAACTCACTTGATAATGCATAACCCTATCTCTGCAGTTTTAATCGCGTTTAGCGTTATATAGTAGCATATTTGCCGCCCACAAATCGGCATCGTCGATTTAGCATTTATGTAAAACCCACTGGATAATTCATTCTTTTCTACAATTACTTACAGCCAACAATGGCCGAGTTTGCTATATTTTATGACCGCATAAACTAACAGACTGAAAAATAATAACGATACCAAAATAACAAGGAAGGATTCATGAAAACAACTTACCAACGTGCGGTTTGTATTAGCAGTGTTTTACTGCTATTAGGACTTGGCGCCTGCCAACCCAAATCGACCACGACTTCAAGCAATACATAAGCAAATAACCCACAAGCCAGTACACAGTCCAATACTAGTACCTCAACTACTAGTACTTCCACCCCTATGACATCCAATACGGTGGCCAGTGCAACCGCTATACAGTCAGCCGATGTCACCGAAGCTGGCATACGCGCATTGACGTATGGGCAAACAGTGACCAAGGCTGACTTGCAACGTGCAGGTTTGGCATACCCCAATCGCCTAGAGCCAGACCCGCTATGCTACTATGTACCTGTGGGTGCGAAATCAACCGCTGACAATTTGCCCGCCAATCTATTAATCATGGACAATAAATTTGGCTCAGTGTATATCCAAGACAGTAAAATTAGCGTGTTTTCTGGGGTAAAAATCGGTGACAGCGTTGCTAAAGTGTTGGCCGCTCATAAAATGCCACCACAATATGAAGTCAACAAATATGACGATGGCTCGGCCAGTCAGTATTTACTGATTTATACCTTGCCTAACCACAACCAAATCAAATACCTCATGAGTGGCGGCAAAAAGCTATCTAGCAATGACATCGCGCCTAATGCATGGAAAGCCACCGACAAATCATTATTAACCGGCACTGTCGATAGCATCGAAGTCGGCACCCCAGAAACCATTCGACTCGTTGAAGGCTGTTCGTAACTGCCCATGAGATGGGTATGTTACCCGTTGTTTTTAGCCTTTCTTTTTAGCCGTTATGGTTTCATGTTATGATAGCGCCTTGACTCTGATTACTTTATCCTTGTGTTAAGGCGCTTTTATGGTAAAACCTGTGTCTCGCCAGTCTAACCAACGCGCAGCCCAAAGCGTTCCTCAAAAAACTTCACCAAACGCCTCCCAAACAGTGTCGCTAACTGCATCAATTCGTACCGACGCACCGACGCTAATTTTATTCAATAAACCCTATGGGGTACTGAGTCAATTTCGTAATGATGATAATAATAACTTTGCCACTTTAAGCGATTATTTTAGCGATAAAAGCTTGCGAGTCGCGGGTCGGCTTGACGCGATTTCTGAGGGATTACTGCTGCTAACCAATGATGGTCAAGTGAATAAAGCCTTGACCCATCCACCCAAGGCCAATGCCGGTAACAAGCAAGGCAAGACTTACTGGGTACAGGTCGAAGGACAAGCCACCGCTGCCCAACTGCAACAACTACGTGACGGCGTCTTGCTAAAAGATGGTAAAACGCTACCCGCACTGATTGAGATTTTGCCTGACGATAGCGCACAACAGCTTTGGCCAGCCGCTGATAATATCGCCAAACGTGCGATAACCACATGGCTTGCCATTACGATTTTTGAGGGCAAAAATCGCCAAGTACGGCGTATGACCGCGCATGTGGGCTTGCCATGTTTGCGGTTGATTCGAATGGCATCAAGTGGCTTTAGCTTGGGCGAGTTAGCCGTGGGTGAGCAACGCTGTCTTACCTTGTCACCCGCTGATTTAAAGCGATTGAATGTGAGTTACCCAAGACAAACTCCTAACCATACTTCGTCTGGTACTTCGGGCAAACCTAACTCACCTAACTCGCATAACTTATCAAAACGTAAGTCTAGCACTCAGCATAAGCATAAGCACCAACCCAACAGCCCGAAAATTAATGCCAACAAGCGCCCCACTCGTGCGCGTTAATCATGCCAAGGATTTACGATGTTCGCTTATACCTATCGCTTCTTTGCTACCCGTCCACGCTTAATCATCGCGATACTCGTGGGCAGCATCGCGTATTGGGGCTTGCCGTATTTGGCGCATGTATTGGACTTTTTACCGATTGCCGGTGCGTATAGTGAGCTAAAACCCATTAGCCATTTTTTGCTGGCTTGGAATATCGGTGTGATTACTTATTTAATCACAGTCTATATGATGATGTATCATGCGGACAGTGCGCACATTCTTAATAAAGCGATTGAAGAAGATGAAGGCACTATCTTGATGTTGTTATTGGCACTGGCGGCATCGGTTGTCAGTATTATGGCGATTATCCAAGAGTTGGCAGTGAGTAAAGATGCGCAAGGTCTATTGATGGCGTTTCATTTGGGTTTGACCTTTTTGACCATTGTCAGTTCGTGGTTGGTCATTCATACCTTATTTGCACTGCATTACGCATCCCTGTATTATCGAATGGAAAATAAGTACCATCGTCAGATTTTAGATTTTCCCACCGATATCAATCCAACTGACACTGATAAAACTGACAGCGATACAACCGACCATGGTACAACTGATGTTGACCCAACAGAGCAAACTGATAAGCAACAATTGCAAAATGAGGAAAAACCCAATCATTGGGATTTTTTGTACTTTGCGTTTATCATCGGCACATCAGGACAGACTGCGGATGTGGCGTTTACTACCCGCCAAGCACGCCAATTAGGCACGTTACACTGTGTGCTCGCTTTTTTCTTTAATGTGTCGATTTTGGCATTGATGATTAATATCGCCTCGGGACTCATCAATTAAGCTTGATGTTTGAACTGATATACTGACTTTACCATCACATTTTACCCTTTGATTCAGGATACGTTATGATTGCAGAATATTTAATCGTGGATAACGACACGCTAGCCCAACTTCAACAGCTTGATGATAACCAACTTGCCGATGCGGTGATTGCCCTGATTGAATCTGATAAACACCCGCATGTCGACTTGGGCAAACTATGGGACGTGCTACACTTTGTCCTCACCAAACAATCAGCCACTAACCCAGTACCAGAAAATCCGTTAAGCGAGTTTGTCTTAGGGGTGGACGCATTTAGTGAATCAGAAGATGCTGACTTCATCGGTTATACTGATTGGGCCATGATTGCTGAAGTGGTGGATGCGCTAGAACAGGTCAATATCCATAAACGCTTGGATAAGCTGACCATGAAAGCCCTGCGCGAGGCTAAGTTATTCCCTGATAAGATTTGGCAAGACAAGCGCGAAAACTTGGTTAAGGAAGTCGCCAATTCTTATACTGAGTTAAAAGTACTTTATGAGCAAGCGTTGGATACTGGTAATAATGTGATTGTCAGTATTCTCTAGTAACTCTATAACAACGTATTGCAAAAAATCTAGCGGTTAGCCTAATTAATATCTTTAAGTTATCAATAACAAAAAAAACCGCCCAACTAAATTAGCTGAGCGGTTTTTGACTTTTCAATGATTAGCCGAAGCTAAGCATCGATTAGTTTACGCTTTGTGGCGCAAGGATGGTCATTTCTACACGGCGGTTAGGCTCGTAAGATGAACCGAACTGGCTAGTTTCACCACGACCTACTGCACTAACACGTGCTGATGAAACACCTTGGTTAACCAAGTAGTTACGTACAGCATTTGCACGGTTTTGTGACAACGCTAAGTTCATGTTAGCATCACCTTCAACTGACGCGTAACCATTCACTTGGATTGAACTTTGGTCATACTGACGTAGGGTTGATGCTACGTTGTTCAATGTACCGTAGAAGCCTGGTAAGATGGTTGATTGACCAACTTTGAACGTTACCGCTTCTGGGATTGACAAGTTAATATTATTAGTCACTGGGTCACGTACAACAGTTACACCAGTACCGGCAGTTTGTTGACGTAGTTGAGCTTCTTGTTTTTGCATGTAGTAACCAACACCAGCACCAAGTGCTGCGCCGATTGCTGCATCACGGCCAGTCTTTTCACCGCCAGTCGCTTTAGAGATACCAGCACCCGCTGCTGCACCCAATAGACCACCGATAACGGCTTTATTTTGAGTAATGCTAGTTGTGCCAGTCGTACCTGGGGTCGTTGCACAACCAGTTAACATAGCGCCAGATACAACAGTAGCTAATAATAATTTAGTACGCATAATGATGCTCCTCAATAGCTGCCTACTTCAGTTATGAATTAAGGCAAATTTATTTTATGTTGTTAATTGGGTTTTGGTTCTAGCCACTCACTTTTATCCAATCATATGATTGCGCATACAACTGAACTCAAGTTCAAGTATAGCTGCTAGCGTGTTCCTGACTGTATTATGCAAGAATCGCCCTATCTGTGTGTAACATTTTGTCAAAGCTTGTATCCCCTCTGATGATATTGTTACCAAATATTTCCTGAAACATTTGTTGATTAAATAAATAAATAAAAATGACTATTTTTGACTATTTTTTAAACTACTGATTTTTCAATATATTTTTAAAGCGGTTTATTTTTGCGATTTGCTTTAATGTTACTGTGCAAAAATTGTGTAAAATTCTACTAGGTCACTAAATTAACGTTTGCTACACTAAACACCATCAAGTATAAGAAGCATTTACGATTTTTTGTTCAATTTATCGTTATAACATTTCAAAAAAGGAAGCTACCATGTCCAATAGCTTGAAAAAATGTTCATTACAGCAACCTTCAGACCCTGCTCATAAGGACGCCAAAGGTGATAATTTTATCCAAGCTACTTTGGGTAAACTGCGTCAAACTTCCCCAACCTTAGCAAAAGTGGCAACCTTTGCTGCGACCACTGGCACTATTGCTGCAAATTCCTCACTGCTCAGCGTACCATTGTGGGGAATGGGTCTTGTCAAAACCTTTACAGGCAATTCACTCGCTGATAAAGCTGTCCTCAAACTCAGTGACCACTGGATTCACACCAATAACCAACTGATTGATAAGGTACTACCCAATATCGACTTTAGTCTCTCGGTGCCTGATGACTTATCGGTCAATGGTAAATATATTCTTATCAGTAACCACCAGTCGTGGGTCGATACCACGGTTATTCAATACATCAGCGAAAATCGTCTACCCTTGACCCGTTTTTTTACCAAACATGAACTCATCTATATTCCAGTGGTGGGACAAGCGTTTTACTTTTTGGACTTTCCGATGATGAAGCGCTACTCAAAAGAAGCGATTGCTAAAAATCCTGCGCTCAAAAACCGTGACTTTGAAGAAGCCAAACGCGCTTGCCAGTTGTTGGTCAATAAGCCATTTACCTTGCTAAATTTTGTTGAAGGAACGCGCTTTACCCAACAAAAACATGACCAACAACAATCGCCATTTTCGGACTTGCTCAAACCAAAAGCGGGTGGTATTGCGTTAGCGTTGGGTGCGTTAGGTGATGTGATTGATGGGGTGTTAGACGTGACTATCGTCTATCCTGATGGCATTCCAAACTATCAAGACTTGTGGCAAGGTAATATTAGCCGCATTGCTGTTGATGTACGTCACGTCACTGTCCCACCGGACTTGATGCAGCGATTATTGGCAGGTCGCTATCAAGAAGATGAGGCAACCAAGGCCGATATGTATGCTTGGCTCGAGCAGCTATGGCAACAAAAACAACAGCGCATTGATACCATGCGCGCCGAACTTGCCAAAACATCAGCCAATTAGTCCGAGGTTTTACGCTCATTGTCTAGTTATCATTATGTTGACAGTGAGCTTTTTGCCATGCTTAAAACTTATTGTTAAACAACGAGCCAAAAAACTTTATGACCACTGTCATCGCCTCTACGCCCGCTTCTCAATCGCAAAAACCGCGTCATCAACCAAGTCCTATCCCTAGCCCAAGTCGTTGGCAATTGGCATATGATGCTGTAATGTTATTACTCATTATTATTGACTTACTATTGATGGGCGTTGATGCGCTATTGATGAGTAGCTTTATGCTCAACATGGCTGATTGGGGCCATGCGACCAGTTGGTTGATGGAATATCGCACCAACTGGCACCCCATTTATAAGACAGTGAGTGGGTTTTTTACGCTGTATTTGATTGCCGAATTACTGGTGCGTTGGGTCATGGCCATTGTCCGAAAAACCCACTATCGCTGGTTTTTCTTCCCGTTTATTCATTGGTATGAGGTGTTAGGCTGTGCGCCGCAGCTACGCGCCTTACGGCTATTGCGTGCCGGGGTCATTGGTTATCGCTTGCACCAACTTGGCTATCAAGTGTTACCACAAAAATGGCTAAAAACTGGCAAATTTTATTACGGTGTGGTGATGGAAGAGATTTCTGACCGGGTAATTTTGACCGCGATTGATAATATTCGCACCGAGATACAGCATACCGATGGTCACCTCGTCCAATCAATTATTGATAAACATCGTGATGAGATTGAACAAGTCATTTTAGAAGTCTTACAACAAGAGGTCACCCCACTGGTAAAAAACACCACAGGTTCTGGGCATGCACCGTTTGCCGCTGCCCTATCCGAGCAGGTTGGGGTCGCGATTCAGCAAGCATTGATGGATACGCCTGAGCTACGCCGTGCGCTGCGTATGATTCCGATTGCCGGTAGCCTTATCGAAAGCCAACTCATGAACTTGGGACAACATATTGGTGAAAACCTGACCTTAACCCTCAGCCAAAACCTCACCCAACCTGACCAACTGGATAAAATCTACCGCCAAATAGCATCACAACTGTCACAACTTGACACGACCAGTCCAGCGCTCGAAACCTTAGTCAGCTCTATCATCCATGAAAGCTTGACTGCCTTGACCGAGCAGGTAAAAATCCAACAATGGAAACACCAAGCCGCCTTTCAGACACGCTAAATCTTGGCTTGTTTTAGCAAAATTCTTGGGATACCACGCAGAAAATTTGTCTAAGAAAACACGATCTTAGATAAGCCTTTCGCGTAGGTTGTTGTTTTGTTAAATAGTTGTTAATATGGCTGCGAAATGACAACGATAGGTTATCTAATCATGTATGATACTGCGCTAGCTACCCCTTCTTCATCGCCGAATGCAGACGATTCAACCACAGATAACACCATGGATAAATCAGATACTTCGTCCGCTATTTTGTCAAACGATACGCAACCGGTAAATGACGTTAAGCCTACCGCTGTGCAAGTGCGTTTTACAGGTCGGATGCTCAACTTTACCCGCTTACATATTCAGGGTAATGACATTGACACCATCTTGGCAAATATCAAAGCTAAGCTTGGCCAAAAACGCCAAAGTAAGATGCCGGTCGTGGTTAGCTATGATGAACTGCTTGAACTTAAAGCCCTTTGGGATGGGCTTTGGGCGTTAGGGCTTCAGCCGATTGGCTTGGTGACAGGTGAATTGGACGAAGAAGCGGAAAAATTGCATATTGCGATTTTCCCAGTCGATGGTCAACGTATTGATGGTAAACACAAACCCGCTACCCCAAAAGCAAAAACGACCATCGGGGCTGAATCTAGTGTGACGAACCCTAGTATGAGTGAGGCTAGCACTGTATCTAGTTCAGAAACAATTGTAAAACCTAACATCGAAACGACAGCACCGGTCAAAGCCGATGAAACCAAAACCAGTGCACCCGTACCAGATAATACCAAACTCACGATTGATACCCATCATACCTCACTGATTGGCTCACATGTGGAAGGTGACTTGGTACATAACCAGATTTTACGCTCTGGCCAAAGTATTAACCATGTCGGTGGCGATTTGATTTTGACCAAAAGCATTAATGCTGGGGCTGAAGCCATCACTGATTATAGCTTGCACGTGTATGGCAAAGCCGAAGGCCGCTTAGTGGCTGGGGCAACAGGCGATCAAAACGCCAAGATTTTTTGTTTAAAATTTAATCCATCACTGGTATCGGTGGCTGGTACGTATTGTTTAAAAGAAAATATCCCAACCGAATTTATTAACCAAGCCGTACAAGTTAGTTATGTGGATGGTGAGGGCTTGGTATTTGAACACCTAGACACCCAATAAGGACATCCAATAAGCTTTTGAATATATTTAGTGTTATTTGCGTATTACGGCGCATTTTACGCCTAACAATGACGGGCTAGTTGCAGATTTATTGGTATTTTATGCTACACTAACGTTTGGTCTTATCATATTAGATAAGCTAACCGTTTGTATTTAACCATATTATTTAACATGGCTGGTCCAAGGGTGGACGAGCTTATTTGTCTCAATAGGAGTATGCCGCGTGGCAAAAATTGTTGTCGTTACTTCAGGAAAAGGTGGCGTGGGCAAAACCACGACCAGTGCCTCATTTGCCACCGGGTTGGCATTACGCGGTTACAAAACCGTGATCATTGACTTTGACGTGGGCTTGCGTAACCTTGACCTGATTATGGGTTGTGAAAATCGTATCGTCTATGACTTCGTTGATGTGATTAGTGGCAATGCCCGTCTATCACAAGCCTTGGTCAAAGATAAACAACTGAGTAACTTATTTATCCTACCTGCCAGTCAAACGCGCGATAAAGACGCGTTGACTGATGAAGGTGTCAAAGAAGTTATCGAAGAGCTGTCAAAACAGTTTGACTATATCGTGTGTGATTCACCGGCGGGTATCGAGCGTGGCGCACAATTGGCCATGTATTACGCTGATGAGGCTATCATCGTCACCAATCCAGAAATTTCATCGGTGCGCGACTCTGACCGTATTATCGGTATTTTGCAAAGCCGTACCAAAAAAGTCGAAGAAGGCTTGGGTTCGGTACGTGAGCATTTGGTGATTAACCGCTACAATGCTGACCGCGCTGAGCGTGGCGAAATGATGGATATTCACAGTATTTCAAATGATATTCTAAAAGTGCCACTATTAGGTGTCATTCCAGAAAGTGATAGCGTGCTTGAAGCATCGAACCAAGGTGAGCCCGTGATTCTAAACAAAGAGTCGAAAGCCGGTCAAACCTATGATGATATGGTATCACGCTTTTTGGGTGAAGAACGTCCATACCGTCATATTGAAGTCAAAAAGAAAAGCTTCTTACAACGTTGGTTTGGGGGTTAAGTCATGAAAAAAGGATTCTGGAGTAGTTTATTTGGCAGTGAGCCAAAATCAAGTAGCGCGAATACCGCAGCTGAACGTCTAAAAGTCATCGTGGCTAGTGAAAACCGCTTGCATAACCGTTTGACCCCGGAACGTATCGAAAAAATGAAACGTGAGATTTTGGCGATTGTCAATAACTACGTATCAGGTGTAAACGTGGATGATGTCAATATTCAGCATCACGCGGAAGCCAATATGGAAGTATTGGAAATGAACATCAGCTTACCGGATCGCCGCTAATGGCTGTATGATTTTTCCCATACGTTATAATGACATACAAAAAGCCCAAATCATTGATTTGGGCTTTTTTATGAAGAACTTCGCCTTAACGCATACGTGATATCAGATTATCTTTTTGGATAAACTGGTGATATAACGCGCCTGCCACGTGCAGTCCAGTAAAGCCCAACAGTAGCGGCCATAACCAGTCTTTATGCGCATCTTCAAGCCAGTTTGCCATATCGCTATTTTCACCCACAAAATTTGGGATGGTGAATAAGCCAAAGAAATTGACGGCATCACCATCGTACATGATCGATAACCAACCCGCTAACGGCATCGCCAATAATAAAAAATATAGTGCAGCATGGGTCAAATGCGAGATGCCGGTTTGCCATTTTGGCATAGGAATGGTAAAGGGTGCTTTGGTCAACACACGGCTAATGATACGTCCAAGCGTCCAAAACAGTACGCTTAGCCCAAATGCCTTGTGCAAATCAAAATAGCTATCGGTGCTGGCATCATCATTTAGTTCTATCATTGCCCAAGTGATAATTAGTAGCAACACGCTAATCCAGTGAAAAATTCTGACCGCTAATGACCATTTGGCCACACCATGTGGCTGAATCGATTGTGGGCGTTCACTCGCCGGAAATAATGCCATCGCTTTACCTTATTATTGATTGAAAAAAATTATTATCAAACTTGCTATTACACTTACGGTTAAAATTATTAGTCATCTGTAAGTTGATTTTTATTATTATCATCATACCTTAGGTGCTAAGGGGTATGCGCGTTTAATCTATTACCACCCTTTAGCCATCCAAATCTACTAAAAAGTGCGATAATTTATCCACATCCGGCACGATGTAAATTTGTCCGTCAAACATTACCGGCTGATACACATAGCTTTGCTGTAAAAACTGCGGTAGATATTCGTCTTTGTCATTACCATTCAAGTTTGCATTGATGGCTTCAAGCGCCTGTGGGTATTGCGCCTGCAAAGTTTGTTGATAAGTTTCATCATCAACATCTTTTAAATCAACAATTCGCGTCGAATGATAGCTGATATCGCCTTGAATTTGTAATCCGATACGATACACATCGGTAATACTCTCTAAAATTACAATATTATCGGGTTGTGCCTCTTTAGGGAATAGATGGTACACCACCACGTCTTGCGATTGCCACAACAATGTCCATACACGCTCGGTATAAGGCTCGACAGATAAGATAAGCGACTGCGGTACGATCCAGCTTGGTGCGCCCACCACCGGAATGATCGCAATATCAAGCTGACCGGTTGTCACACTCAAAATCTCTAGATCTTCTTTTTGCGCTAAGATGCTTTTTACTTTAGTTACCATACCTGTCTCAATTATTTATATCAAAATGCTTTAATAAATCCTACCGATGCGCTGACAACTTTACCCATCATCATGATAAGGTGGATGTGACCTTCGCGCCAGACCGCTTGCATAACTTCACTAGCGCTTCAGCCAATCCCTTAGGCGTGTCAATCAAATCGACAAAACCTGTATCAATCATACTTTGCGGTTGGCTCTCACAGGTACTAGAGTCCGGACGTTGCGCCCAAATCTGACTACCATTTTGTTTGGCCTTCTCTGCCATATCACTACCATCATCCCCCATACCGGAGAAGATAATATGCACCAAGTTATTACCAAATACCTCACTGCAGTTTGATAATAACTGGCTAATACAAGGCTGATAGCCGCTTGCCCACCCATGCGACAGGAAAATCACACGCCCGGTTGAGTCACATACGATAGATTGTTGAACCGGTGCTATCAGACAACGCCCTGTGATTAAAGGCTGCGTACTATAAATCACGTCACAGCGCCAAGTATTATGACGGTTTAAAATCCGGGGTAAGCTATTGAGCATGCCTTCGTTAAAGTGTTGCGCCAATAATATCGCCACCGGCAGCTCGGAGGGCAAATTATCTAAAAACTCTTTAACCGCCAATGGGCCACCCATCGATGCCCCAAGCAATACGACATACTGCCAGTTACGCATCTCAGGACGTGGTGTATTCATAGCCTCGAGTAACTCTGGCTTCCCCAAACTATCCGCAAGCTTACGTTTTAGTTGGCGTTGCCACTTGGCGTAAGGCTGGCTTTCATTAAGATACGGCGCGGTTAAAAAACCAACCAATACCACGGCTTTTGGTAAGCTGCGCAGTCTTGTACTACCACTTGTTTTACCGTTATCTGTATTGATATATAGATTGGCCGAAGTGGTCGTTTGGTTGAGACTGGTTGGCTCCCTGTCAGTCGTTGGGTTTGCCTTGCTATCTATTTCTTGGATAATGGCATAGTCTTGCTCACTATCCACGAGCCACACATCGGCGTCTTGCTTAAAATGCTCCGGGGTCAGTTGGTTACTCGTGACACAGGCTAACAACTCATACCCCCAGCTTTGAATGGTATCACTAAAGGCCAAACGTTGCTGGGTTTGCTCTGCGACTACAATGATACGCAATTTTGGTTGAACGGGTTGCACACTTGTCACCTTAAGTTTTATCCCTATGTTTGTGGGGCTTGCTGGTGAACCAAGCGCGCTATATTTGTCAACAATGCCTGCTCTTGGAACGGTTTGCCCATGTACGCATTGACGCCAATACTCATCGCTCGCTCACGGTGTTTTTCACCCGTACGTGAGGTAATCATGATAATCGGTAACTTCTCTAAGCGCTTGGTATGACGGATTTGGTTGGCCAACTCAAAACCATCCATACGAGGCATCTCAATATCCAAGAGCATCAAGTCTGGGGTCAGTTCTTGAAGTTTTTCTAGGGCATCAATACCATCGGTCGCGACATAGGTCTCATAACCACTACGCTCAAGTAAGCGCGAGGTCACTTTACGGACTGTCACCGAGTCATCCACAATTAACACAACTTGCTTACGGCTAGCTGGCTGACTTGGCAATGATTTTTTGCGTTGCTCGACTTTGACGACCGCACTGACGTTACGCATCAAGGCAATCAAATCTAGGATCAGCATCACCGAGCCATCACCCATAATGGTGGCCGCTGAGATACCGGCGATATGCGATAACTGTCGACCAAGCGGTTTGACTACAACTTCGATACGCGAACCTGCCAAGGCATCGACTTGCAATGCCATACGTTGACCTGATTCGCTACGAACAATAATTACCGGCACGCTCATCGACTGTTGACGCACTGAGTCAAGCGGGTCGCTGGCATACAAGATTTGATTGAGGTAGCGTAAACGATAGTCCTCGCCTTCGATTTCTAACGTTGGCGCATCTGAGGCATGGAACTGGTAAATGGTTTCGGCATTGACCCGTACCACGCGCTCAATCTGTACCAGTGGAATTGCAAAATGCTTGTCTGCTGCACGTACCACCAACGCATCCGAAACAGCCACCGTTAATGGTAAGCGCATGGTAAAGCGTGAGCCTTTGCCGCGCTCAGAGTCCACAAGAACCGTACCACCGAGCTGCTTAACCTCGCTTTGTACCACGTCCATACCAACGCCACGACCCGAGATTTGTGACACTGATTTGGCTGTTGATAAGCCTGCGTTAAAGATGTACTGCATGATATCCAGTGGTTTTAAACTGGTATCGTTGGCTGCGATAAGTTTTTGTTCAATCGCTTTATTACGTACTGCATCGACATTGATACCACGACCATCATCGCTTAAGTGGATGACAATTTCACCACCCTCACGAACCACTTCTAAGGTAATCATACCAGAACGCGGTTTATTTAACTCTAAACGTTCTTGGGTTCTTTCAATACCGTGGTCAATCGCATTACGCAACATGTGCTCAAGTGGTGAGGTAATGCGCTCTAAGATATTACGGTCAATTTCACCATCGTCATTGATAATGCGCAATTCCACCGTTTTGCCCAATTCCATTGAGGTCTGGCGAGCAATGCGCTGGAGTCGCGGTGTAATCCGTGAGAATGGTACGGTACGCGAATCCATCAAGCTTTCTTGTAATTCTGTCTGTGTACGCGATAATTGCAACAGCAAGTTTTCAGTATCACGCGTACGCTCAAGCATGGTACTCTTAATATCAAGTAAGTCCGATGCCGATTCTGACAGCGATTTTGAGAGCTGATTTAATGCTGAGTATTGATCCATCTCAAGGGGGTCAAACTCACCTTCATCGTCATGCTCATCACCAATTTGGGCAAGAATTTGGATTTCAAGCTCGGTTTCCATTCGGCGTAACTGGTCGGCAAGGCGCTGTACCGTGGCTTCCATCTCTTCAAGTGAATGGCTCAAACTGCTGATGCCCATTTCAATACGTGCGCGGTTAATCGCTGACTCACCCGATAGGTTAATCATGCGTTCCATCAAGCTTGCAGAGATACGTAGCATTTCTGCATTGAGATTCGTCTGCTCTTGCTCTTGCTCAAAATTGCCCAACATCTGCGGCATCACGCTCAAGTCACGCGTTTTTTGCTCTTCTGCGTCTAAGCTACTGCGATAGATATCAATTTGTTCAAGCTGTGGTGCTAACGATACAACTGGGACTTCTTTTAAGCTATCAGGGTTTTTGGAGAAGTCTTGTAATGCACGAATTAATGCGGTCGGTTCTTTGGGGTTATAGACACTTTCTAGAACAATTAACGCATTGGCCAACCAGTCGTGACACGCGGCTAATAGATTGCCCACCATACGTGTTGCCGGTTTGCGGCGGCTACCAAGCTCTTCATAAATGGTTTCCATTTCGTGTGCCAACGTCGCAACCGACTCAGTGCCCACCATGCGCGCGCCACCCTTGATGGTGTGCAATTCACGCTGTAGCGCCTGTAGCGCCGCGATGTCATTGGTGTTACTGCGGAATGCTTGTAAATGTTGGCTACTACTATCGACTAGCTCTTTTGCTTCCTCTAAGAATACGGTCAAGATATCTGGGTCAGGCTCATGACCTAACCAAGTTTCTAGACGTCGTTGTTCAAAATTATTGATAATCTCTTGAACATACATCGGGTCATGACGATTGCTCTCAAGCGTATCCGCGCCTTCTAGCTCGTTGTTTATGCCAATCTCATCCAAGTCGCCTTCCACGATTAATGGCACGTCTGGCACCAAATCATGGGTCGATAGCTCTTGACGTAAGATACCGTCTAACTGCTCGACAAAATTATCAGCAAAGAACGAACGGTTATGTTGTCTGATTTGTTGGAACTGTGCCGTCACTGTCTCATGCATACGCTGCATAATTTGTGCAATCTCTGGGTCGCTTGCGATTTTCTGCTCAGAGATGGCTTGATACAACAAACTACCACGCTTGGCAAGTTCGGTCATACTTCGTATGCCGACCAAGGCCGCGCCACCGGTTAGGTTGACAAAATAACGCTGTAGCTCACGAGTGGCTTCTAAATTGGTTAAGTTATTCTGCCATTGATTAAGGCTTTGACGCACGCGTGTACGCTGCAACATACTTTCTGCAATGAAAATCTCTAACAGCTCTACATCAACATCGATGGCCTCATAATCAATCGTTGCCATATCTGTTAGGTATTTTCGCTCAGCCAATAATTGAAGCAGTTGGTCAATCGGATGATTGTCAAGACGTACCTGTAGACCAGCAGCAATCGTATCAAACAGATTAATCAACTGTTCATGCAGCTTGATTAATAAGCTAATAATTTGACCATCTTTGGCAAAGCTTGGATACTGCATTAAGCGTGTATAAGCAGTCTGCAGGGCTTCTGGTAATACCAAGTAGCTCATGCTCATACTGGCATTCGCTAGTTTTTCCGCTTGCTGTTCACGCACGGTGGCATAAGCGATGACCTCTTGCTCATCAAATGATGTTATCTCACTTAAGGTTTGCTCACTGTCAAGTAACGCATCGATATCTAATGCCAGTAGCTCTCTGACCGTGACGATATGTGGGGTGCGCTCAGTGTCTAATACGCTTAATAACTGCTGCTCAATCTCAGCAATTTGCGCATTATCTTCGGGTTGTAACTGCACAATGCCTTGTGTTTGATAATCTTGCAAATACTGCTGCAATAAATCTTTGGCATGCGTCAAAATATCAAGCTGCACATCGACCAACGCAATTTCTTCACGCATTAATTCCGCTAAACTATCCTCAAGCGTGGCGCTTACCACCTGAATACGTTGGAACTCGGACAATGCAGCGCCACCGCGCAAGGTGTGGAACGCTCTTACCAAGTCATCTGAAATGTCAACCGGTGCTTCTAAATACGCTTGTGAGATAAACTTGCTGATACTCGCCAAAATCTCTTCGGCTTCTTCTATAAACACCTCATCGCGTGGATGGGTTGTGCCCTCTGTCTCGACAGTTGCAGGTGCGACCATTGAGGGTTCACTATCTGCGTGCGGCATGTCACTTAATGGATAGCTACCCAATGGATAACTAACGGCATCACCCTGTTGTTTGGCGTATACATTGGCGAACGCCTGCCATTGCTTGATGGTATCTGGGTAGTTTTGACGATTATCAGCAAAGTATTGGATAAGGTCAGGGAAAGCACTAATGACATCCCCTATCAAGCGCACGATACTATCGCTAATCGCCAGATTGTGATCTAACACTTGGTTTAACAAGTTTTCCATTGCCCAAGCCAGCTCGCCCAACTGGTTGGCACCGACAATACGACCTGAACCTTTGAGCGTGTGAAAACCGCGACGAATTTCCTTTAGCGCTTGTTTATCGTCTGTCTTGTTTTGCCAAGCTTGGTATAAAGGCGTGATGGTGTCCATCACCTCTTGCGCCTCTTCTACATAGATTTCTTGTACGTCAGCGTCTAACACTTGGTCTGCCACACTTGGCAATGCATCATAAGCTTGCTGAATAACATCAGGCAACGCTTGTTGACTTAAGTGAACATCAGCCATTGCACTCGGTACAACCGTCGTTTCACTGGCCACAGGTGCGCTCGAGGACGTGATTAGGTCAAGCTCATCACTCTCGGGTGCCATAACGTCGTTTTCGACTGGGGTAGTAACGCTATCTTGTACGGATGGTGCGACGGCACTTGGTACACCCTGATTAAGCGGCTGCTTCGCTAATAGGTTTTGTGCTTGTAACACGATAATCGCGGGGTCAATGCTAGGGGCTTGCTGTTGATTAAAGTCCGCCAGCAATGTCGGTAGCTGTTGGCGGGTATGAATAATAAACCCAACCAACTCATCTGTTACCGGCAAGGTACCATCAAGAACACGATTTAATAGGTTTTCAACCGCCCAAGCAGTTTCGCCAAATTGCAGCGCACCGACCATACGGCCAGAGCCTTTTAAGGTATGAAAACCACGGCGAATTTCTTTTAACGCGATCATATCTTGATGATCTGCTTGCCACACGGGTAGCTGGTTATCTAACTCAGCAAATACCTCTTCCGCTTCTTCACTAAAGATTTCCTGAATATCAGCATCGGCAAAGCCATAATCATCGGCTTTTAGGCTCGCTTGTGCAGCAAGGTAAGCATCTGACAATAGCACTGGTGCGGCGACTGTCTGATGCGATACAGCTTCACTATCTATACTATCTGTCGGCACAGCCACTGGCGCAGTTGAGTCATCAGTCGTTTCATCTGATGCGTCATCTTCCATAACATCGTTCGCAATCTGGCGCTCACCTTCGTCATCATAGACCAAGGTATCAGCGCCATACACCTTCTGTGGTGCTACCACGTCAGTGTGTGCTAATGGTTGATCTATCAAATCACTCAGTAACTCGTTCGCGCGATTAAGCTGGGTTTGGGTCTGCGTGAGCAAGGTTTCATCGATATGCTGATACGATAAGTGGTCTAAAAACAACTCAAAGCGCGCAATCATCTCGGCAATTGCGTCTGTCGCTTCCCAACTTAATACCTCGATGTTGTGTTCATGTAGACGCGCGATCAACAATCGCAATTGCTCCATCAAGGTTTGTGACTCGGCTAAACCCAAACTGCCAAACACTTGAACCATTTCGACCAACTGCTCGTTAACATCTAGCGCGCTTAATTGGTGGGTTTGGACATATTGGTTAAAGGCGTGCTTCACCTGCTCAAGCGCGATACGCGTGAAACGTAATGCTTCTTGCTCGGGGTCAGCCGCATACGCGAAACGCGATAGCCCGATTTGATTTTCTAGGGTTTTTGCGGTCTGTAATAACTGGCTATATAAGTCTTGTAACTGGCGCTCAACTTGCCAGCCCATACTATCTGCTAAGCTCGCATCCTCGACCATCATCTGTGCATCAGTGATAACTTGCGCTAATTGCTGCTCATAGAACACCCAACCGCGATTCGACAGGCTAGCTTGCACCTTTGTTAGCAGTGATAATAATTGATTGGGTTGTTGGACACGAAAAATCGCTTGTTCTAAGTCAGCTAAGATTTGGCTAAATAGACTGGCCTTAACGCTCTCATGTGCTAAGTCCATGGTTATTAATAGCGATTTTGCAGGTTCAGATTGTTGTGACAATGCGGCTAACTGTAACAACACATCGACTGCTAATTGTGCTAGTGATACAGTCAGGGTCGTATCATCCTCGGCCATTAATGTTTCTTCTAATTGGCCTAGCAGGGTTGCATAGTCTTCTGGTTTGGGTGTTTCGTTCAGGGCTTGGCTATTTAACCAAAGGCTGGTTAATTGCCACAATTGGCGCTTGGCTAAGCTTAGTGATTGACATGCCAAAAAGTCCGCAATGTCTGTCAGCCCCATTAGCGAGTCTGCATCGTTTTGACGCTGCTTAAATAATTGCAGACTGTGATAACGCCATAGCTTGGTCAGTTCGTCTGGTTGGTAAGTTTGCGCATCACTGTGTGGTGGTAACACAAGCGCATCAAATAACGGCAACCCCGTCTCGCCTGATAAGTCACCGTTGGCTGTCATGGTGATGGTGTTGCCATTTGTATCCGATAACAGCAAGCGTTGACGCTCATGTTCTGTTAGCTTAGGGTCACTTAGCAAGGTGTTTAGATAATCGATACGCGTCAACAACCAAGCGTTATGGCGTTGTTGCTTACGTTGTAATTGGCCAATTTCATAACGCAATAGCCGACTGCCTTGCAAAATAGCATACGCCGATGCAGGCTGTATTGCCTCTTCACTGACGGCAATCGCTACTTCTTCAAGCTTGGTCGCCAGTAATGCCAATGCCGGTTGATTGGTTAACGTCAACGCACCTGCCATTTGATGCAAGGCCTGTGTTATCACCGGCCAGTCGATGCTAGCATCATGCGCTGCCTCAAAGAATTGACGTGACTGTAATGTGCGCTCAATCAAGTCAAACTCATCTTGCAGTACCGGCATCAACCAGTCCAAGGCAATCAAGGTGCGTTGTGTACTCATATCTTTATCCTATGTCAACCGAACGGACTGCGTTGACGTTATTTCTATCATTACCAACTGATAACTTACAGCCATGCTATGTCACAATCGCTTCAAGCAAACAAACTTCAAAAAAGTTATCTTTCATTAACTAAATGCTATCTAATCAATCATCGGTTTCGTGATGATATCAGCACCACACTCTAGCGATATCATAGCACCGGCTGTATTGGGTGAATAGCATCAACCCCACCCATCTTAACGATTTTTCTGTGGCTATTTGGCCTTTTTTTATTCACTTAATGTCATCAACCAACTGGGAGCATTTTGCTTAACATACGCATCCACTTGGTGAGTGGGCAGACGCACCAATTCACGCTGATTTAAGCGCAGTATCTCACCTGACCCTAAAATCAGCACCCCATCCTCTGCCAAGAACTGGGTTAAATACTTAATCACATCACGCTGCACGAATTGGCGAAAATAAATCAACACATTCTGGCACACAATTAATTGGCATTGGCCTGGTTGTATCGGCAACGATGGCGGTGGCTGTACCAAATTTAGGCTAAAGTATTGCAAATGCTGCTGTAGTCGATTTGCTATCACCAAGCTATCATCTTGTTTCATCAACCAATAGCGATACAGCGGTGGCACTAGGTCTAACTCATTCAGCTCATATTTACCACGTTGCGCTTGCTGTAAAGCTTTCTGATGAAAATCCGAACCAAATACCGTGAATGCACTATGGGTCGGCAAGATAGACTTTAGCGTCATGGCTATCGAGAGCGGCTCTTGCCCAGTCGAACAACCAACACTCCACGCGGTAAAAGGTCGCGCCGTTTCAGTTTCGCGTGCCATATTGGCAACTTGCCAAGCCGTGGCATATTGCTCGATAAAGCTAAAGGTAAGTGGGTGGGGAAAAAACTGGGTACGCGGGATTAAAATATCATCAAATAGACGGTGATAGCGTTGTTTGTCAGTGGCAATCGCTGCCAAAAAATCCGTATTGCTTAACCCATTTGCGGCCAGATGGCGCTCAATGACCCACTTAATCCACTCGATCTGTGCATTGGGCAATACAAAGCCCACTTGGTGCTCAATATAGTGCAACCAAAGCGACAATTCATTAGGCGTCAAACGATAGGTAGAATTGGCCATAAACGGGTTATATATCCACTATCAAAATTGCTAAGTGCGCTTATACAATAAAACTTGCACTATAAAAAAGGGTGGCTTTCACCACCCTCATGTTGTCGTTATGCCTGCTTAAAGGCCTCATCGGGTAGCTTAAAGCCAGAAACCGATTCTTGTAACGCTGCGGCCATTTCATTGAGCTGACCTACTGAGCGTGCGGTTGCCAGTGTACCTGATGTCGTCTGTGAGGTAATGTCTTGAATGATATTCATGGTATTCGAGATATGGCCCGCTGACGCTGCCTGTAGACGGGCGGCATTCGAAATGTTCTGAATCAATTCGGCCAAGTTATTCGATACGTTCTGTACTTGTTCGAGTGCCTCACCCGCGTCTTTAGCAAGTTTTGCACCGCGGACAACCTCTGCAGTGGTCGATTCCATCGAGATAACCGCTTCATTGGTATCGGCCTGAATGGTTTTAACCAAAGTTTCAATCTGCTTGGTCGCTGTGGCTGAACGTTCTGCAAGACGTTGTACCTCGTCAGCAACAACCGCGAAACCGCGACCCGCTTCACCGGCCATCGATGCCTGAATCGCTGCGTTCAATGCCAAGATATTGGTTTGGTCAGCAATGTCGTTAATCAATCCGATGATGTCACCAATCTCTTG
Organism: uncultured Moraxella sp.; assembly: GCA_937975585.1. Classification (GTDB taxonomy): domain Bacteria; phylum Pseudomonadota; class Gammaproteobacteria; order Pseudomonadales; family Moraxellaceae; genus Faucicola. The sequence continues at coordinate 20,069 of CALJUC010000291.1, read as the reverse complement.
CGATGATTCACCCAAGCGTTTAATACGTTTAGAGGTTTCTTGAATCTGGTCACGAATGGTATTCATACCGTTAATTGTACGTTGTACCACCTCTGCACCATTATAAGCAATCGCAACCGAGCGATCCGCAACCGTGGCAGACTCAGCCGCGTTGGCTGATACTTGGTCAATCGACACGGCCATCTCGTTAATCGCCGCTGATGCACCGGCAATCTCTTGTGCTTGGCTTTCTGAGGCCTCAGCAAGCTCTACCGCGGTGGCCTGAGTTTGATCTGAGGCACGCGCAACGCGCTCTGCCGTGACGTTAATCGCCGAAACCAGTTGACGTAATTGGTCAATCGCAAAGTTCACCGAGTCTGCAATCGCTCCGGTAAAGTCTTCTGAAACCGTGGCATTAACAGTTAAGTCACCCTCTGCCAAGTCACCCAACTCATCCAGCAAACGCAAAATTGCCATTTGGTTACGTTCGTTTTCTTCTTGGATTCTGCGGGCACGCTCAGATTCGATTTCCATCTCATGGCGCTGACGCAAGGTTTCACGCTCACTGATGATACGCTCTTCCACATTTCGGGCTTGCAATTGGCGATATAAAAAGTAAAACGCCAATAAGAAACCTAACAATACCAATAACGCTGGGAACCAAAGCGTCAGCAGATTATTGACAGCTGTCTGATTGGCATCTAGCGCTGTACTATTGACCACATGAAATAACAGGTAAGCAAACGCTGCCATAGCGATAAACGAGCTAACAACCGCCCAAGTGAGCCACTTAGCTGAGCCCTCTTGCCCATTACCTGTCAATCCTGCCGTTGGTCGTGCAACGGGCGAATTGACCGCTGGCTTAACTGCAGTTTTGCTATCCGCACTGTTGTTATCCATGAACGCTCATTCCTCTACGCAATAGTATGATTCAAATATAAATAAGTGTTTATAATGCCGCTTCTAAATAGTCTGCGTCTTCAGCCAACAAACTTGGCATAAATACATACCAAATTTGCTCATTCTGCCGAAATCGACCATGGGTGTAAATTGCCAATGGTGACTCAGGCGACAACGCTACCGGCTCGTAGTGACGCTGACCAAAGGTTTGAATACCCAATACTTCATCAACCACTAAGCCACTAAATAACTTGGGTTGGTCAATCACCAACAGTTTTTGGTCACGGCTTCGTACTGGGCTGGGCGGCAAGCCGACAAATTCGCTTAGATTGACAATCGGTAATAAGCGACCCCGGATATTGGCAATACCCGCCATCCACGATTTTGCTAAGGGGACTGGCGTCACATCTGGCAAGGCCAATACTTCAGCGATATCACCCAATGGCGCGACAAACTGGGTACTGCCCAAAGTAAAGGCCACGCCTAACCATTGATTGGTGTCAATTGTATGCGTACCTTTACGGCGTTTTAGGCCACGGTCGGCCAAACGCAGTAACTCAATAAATCCCTTAGAGGCCACGAATCACTACCCCATCACTGTATGAATAACGTCAAGCAGCTGCGTTTCTGTTATCGGTTTGGTCAGATAATCTTTCGCCCCTTGTCGCTTACCCCAAACGCGGTCTGTTTCTTGACCTTTGGTACTAATAATCACCACAGGGATATGACAGGTTGCAGGATTTCGCGTGATTTGGCGTGTTGCTTGGAAGCCATTTATCTCTGGCATAACCACATCCATTAAGATGATGTCGGGCTGGTGATTTATCGCGGATTGAATACCTTCTTCACCGGTATGTGCCTCAATCACCACATGCTGATGGCGTGTCAAAATATCGCGAAATTTCGCCATTTCAGTTGGTGAGTCATCAACTACAAGGATTTTTGCCATGATAAATTCTCTAAAAATACCAATAATAGCGTCGCGCTATGATTGACAACGTTAATGGATATGATAAGCGTTCAGTCTGAAAATTTAAGCTGGGCGATAACGATTAATCGCTTCAAACAACTCTTTTTTACTAAATGGTTTGGTCAAATATTCATCTGACCCTACAATACGACCACGTGCCTTATCGAATAAGCCATCTTTTGACGACAACATAATCACTGGGGTATTGGCGTATTCCGGGTTATTTTTAATCAAGGCACAAGTTTGATAACCATCTAAACGCGGCATCATAATATCGACAAAAATTACATCGGGGTTTGAGTCAGCAATTTTTGCTAAGGCATCAAAACCGTCTACCGCTGTCACCACTTCACAACCGGCTTTTTCAAGCAAGGTTTCTGCAGTACGGCGAATGGTCTTGGAATCATCAATAATCATGACCTTAATGCCATCAAAGTTTACGTCCATAGGGGTATCCTATTGTTGTTGTTAACTATCTACTATAAGGTCATGTGCATCGGTTTATTTAACACATCAAACCATCAAGCGTGCCTAAATTACTAGTTAGGGAATTGTAACTTAGGGTGTTAGGCTAGATAAGTTTTTACGATCCAAATAGTTTAGTCGCTCATTAGACCATATACATAAAATTTGTCAATCGATAGACTGAGGGTTATTTTTCATTGCAAAAAATATTAGCATATTTCTTGAGCGTAAAGAAACGTAATATTTTGTTTTTAGAGTTTAATAATCAGCCAAACTTATCAACTATCTGATTTTTACGATATACGGTTACAGTCAATAGGATTTTACTGATAAATTGTCGAGTAATTCATTTAAATACAATGACTAAGCAAATAACGTTACACGACTTAGGCGTTATTTATAATCAATGATTATGACAGTACGTATGTCAAGACTAAAATATAACTCCGTTCGTCAACCTAAATATTGGTTACAAAGCGTATCAAGTTTCTCGTTAGTCTTGTAATGCGTCAATCGCAGTACGCATGATAGCTAAAATATCTGGGGTAACTCGCTGACACACATCTTCGAGCGATTCTGTGAAATCTGTGTGCGCGTTGTCATCGGCCTTGTCGCTTACGACTCGGATAACCAAGGTCGGACAGTTAAACTTCGATGCAATATCAACGACCACCGATGACTCCATATCCACGATATCCACGCCTGCCTGCGCTAGCTGCTGGGCAAGTTCAGAATTATTGATAAAGGCATCCCCTGAGGCAATGGTTTTCCATTCGACATGTGGGTGAGCACACTCAATCGTCGATTTGATACGACTATCGACTGGCTGGGGAGTTGGCGCAATGACATCGCCAATCGGTAATGCGCCTGGCTCCCAACGCACAAAACGCGCTGGTTCATGCGCACCATAGTCATGCGTCCAAGTGTATGCGGCTGCATGCAGCGTACCCTGGGGAAGATGCTGATGCACGCCCCCACCCGCCCCAAATAGCACCACAAGGTCTGGTTGGGTCTTTAGCAAATAACACGTCGTTGCATACGCTGCATTCACCTTGCCAATCCCTAACAAACCAACCGATAAATCATGCGCATCCAAACGCCCAGTGTACAACGTCAAATCTGGTGGTAGCGGCTCTGAGTTATCAATCACCTGCGCGTCTAACAGCGGTTGCAGTTCTTGTGACATCGGGGTCAAAAATAGTATATGCATGGTGCTCTCGTTGGCCGTGTTTGTGAGTGTTGACGTGCAAAATTATAAAGGGTTGGCTTTCAACACGCTATCTTCGTGACTATGTTTACTTTCTGAGTTTACTGTCTGATGGTTAAACGCCTCACATTTTTTACCGTATTATCAGCTTACGTTCAACAAACAATTTAGCGCGGTCAATTGTTGGCCCGCAGATTATAATAATCTTTTTACGATAAGTTTTGATAATCAACGCTTTGGTCTGCCTAACTGTCGTGACAAGTGGACGTTTTTTTGCTAGTTTTAGCGTTCATATTGTGGCTCATATTGTGACTATTGTTTAATCGTTAGGGTTTTAGCAGCCCTTAGCCTTTGGATTTTTTAACGTTCAATCATATATTGCTATGACTCAGATAGCGCAATAACTTTTTTACCCATCAGCAAAAAGGATTGATTTGCATGGCTTTACCTCCTCGTCCTCACGCGTTCGTTCGTTGGCTATTCGTGCTAATGGCAAGCTATGGCCTTACTGCCTGTGACAAAACGCCTTCGACCACGCCGGATAAGAACAAAGTCAGCGCAAGCCAGCCTGCTAGCTTATCAGCCGATGAACTCGCCTTGGTTGATAGTGATGTGATAACTGCCAAAGCAGAGCGCTATCAGCCCAACGTGCTAGTGACGGGCACTTTGCAAGCCAATCAACGTACCGCTGTACAATCTACGGTCAATGCGCAAGTCATCCGTGTCCTTGCCGATGTGGGCCAAGCGGTCAGACAAGGTGATGCCTTAATCCAACTTGATAACCGTAATAGCCAAGACCAAGTGGCACAAGCGCGTGCTGATTTAGCGGCTGCCCAAGCCCAAGCTCGCGTCAGTACCAGTATTGCGCAAAAAAACAAACGCCTATTTGAGCAAGGCTTTGTATCACAAATTGAATATGAGCGCAGTCTTGCCGAAGCCACCGCCCAACAAGAAGCCGTCAAAGCCCGTCAAGCTCAGCTTAATTCCGTGCAACGTTTAAGCCAAGATACCATCATTATCGCGCCTAGTGCTGGTGTGGTTGGTAGTCGCAGTGTCAATATCGGTCAAGTCGTAGCGCCCAATCAACCCTTGATGGAAATCATTGATACCTCTCAGCTTGAGTTTGCTGCCAATGTGCCGAGTGAAGCACAAGACCAACTTCAAATCGGCCAATCTGTGCCATTTACCGTGGGTAATAACCCGACTAATTTTGTCGGTCAAATCAGCCGAATTGCCCCCCAAGTCGACCCTGTTACCCGTCAGCTAACAATCTTTGTAAAAGTAAATCCTGTACAAAATGGCACCTCGCTCAAAGCTGGACAATTCGCCACAGGTCACGTGGATTACGGCCAGATTCAAGTTGGCGTATTGGTGCCGATGTCCGCGGTGTCACTTTCACCCAACGCGCCCGCCTCTCAGACATCAGGTAGCTTGGGCTTAACCGATAAGACCGCAACCACCGCATCAGACAATGCCGCTCCTAACACTGGCATGGTATGGGTCGTGGGCAAAGACAAACGCCTTAGCCAACAATCTGTACATATTATTCGCCGGGATGATGCCAATAGCCAATACCTCGTTGAAGGCATCGAACAAGGTACAGTGGTGGTAGTTGCCCGGCTCAACAGCAACGATACTGGCAAAAAAGTGGTATTAAAATAGGACGCTGTTATGTGGCTTACCCGCGTTAGTATTAACAACCCTGTCTTTGCCGCAATGGTGATGCTGGCTTTATTGGTGGTTGGGCTATTGGCTACCCAACGTATGCAGGTTGAAGAGTTTCCGGATATCGACTTTCCGTTTGTTGTGGTCACCACGGCATATACCGGTGCTTCACCAGAAGTCATCGAAAGCGATATCACCCGAAAAATCGAAGACCAAGTCAACACTATTGCCGGGGTCAAAGAGGTTACCTCCATTTCACGGCAAGGTCTATCACAAGTCATTGTACAGTTTGACCTAAACATTTCCTCGGATGTTGCCGCGCAAAACGTACGCGATAAACTCGCCATGGTGACCCCAACCTTTCGCGACGATGTACAAGACCCGGTCATTGCTCAATATAACCCTGCAGACAGTCCCGTGGTATCAGTGACCTTTCGCAGCACTAGTATGTCCTTGCGTGATTTGTCCACTTACCTAGATAACACGGTGAGTAAACAACTCCAAACCGTCAGCGGGGTCGGACGTGTCGATATACTCGGCAACCGCGAGCGCCAAGTTCGCATTGTCATCAACCCCACCCAACTGAATGCCTACAATGTTTCGGTGAATCAAGTTATCAATGCACTACGTAGCGAAAACGTGGAGTTACCCGTTGGTACGCTCGAACAAGCCAACCAAGAGATGGTGGTACAAATCAACGGCTTGGTACAATCGCCCAATCAATTTAACCAAATCATTGTCGCACAAAACCGTGGTAGCAATGGTCTAGCCAGTCCGGTGTATCTATCGCAAGTGGCGCAAGTTATCGATGGCCAAGCCGATGCCAAATCCGCTTCACTGCAAGATGGTGAGTTGGCAGTCGCCATGGATATCATCAAAACCTCGGATGCCAATGTCATCGATGTGGTCGACAACACCAAGGCACGACTTGCTGAAATCAGCCAAACCTTACCGGCTGGTGTGACCATGACAGTCGTTGCAGATAGTTCACGCAGTATCCGTGGCTCGCTGACCAATGTCGTGCGCACTTTGATTGAAGGGGCGATTTTGGCGGTATTTATCGTTTGGTTGTTTTTGGGTTCGTGGCGCTCCACCATTATCACTGGGTTAACCTTGCCCATCTCGCTGTTAGGTACATTAGCCGCGATATGGATGTTTGGTTTTTCTATCAATATGATGACGCTGTTAGCGTTGGCCTTGTGTATCGGCTTGTTGATTGATGATGCCATCGTGGTGCGCGAGAATATCGTGCGCCATGTCGCCATGGGCAAGCACCATCGCCAAGCGGCACTCGATGGTACACAAGAAATTGGCCTTGCCGTACTTGCCACCACACTTGTGATTGTCGCGGTATTTTTGCCGGTGGCATTTATGGGTGGGATTATTGGGCGCTTTTTTTACCAGTTTGGTGTTACTGTTTCGACTGCGGTATTGCTATCGATGTTTGTCAGCTTTACCTTAGACCCGATGCTGTCGTCCATTTGGCCCGACCCTGAAGCCAAGTACCAACATGAGCGTCTAGACCAACGCGTCAATCTATTAAGACATCCTATCGCTTGGTTGTTAAACAGCTTTCAGCGCTTACTGGATAAAACCACCCATCTATATACCAAGGTACTTGATTGGAGCTTGCGCTATCGCTTTGTCACCATGCTGATTGCGATTGGCTCATTGGTCGCGGCATTTTTTGCGGTAAGCTTGGTAGGTAAAGAGTTTGTACCACAAGCGGATATGAATGAAATCAAGGTCAAGTTTGAAACCCCCGTCAATGCAAGCTTGGACTATACCACCGAAAAAACCGCCCAAGTAAATGCGGTATTGCAGCAGTTTAACGAAGTGACCAGTACCTATGCCACGGTTAACGCACTGGCTTATAGTGGCAATAACCGGGTCCAAATCAACGTAAATCTTGTGCCAAAAGCTGACCGTAGCAAAGACCTGAATACACTCACCCGTGAGATGCGTAGCCAACTTCAGCGTATCGGTGGCATTCAAGTCACCTCGGTATCATCCGCGTCTGCGGCGGTAACCGGTGGGCTAAAGCCGATTATGATTTCTATCAAGGGCGATGACTTAGACCAATTACAGCGACTGTCTAATGAGTTTATGCAGCGGCTGTCTACAGTCGACGGTTTGGTTGATTTAGAAAGCACCTTGACCGAGCCCAAGTCGATGGTCGCTGTCCATATAGACCGTGTCGCCGCTAACGATGTAGGGCTATCGATTGGCCAAATCGGCCAAGCCTTGCGCCCATTGTTATCCGGTGATGACGCAACCACTTTCAAAGATGAACTTGGCAACAATATTGACGTCACCGTACGACTCGGAGAACAGCAGCGCCAAAGCATTGCCCAGCTTCAATCCTTGTATTTATCATCCAGTAAAGTCGACCAAGCTGGTCGCCCTATCTTGGTACCACTCTCACAAGTAGCCAGTTTTAGTGAAAGTTTAGGTGCGCCACAGATTAACCGTCGTGACTTGTTCCGTGAAGTCGTGGTACAAGCCAATACCGATGGCCGTCCTGCTGGCGATATCGGTGATGATATCACCAAAATCCAAGCGCAGATGAAGTTGCCACCGGGCTATAGCTTTGATGTTCAAGGGTCGAACAAAGACATGGCAGAATCCATCGGCTATGCGACCACAGCATTAATCTTGGCCATTATATTTATTTATATGTTGTTAGGCTCGCAGTTCAATAGCTTTTTATATCCTGTGGCAATTATGGCATCGCTACCCTTGTCGTTGATTGGGGTGTTTTTCGCGTTATTTATCTTCGGCTCGACGCTAAATATCTTCTCTATCATCGGTATCATCATGCTGATGGGCTTGGTGTGTAAGAATGCGATTTTGCTTATCGACTTTATCAAAGATGCGCTCGCCGAGGGCAAAAGTCGTTATGACGCGATTATGCTAGCGGGACAAACCCGTCTACGTCCGATTTTGATGACAACTGCCGCGATGGTGATGGGTATGATTCCGCTTGCTCTAGGTATTGGTGAAGGCGCTGAGCAACAGGCACCGATGGCACATGCCATTATTGGCGGTGTGATTACCTCAACACTACTGACCTTAATTGTCGTGCCTGTCATCTACACCTACTTGGATGATATGAAACAACGCGTGTTTGGGTTATTAAAGAAATAGCTTAGGAAAGAGTAAGCCAAAGATTTGGTAACGAAATATGCACGATTTGCCTAACTTTGGCCTACTTGTTTGCTACTTTCTTACACTAGTAGGGAAAAGCGGTTTTTGAAGCAATAATTGATTACAATTTTCCACATACTAAAAAAACTTAAGAATACGTTTTTGGGTAAACTGATATCAGGGGTATGGTATAACTAACGTTATCTTTATAACGAGTCCGTCGGTTTATTGATCAAGTAGGTTTATCAGTTAGCTAGATTTAATCGTTAGGTGTTTAATTCGATACCCTATGTATTCAGTCAGTTTTTAGTGGTTGAGTTTGTTGTATCTTGTATTGATATATAAACATTTTTCTCTATATTTGGAGTGATTATGAATTTTTCTATTCGCAAACAACCTGCGTTACTTACTGCCAGTGTTTTAGGTTTGACTTTAGGGGTAACCGCCTGTGCCAATACCAACAACCAAACGCCTGACGCAGTCAAGCCAATGATGTTAAAAGATGGTTCGGGTATGAACCAACAACATGGCGACCGCATGATGCAACGCGATGGCGCGGGTATGAATCAGCGTGATGATCGTATGATGAGTAAAATGGGCAAAGATGAGATGGGTCATAAGATGGCGATGCTAGATCTTACCGCCGCGCAGCAAGTTCAAGTGCAACAGTTGCATGCTCAGCATCAAGCACAAGTACAACAACAGCGCGTCAAAATGCAACAGCTTGATGCCAATATCGCTGCACAGAAGCAAGCCGGTGCAAGTACAGCTACCTTGTTAAACTTGTATAAACAACGCCAAGATGCGATGCAGCAGTTTATGACCTTGCGTCAGCAACAACAGCAACAATTTATAAATATTTTAACCCCCGAACAACAGTTAAAATTGTATGAAAGCCGCGATGGTATGATGCATAATGACCACCGAATGGGCGCAATGGACGGTATGAAACAGGGTAAATGATAGTATTAATGCGCAAGGCGTTAACCCAAATTGACAGTTTTATTTGGTTAATTGGCTGATATTATTGCTATTAACACTGCAAGCACCCTGTTTGCAGTGTTTTTTCGTACTTTATGTCTTACAATATATTTATAATTACATAGTAGATAAACAAAATTTTAAGACAATCTAATTTTCGGCATTTATTTTTTAAACTTTAACCTTATTGGAGCTTTACATGGATAATGATAACAGTGTTAAACACATTTTATTGATTGAAGATGACCCTGATTTGGCAGATTTGATTGGCGAATACTTGGGTATGAACTACTATGAGGTTCATCATACCCCAACGGCGACTGAAGGTTTGGACTTTTTATCCAATCCCGCTAAAACAGTAGATTTGGTGATTTTGGACTTAATGCTACCGGATATGGACGGTATGCAAGTGTGTCAAAAAATCCGCCAAAACAAAGACAGCTGCCTAGCTCACACCCCAATTATTATGTTAACTGCTAAAGGTGATACCACGGATCGCGTATTAGGTCTTGAGATGGGTGCGGACGATTATATTTCTAAACCATTCGAGCCACGTGAATTGTTGGCGCGTATTCGTGCGGTATTGCGTCGTCACGATTTGCCACTTTATCAACAAAAAGAAGATAACTTGGTATTTGGCCGCTTGAAAGTCTACCCAGACAGCCATGAAGTCACCATCGATGACCAACCCGTTCGTCTAACCACGCACCAATTCCAGTTGTTGCATTATTTTGCTACTCACTCTGGGAAGGTGTTAAGCCGTGAACAGTTATGGCATGCAATGCCAAATGATGATAGCAGCGATAATATCGACCGCGCGATTGACGTGCATATTTCACGGTTACGTGCCTTGATTGAGGATAACCCTCGCCAGCCAAAACGTATTATTACCGTTCGCGGGGTTGGTTATCAGTTTGCGACCGATCAAGTATAAGCAAAGCTAGACCTATAGCCTTAACCGCTATAGACTATCTCGATAAACAGGTCAGCGCATCCGCTGGCCCGTGTTCATTGTGGTGATATTGGGTACAGCGTGCGAAAAAGTCTTTTAAAATTTGACAGTGTGTTTATCAAACTGTTTGCTAGCGTGATGTTGGCGCTGTTTTTGTTCGCCTTTGCTATGGTGATTTTGACCCACTTGGTGCATGACACCTCAGCCAATACCCGCCATCAGGTGATTGCCAGTCAAGTCACCCAACAGCTTGACCCTTTGTTGTTGCAATTACGCAATGCCCAAGCCCAACAGCAAAACCTTGAATCGCGCTATCTACTCGCGTTAGTACGCCGTAGTTTTACGGTGTATAGCGAATCGCTCAATGCCAAATTTGGTCTATATGATGGCCAAACCAAAGAAGCGATTATGGTAATGCGTGGCTTACCAACGGTATTACCACCTAAACCTTCTTGGTATAGTAGTTTACTACCCCACGATGACCCCAAACGTCCGATTGAGATTCAAATCAATAGCCAATCCGGCTACGTCATCTTATACGAGTCAAAAACCTCAAACCGTCCACCGATTTCACCAACGATTAACTTAATTACTGGGACTTTGCTGCTCTTGCTAATTATGTCCGGTATGCTGTGGTTTATCGCGCGTACCATGACTTGGCGTATTAACCAATTAAGCCGCCAAATCACCCAACTCGGTGATGGGGATTTTAGCGTGCGTGTTACCCCAGTCGGTCAAGATGAAATTGCGATTTTGGCCCGAGGGTTTAACCAAACCGCTGAGCGCATCGAAACCTTGATGAATGCAAACAAACTGTTACTGGCTCACGCTTCACATGAGATTCGCACCCCCATTACGCGTATTCGCCTACAAATTGAGATGATGAGTATGTTAGCGAATCAACTCGATGACAAGGCGCAAGAAAAATTTAGCAAACGCGCTGATGCCATTAATCGGGACTTAACAGGGCTTAATGACTTGGTTGAGAGTATCCTGCTTGTCAGTCGTATGGATGCCGGTCATGCCATTGAAAAAATGGAACAGGTCGACCTATATGAACTTATCAAGGGTGAGGTGCAACATTACCCGCAAGCAACCTTTGTCGGTGCGCATATCATTATTCAGGGGCAAGCCAGTCTATTGACCCACCTTATCCGCAATTTACTCGATAATGCGCATTTACATGGTATTCCGCCCGTTGAAGTCCAACTTTATGCTATTGATGAGGCGGGCCATGCTATTGACTTGCCTGTTAAACATACCCAGACCACCCATGAGCATAGCTTGATTACCCTATCGCCTCAACCGCAAGACAGTCAGACTGGACAAGCACCAGAGAATATCGCCCTGCCACAACTACCATCTGATAAAATAGCTGAGAACACAGCCGATACGCCTCAAGAAAAACCGGCTGATAAGACAACGGATAAACCCAAATCTAAAACCTCGATATTCGCGCGTAAAAAAGCCGACTTGCCGAGCACACCCACTTACCAACGTATTCAAATTGCAGTGATTGACCAAGGTACTGGCATTGCCGTTGATAAACGCACGGAGATTTTTAGCCCGTTTGTACGTTTACAGCAAGAGAAAAAAGGCTCTGGACTTGGTTTATCCTTGGTATCACAAATCGTCACGGCGCATCATGGCACAATTATCACTGATATGTTGGATGGTCATACGCGCTTTTTGGTGACCCTACCTATCGAACAAAAATAAGATACCTAATCATTAGCGATTTGATTTTTTAGGTTTTCAACAAAAAACGTTATGCGTGAAGCGAGTGATTTTGTAAGTTTGATAAAACCAAGTGATATAAATTATCGTATGCCGCGCATCAAGCTGTGCTAAAATTACGATTTTTTATGAATGCTGATAACTTTCTATCATGATTACCCTTGAGAATGTCACCAAACGCTTTGTTGGCCAAGACGGTACGCCGTTTATCGCGGTTGAGCCAACGTCATTAACGATTCACCAAGGCGAGATTTTTGGCCTAATGGGTTACTCGGGCGCGGGTAAATCCACCCTGTTGCGCCTAATGAACTTACTTGAACGCCCCGATAGTGGGTCGGTAACGATTGACGGCCAAAACTTGACCAATATGTCACCGGACGCGCTGCGCCATGCCCGCCAAAATATCGGTATGATTTTTCAGCAATTTAACCTGATGGCCAATCGTACTGTGGCACAAAATGTCGCCTTCGCGCTTGAGGTGGCTGGTTGGGCAAAAGCCGATATCATGCCGCGTGTGATGGAATGTTTAGAGATTGTCGACTTGGCCAATCGTGCTAACCACTACCCAGCGCAACTGTCCGGTGGCCAAAAGCAACGTGCCGGTATCGCGCGTGCCTTAGCCCCACGTCCGCATGTCATGCTAGCCGATGAGCCAACGTCAGCCTTAGACCCGGCGACCACCAAAAGCGTGTTAGCTTGCCTTAAAGACATCAATGAAAAGTTTAATGTCACCATCGTCATTGTGACGCACGAAATGTCTGTGATTCGCCGCTTATGTAACCGTGTCGCGTTGTTGGATAAAGGCAAACTGCTCGAAGTTGCTGATGTGCGCGATGGACAGATTCATGCCAGTACACCGATTGGCCAATTGCTGATTAACGAAGATTAAGGTTGGGGGGTATCGTATGGCAGATTCATTAACTTGGCAAAGCGCGATCGACAACCTTTGGGGTATGCGAGAGGAAATCTGGCAAGCCTTTGTTGATACCTTAATCATGGTTGGTATTTCAACGGTTGCCTCTGTGGTCTTAGGTACGCTTTTAGGTGTCGCGTTATTTATGACCAATAAAAACCAATTAGCCGCCAATCGTCACCTATACGCAGGCTTAGGTAACTTTACCAACTTAATGCGTGCTTTTCCGTTTGTGATTTTGATGATTGTGATTATTCCGGCCACACGTTTATTGGTCGGTACGACCATCGGGCCAGTTGCCGCATCCTTTGCTTTGGCCTTGGCGGGACTGTTTTACTTTGCGCGTTTGGTCGAGCAAAACCTACGTGATGTACCACGCGGCATTATCGAAGCCGCTTTGGCAATGGGCGCGAGCAAATGGACGATTATTAGCAAGGTATTGCTCGTTGAATCACGCGCTAGCTTGATTTTAAGTATTACCACCTTGATGATTAGCTTACTGTCTTACAGTGCGGCAGCCGGTATGATTGGCGGCGGTGGCTTGGGTGACTTGGCCATTCGCTACGGTTATAACCGCTACCAGAACGATGTGATGATTTTTATGGTGGTACTACTTGTGATTATGGTTATTATCATCCAATCGGTTGGCAACTTTTTGGCCCATCGTTTAGATAAACGTTAACTAAATCGCCTATCACTTATTCGTAAGCATAAAATATAAGTGCAAAATTGGCAGTTGGCGAATAAAAACCGTCATGCTACAGTAAGGGCGTACAATCAGACCAGAACATTGGTTTTATTTTTTATGTGACATTTTTTTATTAAGAATTTATGATATTTTTTTGGAGTGATAACCATGAAACAACACCCTCTAGCCAGTCAATTGGCACAAGTATTCGCAACTGTCGGTATTGCAGGTCTTGCCTTGGTAGGCTGTAGCAAACCTGCGCCACAAACCAATGCCCAAGCAAGCAGCACGGCAAGCACGACTGTAGCGACTGCTAGCAGCGCCAATGCGACCGCCGCCGCTACGACCGGCATTGACCCAAATAAATCAGAAATCGTCATCGGTACCACCGTGGGTGACTTTGGTGACATGGTCAAAAACTCAGTGAAGCCACAGTTAGAAAAACAAGGCTATAAAGTTAAATTGGTTGAATTCTCAGACTACGTTCGTCCAAACCAAGCATTGGCAAGTGGCGATATCGACTTAAACGTATTCCAACACAAACCTTATTTAGACACCTTCAAAAAAGAAAATAACTTGGATATCGTTGAGGTATTCCAAGTTCCAACCGCACCATTAGGCATCTATCCTGGTAAAATGACCGCATTAAACCAAGTCAAAGATGGCTCAACGGTCGCTGCACCAAACGACCCAAGTAACTTTGCTCGCGCCTTGGTCATGATGAATGAATTAGGCTGGGTTAAGCTAAAAGACAATATTGATCCGCTAACCGCCTCAAAATCAGACATCGCTTCTAATCCAAATAACATCAAAATCGTTGAGCTTGAAGCCGCTCAATTACCTCGCGCACGTAGCGATGTTGACTTTGCTGTTATCAACGGTAACTATGCCACCAGTTCAGGCATAAAATTGACCGAAGCACTCTTTCAAGAGCCAAGCTATGCGTATGTCAACTGGGCGGCGATTCGCACCAAAGACAAAGACACCCAGTGGGTCAAAGACGTCACCAATGCGTATAACTCAAACGAATTTAAGCAATATGCACATACCACGTTCCCTGGCTACAAATACCCAGCGATTTGGAATGAGCACTCAGCGACCGCTAGCGCGCCAGTAAATGCTTCAGCTGCAAAATAAGCCTATTACCTTATCACACACTGATAGCAACAAAAAAGGAAGTCAATTTTGACTTCCTTTTTTATGATTGCCTTGATTTTTATGATTGCATTGGTGCTTGCTGATAACTAAGCAGACGCCCCAAACAATGACATTTCTACACTACGACGCATCTTTTGCCCTGCCTTAAAGGTCACGACACGACGCGCAGTCACATCGACCAATTCACCAGTTTTTGGGTTACGGCCTGGGCGTTGGCTTTTATCTTTGATATCAAAGTTGCCAAAACCTGACAGCTTAACCTGTTGACCCGCAATCAAGCTGTCTGATAGTTCTCGAAAAAAGGTTTCCACAAACGCTCGACTTTGCTGACGCGTCAAGCCAAGGTTATCCATCAAATGGTTCATCATCTCTGACTTGGTTAGTGTCTTTGCCATTTCAACTTGCATATTCATCCTATAAGTTCCTAACGGAAACTTCCTCAATCATCAATTGCCGATAATACACCGATAAATTTGGTCAAGCAAACCTTGTTCTGCGTATTGGTTAGTCACGCAAACTCGCGCCATGCTGCTCACGCAGCGCGCTAACCACGGCTTGCATCGCTTGGTTAACTTGTTCATCCGCCAAGGTCGCTGCCTCATCTTGCCAAACTAAACCAAACGCCAATGAGCGTTTACCCGCGGGTAGTTTGTCACCTTGGTACACATCAAACAACCAAGTATCTTTGAGCAATGCGCCACCAGCTTGACGAATGGTGTTCATTAAGTCCTGTACCGCAATCTTGTCATCCACCAAGACCGCAATATCACGGCGCACTTGCGGGAACTTGCTTGGGCTAACAATACTTCTTTGACGCTCGCGCATTGCTAATAGCGGCTTGATATCTAGCTGCGCCACCCAAGTGGTTGGCAAGTCCATTGCTTTGGCAATCATTGGGTGCAGTTGACCCAACCAGCCAATGACTTGACCTTGCCATAGCATATCTGCACTTTGCCCCATATGTAAAAATGGCTGCTGGCTACGTTGATAGCTAATAGCACCTGTTTGACATAAATCTTTTGGCATCAGTGCTTCTACATCGGCTTTGAGGTCGTAAAAATCCATACCTTTACTGACGTTGGGTTGCTCTGTCAGCCTATCGCCCACCGCGACCAAGGCCAAGCTATCGGTTTGCTCTAACGATACAATATCTTTACCAACGAAACGCAAACCCGTTTCAAACAAGCGCACGCGGGCTTGCTGACGGTTTAGGTTGTATTGCACACAAGGCAATAGGCTTGATAGCAACGTACGGCGCATCACCGCCAATTCGCTTGAAATCGGATTGGCCAATGGTAAGGGCGCGCCTAACTCGGCATGGTCAAACAAGCTTTCGACTTTGGCATCACTAAAGCTAAATGTCACCGCTTCATAATAACCTTGATGTACCAAGGCCATTTTTAGCGCATGGAATTGGTTTTGGGTGTGATTGTCAAACAAGTTACTTTCAAATGCTGGTAACTTGTTGGCAATGTTGTTATAGCCGTAAACCCGCGCGATTTCTTCAATCAAATCTTCTGGAATCGTGATATCAAAACGATGACTTGGCGGTACCGCAACCAAGTTATCGCCTTGTACTTCGGTTTGAATTTGTAAACGATTTAATAAGGTAACCGCTGTGTCAGTCGCAATATCTGCACCCAATAGACGGTTGATATTGGCAATCGGTAATACGACTGGGTTACGGCTTGGCAACGCATTGACATT
This sequence comes from uncultured Moraxella sp., assembly GCA_937975585.1. Taxonomy (GTDB): domain Bacteria; phylum Pseudomonadota; class Gammaproteobacteria; order Pseudomonadales; family Moraxellaceae; genus Faucicola. Next base: position 3,600 of record CALJUC010000291.1, on the reverse strand, counting down.
TTCTGTCAGGCTGATTTGACCAACCACGCCACCGCCTAACGTATGTAATAGATTGACCGCACGATCCAACGCCAATTTTGGTAAGGCAAAATCGACACCGCGCTCATAGCGTTGTGACGCATCGGTGTGTAGACCAAAACGGCGCGCACGTCCTGCAATGGCAAGCGGGTTAAAGAAGGCACTCTCAATCACCACACGAGTGGTATTATCAGTCACCGCGGTACGTAGACCGCCCATAATACCGGCGAGCGCAATTGCCCCTTGCTCATCGGCAATGACTAACTCATCCCCGATAAAGGTCACAGTTTGTTCATTTAATAACTCAAGGGTTTCACCGGCATTGGCGTGGCGCACGGTAATCGCACCAACCAATTTATCCGCATCAAAGGCGTGTAGCGGTTGACCCAATTCCATCAATACATAGTTGGTGACATCGACCAATAAGTTGCGCGGTTTGATACCTGACGCATTGAGTGCTTGCTTCATCCATTCGGGTGATGGTGTCGTACCTGTCAGACCCGTGACCACTTGCGCATAATAACGCGGGCAATCATCCGTCGTGACGGTGACGGCTTGCTGCTCACTCGAGGTGACTGGCGATTCAGTCGCGGCAAATGGTAAATTAAATGGCATATTATTTAACACAGCGACTTCACGCGCAATACCACGGACGCTAAAGCAATCACCACGGTTTGGGGTGATTGAGATATCAAGCACATGGTTATCCAGTCCTAGATACTCGCGTACATCCATACCAACTGGCGCATCCACAGGCAAAATCAATAGACCATCGACACCATCATCCATGTCGATTTCGCTGCCGCCACATAGCATACCGTGCGATTCGACACCACGTAGCTTACCTTTTTTGATGGCGAATGGTTTGTCTTCACCCGGTGCCGGTGGCAACTTGGCACCAATCAACGCAACAGGCGCTTTGATACCGACTGCGACGTTTGGCGCACCACACACGATTTGTAGGGTTTCACCAGTGCCGACATCCACCGTGGTCACGCGTAATTTGTCGGCGTCTGGGTGTTGGGTCACGGTCAACACCTCACCAACGACCACACCGCTAAAGTCTTTGGCAACTTTGGTCAAATCATCAAGCTCAAGACCTGCCATCGTTAGCTGCTCGCCCAATTGTTCGGCGGTTAATTCAGGGTTTGCCCATTGGCGTAGCCATTTTTCACTAATCTTCATTGTTAAATCTCAATTTTTAACACGGTTATTTAAATGCTTTCCATTGATAAATTTTTTCTGTACCGAGCGACAACATCGCAAAATCTTCTTTAGTGTCGCCGTATACATAAACCTTTGCATAACGCTTTAAGTCGTAATTTTGCAAAATACGCTGCTTTTTGCGTTCACCACTACAGTCTTGGTTGATGTAGTTACCGGTTACCACGCCATTTTTATACTCAACTTCACTACACAACAACTCGAAGCCATGTATATCGCACCAAGGTTTGAGGTACACATCCATCGAGGCGGATACAATGACAATTTTGTCCCCTTGCCGCTGATGCCACTCAATCTGCTGCATGGCATTTTGGCGCAATACTTTGGGAATGTGCTTGGCAGAATACTGACGTCCTTTATGCCGAATTTCAGCCTCAGGAATACCAGTCAAACCGATTTTTAGTACCTGATGACGAACTTTCGCCCCTGAAATAATGCCCAATTTATAACCCACATAATACGGCATAATCTCAAGCTTACCTTTAACCAATCGGCGCTTGCTTGCTGTCTGTAGAACAAACCGACTAAACGTTTCCGAATGGGTTATGGTTCCATCAAAATCAAAAAACGCTATATTTGGCATATCAAAACATCCAGTTTTTAACAACACTTTAGTTTGAAACACCCTATTAGTTGGACATTCAAAGCTACTGATTCAGCGTCTAGTGTCAGCATTCAGTCTCGGCATCACGGGAATGGTTACCACCCCATCAGCTATTTCTCTACAGCTTGCTACTTGCTTAAATATACGGTCTAAAGACCCCGTAACGGTAATCAATGCCCAAGCAAGGATTAAGCAAATTGTTTTAAGAAACGCACATCATTTTGGTAGAACAAACGCAAATCATTCACGCCATAGTAAAGCATAGCAAAACGTTCAATCCCCATACCAAAGGCAAAGCCTTGGTATTTTTCTGGGTCGATACCGCTCATGGCTAATACTTTCGGATGCACCATACCACAGCCCATGACCTCTAGCCATTTACCGTTATCCGCTAAGATATCAACCTCGGCTGATGGCTCAGTGAAGGGGAAATACGATGGACGGAAACGCACGGTTAGTTTTTTGCCGAAGAACGCTTGTAAAAACTCATGAATCAAGCCTTTTAGCTCAGCAAAGTTGGTTGATTCGCTGATATATAAGCCTTCAAGCTGATGGAACATTGGCGAGTGGGTTTGGTCGCTGTCATTACGGTAAACGCGACCCGGACAAACGATACGAATCGGTAAATTGCCCTGCTCCATGGTACGAATCTGTACACTACTGGTGTGGGTACGCAATAAGTATTGAGTATCAAAGTAAAACGTATCGTGCATCGCGCGCGCTGGATGGTGTGATGGGATATTTAGCGCTTCAAAGTTGTAGTAATCGCTTTCAATCTCAGGGCCTGTGGCAATCTCAAAACCCGCTTGACGGAAAAAACCTTCCATGCGCTCCGCAGTCATGGTCACTGGGTGCAGATTGCCCGCTTGTTGACCACGCGCTGGTAAGGTGATATCAATCGCTTCACTGACAAGCTTGGCTTCTAATGCTTTGGCTTCTAAATCTGCTTGGGCATGTTGTAATGCATTATTAATCGCGGTACGTACTTCATGTAGTTGACCACCAATGGTTTTTTTGCCATCAGCATCAAGGCTACCTAGCTGTTTTGACCAAGTCGTTAAATGGCTTTTTTTGCCGGTTAGGCTTACGCGGATAGCTTGTAAGTCTTGTGGCGTTTCGGCAGAGGCGATTAAGGCGTTGGCAAGCTCAGTAAATTCGGTAAACTGGTCTTGGCTTAATTCGGTCAAGACGTCAGAAAATTGAGATAAGGTATCGGTCATAGGTCACACATTGGTTTTATCAGTATGGTTTGGCATTTTACCCAAAACCTAGGCATAAAAAAAGCCGCTTATGCCAAAGCTGCGGATAAAAAACCAAATCATTGATTTTTATTTAATAAAAAAGCCATTAAGTAAACACTTAATGGCTTTTTTGATTACCACTGACATCGCCATCATTGAAGCGTTGTCAAGCAAGCGTTGCAGATTAAGCTGCTAATGCTTGTTTGGCTTTTTCAGTCAAGGCAGTGAACGCTGCTGCATCATGCATAGCGATATCAGCCAACACACGACGGTCGATGTCGATGTTTGCTTTTTTCAAGCCATTGATCATGCGGCTGTAGCTTAGACCGTTTAGACGCGCACCAGCGTTGATACGGGCGATCCATAGACGACGGAATGAGCGTTTTTTGTTACGACGGTCACGGTATGCGTATTGACCAGCTTTAGTAACGGCTTGTACTGCTACACGGAATACACGTGAACGCGCACCGTAATAACCTTTTGCACGAGCCAATACTTTTTTATGACGGCGAT
>CALJUC010000290.1 GCA_937975585.1 uncultured Moraxella sp. | reverse complement strand
ATTTAAGGAAACATCATGGTAGGCAAAACGCTATACGATAAACTCTGGCAAGACCATTTAGTAGACGAGCGTGAAGATGGCTCAAGTTTGATTTATATCGACCGCCATTTATTGCACGAAGTAACCAGTCCACAGGCGTTTGAAGGGCTGAGTTTGCATAACCGCCAGCCTTGGCGCTTAGATGCGAACGTTGCGACCCCTGACCACAACGTTCCAACGGTAAAAGCAGAACGTAGCGAAGGCGTTGCCGGTATTAAGGACGATACCTCACGTATCCAAGTACAAACCCTGGACGAAAACTGCCAACAGTTTAATATCACCGAATTCACCATTAACGACATCCGTCAAGGTATCGTACATGTGGTTGGCCCTGAGCAAGGCTTGGTATTACCAGGTATGACCGTGGTCTGTGGTGATTCACACACGGCGACTCATGGTGCGTTAGGCTGTTTGGCGCATGGTATCGGTACCTCTGAAGTTGAGCATGTATTGGCGACCCAGTGTTTGGTTCAGTCAAAAATGAAAAACATGCTAATCAAAGTCAATGGCAAACTTGGCCAAGGCGTGACACCAAAAGACGTGGTCTTGGCGATTATCGCCAAAATCGGTACCGCTGGTGGTACAGGCTACGCCATCGAATTTGCCGGTGATGTATTCCGTGATATGAGCATGGAAGGTCGTATGACCGTGTGTAATATGGCGATTGAAGCCGGTGCGCGCGTGGGCATGGTTGCCGTTGACGACACCACCATCGAATATGTGAGAGGCCGTCCATATGCCCCAACGGGTGACATGCTAGAACAAGCAATTGCCTATTGGAAGACGTTACACTCAGATGACGATGCGGTATTTGACACGGTTATCGAAATGGACGGTAGCGAGATTGCCCCCCAAGTGTCTTGGGGTACGTCACCTGAGATGGTGGTCGATATTACCCAAACCGTACCGACTTTAGCAAATGCCAAAGACGACGTACAACGCGAAGCTTGGACCCGTGCTTATGAATATATGGGCTTAAACCAAGGTCAAGCCGTTAGCGATATCAATGTTGACCGTGTGTTTATCGGCTCATGTACCAACTCACGTATCGAAGATTTACGCGATGCGGCAAGCGTCATTAAAGGCCGTAAGGTCGCTGACAGGGTTAAAGAAGCCATCGTCGTACCAGGCTCAGGCTTGGTCAAACAACAAGCCGAAGCAGAAGGCTTGGACAAAGTCTTTACTGAAGCGGGTTTTGAATGGCGTGAACCCGGTTGTTCAATGTGTTTGGCGATGAATGCAGACAAGTTACAGCCAAAAGAGCATTGCGCAAGTACCTCAAACCGTAATTTTGAAGGTCGTCAAGGTAATGGCGGACGCACGCACTTGGTCAGCCCTGCGATGGCCGCCGCCGCCGCATTGGCAGGTCACTTTGTTGATGTGAGAAGTTTTTAAGGGGAACATGATGAACAAATATACCACTGAACAAGGCATTGTTTGCCCACTTGACCGCTCAAATGTCGATACCGACCAAATTATTCCAAAGCAATTTTTGAAATCAATCAAACGCACGGGATTTGGTGTCAACTTGTTTGATGAATGGCGATATCTTGACGAAGGCTACTTGGGTCAAGACAATGACAAACGACCAAAAAACCCTGATTTTGTATTAAACCAACCACGCTACCAAGGCGCAACGGTCTTGTTAGCGCGCAAGAACTTTGGTTGTGGCTCAAGCCGTGAACACGCCCCTTGGGCATTGGAAGAATATGGCTTCCGTACGGTGATTGCCCCAAGCTTTGCCGATATTTTCTATAACAACTGTTTTAAAAACGGTATGTTACCGGTTGTTTTAAGTGAAGCCGATATTGATGAACTATTCGAGCAAACCTTTGCCAATGAAGGCTATACCTTAAAAGTTGACTTGGAAAAACAAGTCGTTATCGCGCCAAATGGCAAAGAGTACCCATTTGAAGTCGATGAATTCCGCAAACATTGCTTGCTAAACGGCTTGGATGATATCGGTTTGACCTTGCAACAAGGTGATGCGATTAAAGCCTTTGAAGCCAAAGCCAAAACCGAACGTCCTTGGGTGTTTCAAGGTTAAGTTTAAACAATAGCGATTTAATAATCTGCATAAAGAAGATTATTATGGATTTTGACATCATTAGAGTGATGCAGGCTCTTGCAAAAGAAAGACCTGTATTTCACTCTGAGGCAGATTTTCAGCACGCTTTGGCTTGGAAAATTCAGCAAATTTATCCGAAATTTGGCATACGTCTTGAGCAAAGATTTCAACTCTTAAACGGCAATTATGCTTATATTGATTTGATTCTGCGTGATGAAATTCAAAATAAAAAGATTTTTATTGAACTTAAATACAAGACAAGCGCAATCAAAGTCCATATTAATTCAGAGTATTTTGAACTACGAAGCCATACAGCTTACACGGACAATAGAAGACATTTTAATAAAGATATCCAAAGGCTTGAAGATTTATTGTCAACCAATAAAAATAGTGAAGCTTATGCGGTTTTTTTAACAAATGATGCTTTGTATCATCAAGGCAACTCTATAAATTGTTTGCATAATTATCGAGAATCTAATCCATTGTCTTTAAACCAAAAGCTAGCATGGTATGAATACTCAAATCTTGAAAGTGTGAATACACAATTTTGCTATTTAGTGGTTAAAGTATTACATTAATATTTTTTCAAATTTAAAGGAAATCTCATGACAAAACATATTGCAGTCTTAGAGGGTGACGGTATTGGCCCAGAGATTATCGGCCAAGCAGTTAAAGTATTGGACAAGCTAATTGAGCAAGGCTTAGATGTTACTTATGAGTTTGGAATGCTTGGTGGTTCAGCGTATGACAAATACGGCTCACCTTACCCAGCCGAAACCCAAGCCTTAGCGCAAAAAGCCGATGCAATTTTACTTGGCGCTGTTGGTGGCCCACAGTATGACACTATTGAGCGCTCATTACGCCCTGAGCGTGGTCTATTGGCCATTCGTAAGGAGTTAAACCTATTCGGTAACTTACGTCCTGCGATTTTGTACAAAGAATTGGCTAATGCTTCAACGTTAAAACCTGAAGTCGTTGCTGGTTTGGACATCTTGATTGTTCGTGAATTAACTGGTGATATTTACTTCGGTGAGCCACGCGGTATCCATACCCTAGCCAATGGCGAGCGCGAAGGCTTTAACACCATGCGTTATAGCGAATCAGAAATTCGTCGTATCGCCAAAGTTGCCTTTGAAGCCGCGCAAAAACGCAACAAGAAATTATGCTCAGTGGACAAAGCAAACGTACTTGAGACTACCGAATTGTGGAAACAGATTTTCATCGAAGTGGGTGAAGGTTATCCAGACGTTGAATTAAGCCATATGTATGTCGACAATGCAGCCATGCAATTGGTCAAAGCACCGAAACAGTTTGACGTCATCGCGACGGGCAATATCTTTGGTGATATCCTATCTGACCAAGCCTCAATGCTAACGGGTTCTATCGGTATGTTGCCATCAGCCAGCCTAGATGAGAATGGCAAAGGCATGTATGAGCCATCACACGGCTCAGCGCCAGATATCGCCGGTAAAGACAAAGCCAACCCATTGGCGACAATTTTGTCATTAGCTATGTTGTTGCGTTATAGCTTAAATGATGAAGCACGCGCTAAACAAGTCGAAAACGCGGTACAAAAAGTGCTAGAGCAAGGTTTACGTACTGGCGATATTTATGAAGAAGGTACTCAGTTAGTAAGCTGCTCAGCGATGGGCGCTGCGGTGGTTGCCAATTTATAATCCAAGTTTTATACTGTGCAATATCGTTACCCTAGCGCCTCGCTAGGGTATTTTTTTATAAAGGCCATTATGAACATCGTACTGTTACCACAGCACACACAAAATATCATCACTTTAACCGATAGCATCTTACTCAATCATCTGCACCAAGTCCTAAAAGCCCAAGTTGGCGACAGTATCAAAGTTGGGGTTGTGCAAGGAAACTTGGGAACCGCAGTTATCGACAACTTAACCGATACTAGCGTTACCTTGAACCATATCGACTGTCCTACCCCCCCACCCACCAAACTACCTTTAACCGTGGTATTGGCACTACCACGCCCCAAGGTATTACGTCGCCTTATTCTTGATATGACTGCGATGGGCGTCCGTGAACTATACCTAGTGAATAGTTATCGCAGTGAAAAAAGCTACTGGCAATCCCCGCTCATCAACAAAATCGATGATTATATCCAAGAAGGGCTACAACAAGCCTGTGATACCGTGCCGATGCAGGTGCATCTGAAAAAACGCCTAAAACCGTTTGTGGAAGATGAATTGCCGCCCATTATTGGCAAGCAGCAAGCGATTATTGCGCACCCGTATGCGGATGACGCTATTAGTCGCGTTTGGCAGCCACAACAACCTAGCGTATTGGTGATTGGTGCAGAAGGTGGCTTTATCCCGTATGAAGTGGCGTTATTTAGTAAAGTGGGTTGCACGCCTGCACATATGGGTACACGCATCTTACGCACCGAAAACGCGGTTAATCTATTGTGTGGCCATGCCCTACTTGCCCAACAGAATTAACCTTATTTAATAGGTGACTGTTCAAACAATGGGATACTTAAGCGCATTTTTACCAGTCTACAACATTGCAAGTGTTTGACCGTGGATAACACCTGTGTCAAAATGACCGGTGCTAGAAATGATCAAAACAGCCCCCATTATCGCCGTTTTGACCTAGGTACCGCGCAACGTTCTATTAATTATTCAGGGACGTATGCTCAACCCTTGATAGCATTTTAATTGATGATTAATAATACTAACGATTTTTTTGAGATAACCAAAACACAGGAAGATATAACATGGCAACACAACTTACCCAAGATTTAGTAGGCAAGGTCGCATTGGTCACTGGTTCAGCCAGTGGTATCGGTAAAGACATCGCTGAAACCTATGCCAAAGCCGGTGCGGCCGTTGGTATCGCGGATATTAACTTAGAGGCGGCGCAAAAGACCGTTGATGAAATCAAAGCGGCTGGCGGTAAAGCGGTTGCGGTACAAATGGACGTCACCAGTGAAGAAGCAGTTAACGCGGGTGTTGAGAAGTTGGTCAATGAATTTGGTAGCATTGATATTTTAGTATCAAACGCGGGTATTCAAATTATCAGTCCTATCGACCAGTTTTCGTATGCCGACTGGCAAAAAATGATTGCCATTCATTTGGATGGTGCATTTTTGACCACCAAAGCCGCACTAAAATACATGTACCAAAACGATAACGTGGGCACTGTGATTTATATGGGCTCTGTCCATTCACATGAAGCCTCAGCGCTAAAAGCACCTTATGTTGCAGCAAAACACGGTCTATTGGGTCTGGCTCGCGTCTTGGCCAAAGAAGGCGCGGCACATAACGTGCGTTCATACGTACTTTGTCCAGGCTTTGTCAAAACCCCATTAGTCGAAAAACAAATCCCAGAACAAGCCAAAGAAAAAGGCATTTCTGAAGAAGAAGTGGTGAAAAAAGTCATGTTGGGTCAAACCGTTGATGGTGAATTCACCACCACCGACGATATCGCACAATTGGCGTTATTCTTAGCGGCATTCCCAACCAATGCGATGACCGGTCAATCATTTATCGCAAGCCATGGTTGGGTCATGAAATAAGTTTTATTTCAAATAAAAAAGCCTTTTTCCATATGGTTAAAAGGCTTTTTTATTATCTAGAATATACTGTTTATCCTAAAAATTTTCAGTATAATGTTTTTTATTTTTAGGGGAATAGTCTTGAAATTATTTATTAAATTTTTTGTAGCAATGATAGCCACTACTAATTTTTTGAATGCCCATGCTTCACCGATGCGTGGATATGAAATTCAAAATTATTTTCATCCAAACACTGAGCCAAAAGGGCTATTAATTGTCAATTTTAATTATTATAGTGGCGAATACATGAATGATTTTAGCTACGACTTAACTTATCGTGTTTACTGCCCTACAAAAACAGTAAGAGATATAACAGAAGGCAAAATCGGAAAATCTCGCACTGCTATCCAAGAAGATAAGCAAGTCTTTGGTGGTGATAATGTTATGCGTGGTATTGTACGTCAGATTTGTTTATAACTTCGCAACCGTTTCTTGATTAAGAAACGGTTATAGTTTAGTTATAGTCATTATTTTTAATCAGTCATTACCCAAATCATCAATAATCACTCGTTTTTTACTAGCCCGTTCGGCCATTACCTCTTTTGAATCATTCTTTTGCGACTCACTCTTTTTCGCTGCAACGGCCGCCACAGGTTTAGCACTCGATACGGTTTCTATTTCAGCTTGTGCCATACTCAAGTCGTTATACGCTTGTATCGCATCGCGTGACTCTTCTAGACATTGTAAAATCATCGACAGTTGCTGTTGGGTCGCGTCTTGATAGCGCTCTGCCAATAGTTGACCGGCTTTACCAAACTCGCGTGCTTGGAGGGGACTGTCAAGCCAACGCTTTAAACTCTCGGTAAGCTCATCAGGGCTGATTTGTTGCAAAGCGCGTACGTCTTTTAATTGGTTAACGATTTGCTGACAAGATTGGGTATAAGGCCCCATGATGATGGGTTTACCAACAATCGCTGCTTCAATCGGATTGTGCCCGCCGATATTGACCAATGAACCACCAACAATCGCAATATCCGCCAAGGCATACCAAGCGCCCAACTCACCCATGCTATCGGCCAAATACACGCTATCTTCTTGCGTCGGCTGTTGCCCTTGGCTACGACGCACCACGTTATAACCTTGTGCTTTAATCAGCTCGGCAACGGCATCAAACCGTTCTGGATGACGCGGTACGATAATCAATAACGGATTTTTGGCTGCAAATTCTGCTTTTAACTCAGCAAAACTTTGTAAAACAGCCGTTTCTTCACCCTCATGGGTACTCGCTGCCAATATAACGGCGCGATTAGCAAGCTGCCACTCTTTGCTTAGGCTATTAGCGCGTTGAATCATTACCGGATTGGCCTTACTTGACCACTTTAAAGAACTGGCAATACGAATCTTGTCACTGGTCGCACCCAATTGACGAAAACGCTTTGCTGAATCGGCATCCTGCGCGATGATAAGACTTAAATTCTGCATCATGCTGTGGCTTAATTCTGCCGCTTTTTGATAGCCACGGAATGATTTTTCAGAAAGTCGTCCATTCACCAAGATACTGGCAAGATGACGCTGACTGAGTTTGGCCAATGTCGTTGCCCATAACTCAGTTTCGATAAATAATGCGCCAATCGGATTAACGTGATTTAAAAACCTCTCAATCACTGCGCCATCATCAACGGGCACAAAGCTATGATACACCTCGCCTGCCGCAATCTCATCAGCAAATAATGCCTCGACTCGAGCAAAGCCCGTATGCGTGGTATTGGTAATCCACAACGCATAACCGGCTTGGATAAGCCCGCGTAAAATCGGCTCAGCGGTATTGGTTTCGCCCAATGACACTGCATGACACCACAAGACCGGTTTATAAGTCGTTAGATTTGGGTAAGTTTTACCGAACCGTTGCGCCACCTCATCCGGTTGGGTCTTTGCTGCCAACATCAGTTTGATACGGTACAAAGTTTTGAGCATTTTCATAGTAAAACGGTAATACAAAGGCGTGGCAGACATGGCGACTTCTTACGATGAGCAGTGGGATATTTCAAGCGGTCATTGTAAAAAATGGGTTAACAAATAGCAATAAAAAAACCTTACCAAGTTGATAAGGTTTTTTATTAAATCACACAAAGTTGGTTATAAATCTAACCAACATGGATTTTAGCCAAATTATTGGTTTTTCCAACGTTCTTGTGATTCTTTAATCACAGCTTTGGCTTCTTCGATATCGCCCCAGCTTTCTACTTTGGTCGTACCCGCTTTTTTCAAATCTTTGTAGTGATTGAAATGGAATTCGATTTGCTTAATCAGTTGTTGTGGCAAGTCAGCCAAGGTGTTAATCGCATTGCCGTTGTTACGATCATCCGCTGGTACAACGACTACTTTATCGTCTACTTCACCATCATCAACGAATTTCATCACGCCAATCACTTTGGCTTCCATAAAGATACCGGTTGGTAGTGGCGTGTCAGTGATAATCAACGCGTCTAACTCATCGCCATCTTCGTCTAGGGTTTGTGGGATAAAACCGTAGTTGGTTGGTTTAGCAAATAGTTGTGGTTCAACGCGGTCTAACTGCATCACGCCTAGTTTGCGATTCCATTCGATTTTGTTGTTTGAGCCCGCTGGGATTTCGATAACCACGTTAATGATACCACCGTCAACGTCGCCCGCGTCAAGGATTTGATTAAAATCTGCCATGATAAGGTCCTTTGTAGAATTTTCGATAGGTCTTGCTAAAACTGCTTACTAAAAAGCAGGTTGTTAAAAACGATTGAATAAAAACTCGGTTTGTCAAAAAGTGTAATGATTGTAGCAAAGTTTTTGGCGTTTCTCTAGACACGCTGATAGTTTAGTTATGGTTAACGATATTCGGATTTAGAATTTTTTGGTTATCCCTGTGATTTGTTAATGGCATTAATGCCATCAACTACTGCTCAGCGAAGAACTGTTTATCCTTAAACATACACTCATCATACACTGGACACTTGCCGCATTCTGGGGTGCGTGCTTTACAGGTATAACGCCCATGTAAAATCAAATAATGATGCGCATCAACAATAAATTCATCGGGAATACGCTCGACCAGTTTATCCTCAACCTCTCGCACATTTTTGCCAGTGGCAAGACCTGTACGATTACCCACCCGAAAAATATGGGTGTCGACTGCCATCGTCGGCTGACCAAAGGCGGTGTTTAGTACCACATTGGCGGTCTTTCGCCCGACCCCAGCTAAGCTTTCCAAATCGGCGCGGTTATCGGGTACTTCGCCCGCGAATTTTTCGACCAAATCCTGACAGCATTTCATCACATTCTTGGCTTTGCTATTGTATAAGCCAATGGTTTTGATATAGTTTTTTAGACCTTCTTCGCCAAGATTAAGAATGGCCTGTGGCGTATTGGCAACAGGGAAGAGTTTGGCTGTCGCTAGATTGACACTGACATCCGTCGCTTGCGCGGATAAGATAACAGCAATTAATAGCTCAAAGGTCGAGTTGTATTCTAGCTCAGTTTCGGGTTTGGCAATAGCGTCTGCCAGTTTTTCAAAAAACGGGCGCACCGATTTATTCGGCAGACGCCGTGAAGGTGGTGTTTGGGCGGTTTTGTGTTTTACCGTTAACGCCATTATTCTACCTTTGCAACCATCACGCTTATGAACTTAACTGGTCTAACTGAGCGATTAGGCTGTGTAATTGTGCCTGTTTACTTGCATCTGCCCTAACCGCCAATTGTTTTTCCAATTTTTTAATTTGGGTACGTAGTTTGGCAGCTTCGATAGTATTTTTGGCTTGCTGTTCGTTGATATCAACCGATACGTCGTTGAGCTTGGCTTGTACCATACTGACCACAGGCCGCGCGTTGGTATTATCATTGACTTGTTGCTCAATGCGATTTAGATGCGCGTGGTAATGCGCGCGTAATTCAGCTTGCTCGGCTTGGCGCTCACTGTCGCTGATGACACGAGGATATGGCACCAACTCGATACAATCAACGGGACAAGGCGGTAAGCATAACTCACAGCCAGTACATAGGTCAGTAAAAATACTATGCATGCGCTTGCCACTACCGACAATGGCATCCACAGGACAGGCCGGGATACACTTGGTACAGCCGATACAATCATCTTCACGAATCACGGCCCGCACTTCCATCGGGCGACCCGTATTGGTATCGGTTGGCCATTTAGAAGGTTCAGCAATTAAGGGTTCACGATTCAACAGCTGGGTAAGTTGATCAGTGACCGCTTGCCCACCGGGGACGCATTTGTTATGGGCTTCAGCCTCGACTACGATACCGGTCGCATAAGGCAAACAGCCGTCAGGATGACCACATAGACCGCATTGGGTTTGGGGGAGCAGTTGCTCCACGTCGCTAATCAGCTGTTGGGTGTCGGTTGGCAATTGCACAATCGCCAACCGGTTAAATAAATTGGGTAAATCGGTCAATGTCGCTAGCGTCATGTCACGCGTACTCTTGTTTGACAAATTCAATCAAGTCATAGGCAATGGTGCCTTTTGGCGGGGTTTTTACTTGATCAAGTGTATCGATGGCAAAAAAGTCCGCATGAATCAACTCTTCCTCATCCACTCGAATATCACCGCTGACATAATCCATCACAAATCCAACCATTAAATTGGTCGGAAATGGCCACGGCTGGCTATCGAAGTAACGCAAATTAGTTACCTGTACCCCCACCTCTTCAGCGACCTCACGATGCACACATTGCGCCAAGCTTTCGCCTACTTCAACAAAGCCCGCTAGTAACGTGTACATACCACTTTCACGCGCGCGTTGGTGATGGGCAAGCAACAAATGTGGGCGATTATCAATGTGCCTAATAATCGCATTTATCGTACAGGGTTGAATGCGTGGGTATTGATGATAACCACAAGCCGGACAGTTCATGGCATATTCATTGGCGGTATTGACCTGTGTCTTACTGCCACAACGACTGCAAAACTGGTGCTCGTCGCGCCAACGTAATACTTGCATACCCTTAGACAGCTGATTGGCTTGCTCACGGCTAATAGCAGCGATGATTTGGCGATATGGCACAAACGCTATCGTTTCTAATAATCGCTTTGCGTTATCGCCACTTTGCTCAAAGTCATTGCGACTGATGACATACAATTGTTTGCCTAAGGCGCTTGCATCATTTACTTGAATTGCATGCATTGGCAATTCATCAATTGCGTGATAAATCACCTGCTCCCCATCAAAGGGAATTTTATCTTGGTCACAAATTAACAGAGCGCAAGTTTGGGTCATGGTTTAGGCCGCAATCAGTTCATGTAGGCTTTTTTGAGCAATTTGATACGCATAACGGCTAGGTGGTTTATTCAGTTCTCGACCTTCTAAATAATGGTCGACCGCCATGATGACATCGGCAAGATTGGCCAATGTTTGTACATCAATCGCCTCTGGATGATTATTCACCAATTCTGATAAATGCGCACTCGCACGTTTGAGTAGTTGGCTACTTGACGTCAAATTCAAGAAGGTACAAGCCCCTGCGATGTTTTGCATCATCTCTGGCACATTGATAAGATTCATCACATCGTGCTGATCATCGGCCAAGTAGTCATTGATAGCCGTTTCGATATTCGCCACTGACAGGCGGCTTTCAGTAATCAAGGTACTGTAAGCGGTGTCTAGCTGATGTAGAGAAATATTAGCGTCATGTATCATGAAGCTTTTTGCGCCAGGGGTTTGACTTTTTGCCAAGTGAATCGAGGCATTTTCGGCAACGATTAAGCTCGTCAACAATTCGTCAAAGTCTTCTGGGGTTGGTTGCTGCGGCCATCGCTGTACTTTAGCCAATTGTTGGGTCAATACATCACTGACCTGTGGTAGGCTTAAGGTCTTAAATACTGCACTCAAGTTATGCAAACGTTCAATCATCAATTTGCGATTATCTTCGCTTGAGGTCATGGTATCTTGACGGGCGTAATCATCACTTGCCGTCTTAATCACCTCAATTTCTTCTTGAATTAAGTTATTAAGGGTTTCTGTGATTTCTTGGTTTGGTCCAAACAAGAAACGGCGCATTTCAGCCAATTGTGCCGCATTCAAGCCACTAATCGCAAATTGCTGCTGGACTTTTCTCGCTAATACGCTGTCACGGGTGCTTGCAAATCGTACCAAATCAGCAAAACGCGAGTCATTGATGGGTAGATAGTCATTAAACTGCTGTTCAACAAAAATCAGTGCGCGTTTTTGCGAATGCGACAATGGCAGCGCTTTTGCCAAATCTGAAACCGCGGCATCGGCTGCTTGCCAAAACAGACTATCCGCTTGTCTAGAGATGGTTTCACAAGCCGCTTGCATGGCTTTTAGCTTGCCCAAGTCGGCATGGTGAGTCGGCACTTCAGTTGCCGATAACGCCACCTTGAGTCCCGCACGATAGGCTTTTACCAAGGCTTGATTGGTGATACCTAATTTGCGTAATGACTGGAAATTATTTTCTGGGTTGGCAATCACTAAGCTTCGGGTTTTACTCACCGTAATCTGCTCAACGGTCAGGGCATGTTGACCAATCTGCTCACGCAAATGATTGATAATCGGCAAAATCAATGACGGCTCAAGTGTTTCTTTTAACAGAACAAACTCAATATAGCGATTGAGCATCATGATGCCTTCAGAGATAGTCATTAACAATTCACCATTGTCTTGACTGTCTTCGTCATACAGTTTTTGTATACTATCGGCAATCGCTTGGGCAAGCATGGCACTTTCTTCTAACGTGATTAATTTCAAGATTCTCGCCACTTGACCCATTGTTTCGACAGCATCCAATAGCAAGGGTGCTTGACTACTGTCATCATTAAATTCACTTAGATGCATCTCGGCATTTTGTAACGTAGTCACAATTTCTGGACGTAACATATGCAACGACGTCAAATCGAAGTTGGTGGTAGTGGTGATGGGTGCAGTAGGGTGCAAATTATTGCTCATGCGCTCAGTATCCCAAGGTTATTATTGTGCGTTCGCTGCGTATTGTTTCGCCAGTATTGTAAGTCCCACATACTGACTGTTAAAGGCTCGTGCTATCAAGTAGCGTTGTAGACCTGCCTTTGCTATTGTAAAGTGCTATTCGTTGCCTGTCTATTGGCTTTGATAGCTATCTTAGACGTTATTGTGCGGTTAAACCCCAATTTGTGGCCAATTGTGGATGTTTGCCTGCTAATGCTTGCAACCAATCCAAATGGGCTTGCTCATCTTGCGCACTTGCATGCACGCGTGGCACCGCAATGTTAAAGCGTTGGTGTTCACCGGCACCGCTTATCCCACCACCGACCACATCGTCAATGGCTAGGGCTACCTGCCCACCGGTCATGGCAAGATACACTTCGGCTAAAATCTCAGCATCCAGTAATGCGCCGTGGAACGTACGGTCTTGCTTACCAACATTTAAGCGCTTGACCAAGGCATCCAAGGTATTACGCTGACCGGCATATAACTGTTTGGCAATCGCCAAGCTATCGGTGACTGTAACCTGTTGGTGAATATCTGGCAAACCCAATCGTCCAAATTCGGCTTGCAAAAAGTTCATATCGAAGTTGGCATTGTGTGCAATTAATTCCGCGCCTTGCAAAAAGCCATACAGCGTATGACCAATTTGGTCAAAGGTCGGCATCCCATCCAAAAACGCATTATGGATACCGTGAACTCGAATGACCTCTTCGTCCATCTGTTTATGTGGATTGATATAGACGTGTAGCTTTTCACCGGTAAAACGGCGATTAATCAGCTCAACGATACCGACTTCAATAATACGGTCACCATTTTGTGCATCAAAGCCGGTGGTTTCAGTATCCAAAATCAATTGGCGGTTGGATGCGCCTTGGTGCTTGGCAATCGGTAATAATGGCACAAACGTGATATTGGGCTGTGTGGTATTGCCATCAAAGCTGGGGCGTTTGGCAATAAGCTGCTCATCTTGCGCCACAAACTGCCCTTGCGCGTTGGTAAAATTGGCAAAAATCGATGCGCCATTTTCTGATGCCGCGTTGGTCTGTGTCGCCATAGATGACTCAGTAGCAGACTGTCCAACGCCAAACCCAGTAGTATCGTCACTGTCTAAGGCATCAAGTATCCAGTCATTACCCATATTGTCGTCGCCATAAGTATCATAGTCAGGATAACCATCGTAATCTTGATTCATAGCATGGTCGGGATAATCAGTTTGATTTGACATAAGCAAGGTCGTATCCGTTACTGGTGCAGCGTTATCCAATGGTTCGTTGGCATTATAGGTCGGCTGATTGAATTTTTTTTTACCGATGTCATCCGTATTCGTCGCTTTTGCCGATCGGACTTGTTGTTTGACGAACGGCGTGGGTAAATTATCAATACCGCGATTGGCCAACTTGTCAGCGTACTCATTGCCATCGTGTCCGGCATGGCCTTTGACCCACTGCCAATCAATAATACGACCGCGCGTAGCTTGGTCTAGGCGCTGCCACAAATCCACGTTTTTGACATTTTTCCAGTTTTTACGTTTCCAACCGTCAATCCATTCGGTAATGCCTTTGATGACATAGCTAGAATCTGACCAAATTTGAATCGGTATCTCTTTCGGGCTGTGTTCAAGCGCGGATATCGCACCTAGCAACTCCATACGGTTATTGGTGGTTGCAGGCTCGCCACCACAAATGTCGATTTGCTCACCGGTCGGTAGCACAATAACCGTACCAAAGCCCCCTTTGGCATTGTCGGCCACACCATTTCCGCGGCACGCGCCATCACTATACGCCAGTACTCGGTTGGCCAACGGCTGTAGTGCGTGGGCGGACATTGAATTGGTTGATTGCAAAATCTGCGTATCCCATTAATGACGATAAAAAGTGCTAAACAATCTTGCCATTATAAAAAATTTAATCGGTAAACACCATATAAAAAAGGTTGTGAGTTTGGCCAAATCAGATTAGCATAACACTTTTTGCATGATGATGAGCACCCATGATGATTGCCCGTTTTGCTACCCTACTTTGCCCACTTTTATTACTGACTTCAATAACTGCCTGCCAAAAGACACCGACCACCCAGTCATCGGATGCCCAAGGTCAAAGTTCAGCCCAAAGCTCGGCTGCTGAAGCGCAAGATACGCTGACCGGCTGTTACACAGTGAGCCATACCGAGCCGGCACAAATCAAAATCAGCAAACATGGCGACAACTACAGCATGCAAATGCGCCAGTATAATGACCCAAGCAAAGACTGGGATACCCCAACGCCCATGCAAGTGCTTGCGAATGACAACCCTGAAATTGGTAAATATTTTGATATCAAAGCCGGTGAAAGTAAGTTCTTAGAAAAAGTCATTGCGCGTCCTGACCGCGTGTTTGTCTTGGCCAAAATCACCGATAGCTTTGCCAGCCTAAACCCGCAATACGATAGCCCTTATTTGGGTTATATCTATAAAGCGAGTAATACCGTGTATAAAGTATCTTGTACCGGTAGCAAAGCAGTTTAATCAGCGCGATTGTTGAAGGTAATTACTTACTAAGTATGGTTAGGGAGCAACAATGAATTTATTTGCGTGGTTGGTATTAGGCTTTATTTCGTATGTCAGCGGCTTTAGCATTCGCCATTTTGGCTATAACAAGCAAGATGTGCCAAAAGACAAACTTTGGCTATACACAGGCGCATTTTTTGTCGCCTCACTGGTGGTATTTAGTGTAATTAATTTTTGGGTGATGGGAAAGCCAAACTTTGATATCGCCTTTATAGGGGTAGCTAGCTTAGTGGCAACCGGTGTGTTCTTTTATGGTATCAGCACCGACACCAATAACACCATGAAAATGCCTGATTAATACAGCTTTTATAAATACAGCTTTTATAAAAGAAAAATATTCAGCAAAAAGCCTGATTGCATAGTGAAATCAGGCTTTTTATTTATAAGGACAATCAGAAAATCCGTTTGCTATCGGTTGCTTTCGCAAATTTTCCAATATTGGTTTCGATATTTTTAGCGATGTTGATATAGTATTCGGCATACGCATCATTCGCTAATACACTTGGCTGTCCCTTATCCGCTTGCTCGCGGATACCCTTGGCAAGTGGCAATTGACCCAATAGCGGTACACGATAACGCTCAGCAATTTCCTCACCACCGCCTTCACCAAAAATCGCCTCGGTAT
The DNA here is from genome assembly GCA_937975585.1 of uncultured Moraxella sp. Lineage (GTDB taxonomy): Bacteria > Pseudomonadota > Gammaproteobacteria > Pseudomonadales > Moraxellaceae > Faucicola. Next base: position 29,441 of record CALJUC010000290.1, on the reverse strand, counting down.
GACCACAGTTGCTACAAGTGTGTAGCGCCATATTTTCCACCACACCAATCACAGGAATGTTGGTCTTATTAAATAGCTCAATGCCTTTTTGCGCATCCAATAACGCGATATGCTGCGGTGTGGTGACAATCACCGCACCAGTTACCGGAATACGCTGCGCCAAGGTGAGTTGGATATCGCCCGTACCCGGTGGCATATCAATCACCAAGTAGTCCAAGTTTGGCCAATTGGTTTGGTTATATAACTGCATTAATGCGCCTGTGGCTTTTGAGCCGCGCCATGCCACTGGCGTGTTATCATCAGCCAGTAGACTACCAATCGATAGCATTGGCATACCTTGCGCGTCAATCGGCACGAATTGTTCATTTTCCAGTTGTGGCTGCACGCCCGCTACCCCAAGCATGGCGGGCATTGATGGGCCATAGATATCAGCATCCAATACACCGACACGATTACCAAGTTTTTGCAATGCCAAGGCAATATTGACAGTGGTGGTTGATTTACCGACACCGCCTTTACCTGATGCGACCACGATGATATGTTTGATACGAGGATGGGGAGTTAAGTCACTTTGGCTTGGGGCTTTTTTGGTAATCGGTGGCTCGTCCGTTTCGGTGGTGTGTGCTTGTGCAGACGGTTTTGCCATGGCATCGGTGGTTTGTGGCACAGCTTTGGGCAAGGTATGACCACTACCCTTTAAAGTATCCGTTTGCTTGGGCGGTGCGGCCGTAGCTTTGTTCATCATTGTAACGTTCATATTGACTTCACGCACCCCTAACAGATGTAGCTGTTGGCTTAGTTCATGGTGAATTTGTTCTGGATTACTATCATGTGGCAAGCGTAACGTAAGGTTTAGCACATTACCTTGTAGTTGTTGTTGGCTAATCAGTTCACCAATCGGTTTGTCAGCGACTCGATAGGTTTGTAGGACTTGGTGAATCGCCTGCTCATCAATCACCGTTTTATTTTTTAAGAAGTTAAACATGCTTGGCTCTTTACCGTTCAAAATATGATAGCTACTATTGTAACAAATAACCGTCCCAATAACGAACCACCCACGCCATAACCCATAATAAAAGCTATCCGATAAGCTTTATCCATTCAACTGCAATCACACCGTGCGAAAATCGCCATTTTACGGTATCATAGCCAAGCAAATGCAGATGCTGCGTTAACCATTTTTAATCAATAATGATAGGTGAGTTGTGAGAAAAATTTTAGTAACCAGTGCTTTACCTTATGCCAATGGCTTTATTCACCTTGGTCATTTGCTTGAACATATCCAAACCGATATTTGGGTTCGCGCCATGAAGGCCTTAGGTCATCAAGTTACCTATGTCTGTGCTGATGATGCGCATGGTACCGCTATTATGATGAAAGCTGAAGAATCAGGTGTTAGTCCAGAAAAATTCATTGCTGATATCAAAGCATCACATGAAAAGGACTTTGCTGGATTTTTGATTGGCTATGATAATTACTACACCACTCATAGTCCTGAAAATGCATTTTTTGCCACCCAAATTTATACCCGTCTATATGAAAATGGCCATATCTCAACCAAAGAAGTTGAGCAGCTGTTTGATCCAGAAAAAGGCTTATTTCTGGCAGACCGGTTTGTCAAAGGTGAATGTCCAAAGTGTCATGCCAAAGACCAATACGGTGACAACTGTGAAGTGTGTGGTACTACCTATAACGCCACCGAACTACTAAATCCCTACTCGACTTTGTCAGGCACGACGCCGATTTTAAAAACCTCGCTACACTACTTCTTTAACTTGCCGAATTTTAGCGAATTCTTGCAACAATGGACGCGTGAAGACGGCCGTCTACAAAGTTCCATCGCCAACAAGCTACAAGAATGGTTTGATAGCGGATTGGCCAATTGGGATATCAGTCGTGATGCGCCTTATTTTGGCTTCAAAATTCCGAATACCCCAGCTGGCGAGCCGGACAAATATTTTTATGTGTGGCTAGATGCGCCTGTGGGCTATATGGCGAGCTTCAAAAACCTGTGTGACCAAAAAGGCGCACAACTTGGCCTAAACTTCGATGAATACTGGGACAAAGACAATCATCACAACACTGAAGTGTATCATTTCATCGGTAAAGATATCGTCTACTTCCATGCGCTATTCTGGCCAGCCATGCTACAAGGCGCGGGCTATCGCACCCCAACGGCTATCAACGCCCACGGCTTCTTGATGGTCAATGGCGAAAAGATGAGTAAATCACGCGGTACCTTTATCAAGGCCGAAACGTATCTACAGCATCTAAACCCTGAGTACCTACGCTATTACTTTGCAAGCAAATTGTCTGCCAGTGTGGAAGATATTAACCTTGACTTAGAAGACTTTATGCAAAAGGTCAACTCGGACATGGTCGGTAAAGTGGTCAATATCGCAAGTCGTTGCGCTGGTTTTATCCACAAAAACCACGGCAGCAAACTTGCGACACATATCAGCGAAACCCAGCTGGTACAAGACATCATTGATGCCGGTGACGAGATTGCCGCTGCTTATGAAGCGCGTGAATTTAGCAAAGCCATGAAGCTGATTATGGCCTGTGCCGACCGCGCCAATGTTTACATTGATGAGAAAAAACCGTGGGCACTGAACAAGGAAGAAGGCAAACAAGCCGAAGTCCAAGATGTGTGCACTGTCGCGCTCAATATCTTCCGTCAGTTGATGGTGTATTTAGCCCCTGTGTTACCGACTTTGAGTGAAAAAGCGCGTATCTTCTTAAACATCGATAGCTTAGACTTCGCGAGCCGCCATGAGTTGTTATTGGGTCACACCATCAATGCCTTTACCCCACTGATGCAACGTGTGGAAAAAGCCCAAATCGACGCGATGGTTGACGGCTCAAAAGAAGACTTAACCAAACAACCAGACGTACCGACTGATGCCAAGCCAGCCAAAGGTAAACAAGCCGATAAAGCGACTGACAAACTTGCTAGCCAATCAGGCGATGACTTCATCACAATTGATGACTTTGCAAAAGTAGAAATGACCGTGGCCAAAGTGTTGGAATGTAATTACGTTGAAGGTGCGGATAAGTTACTACAATTTACCCTAGATGTGGGCGAAACAGATAGCCAGGGTAACGTTAAGACTCGCAATGTGTTTAGCGGCATCCGCGCATTTTATGAGCCAGAGCAGCTCTTGGGCAAAAAGGTGATTTGTGTGACCAACCTTGCCCCACGTAAGATGAAATTTGGTCTATCTGAAGGTATGATTTTATCAGCGGGTGAGCCAAAAACTGGCTTGACCGTCATTACCTTACCTGAACAAGCCAATGTGGGTGATAAATTGGCTTAATCGGTAATCCAGATTAACAGCTATTAAAAAAAACCGCTTAACCTTAATTGGTTAAGCGGTTTTTCTTTCAGTCAATACAAATAAATTATTTGTGTTTTTTGACTGCGATACGAACGGGTATCGTTTGCTTGGGTTCACGTTTGGTTGCCGGTTCAGTAATGTATTGACCCAAATGCGGAAGATCCAACGCTGGATTAATCGAACCCACGACCAACACGCCCGTCATCATGCTTGATGAACTCATAACCATTCTCCTTAGGTTAAGCATGTTAAAAGTACGTAAGATATCTTTCTTACAAGAGCCATTGTATAAGAGATCATGAAGGTTTAATAGCATTAAATTGTGACAATTTAATGAAAAACATGTCAAATATTGATACTTTTGTTGTTATTATAACATTTACTTACATTATTAAAGGGTTTTTCTGCTTATCTCAATTAAATCATTGTCAAAAAACCAAGCAGTCAAATTAATTTATAGCCAAAATTTTTCAAATACCAAATTTTATGTTATATTTACACCATTAAACTAGTACATTGAAACAACTCGCTAAACTAGCGTCGTGATAAGGAAAAATAATGGCATTTGCAACTCTTCATCGTGCAATAGTAGGCACTTTAATTAGTACATTAAGCTTGGCAGGTTGCTCCCAATCCGAACAAAGACCCGAGCAAAGAACCAACCTTACCGGCAGCGAGCCACTTAGCACCATCGTACCTAATACTACCAACAAACCTAGCAAATCGGTTGCTATCACTGCTATCGTTGAGCATCCCTCACTGGATGCCATTCGTCAAGGTGTCATTGATGAGCTGGCCGCTGAAGGCTACCAACAAGGCTCAAACCTAAAAGTCAATTTCCAATCGGCCCAAGGTAGCACAGCTACGGTGGGGCAAATCTCGAAGCAATTCGTTGCAGATAGACCTGACGCGATTGTCGCCATCTCTACACCATCTGCCCAATCGATCGCCGTCGCAACCAAAGATATTCCCATCGTCTACACTGCCGTGTCTGACCCTGTGACTGCCAAGTTGATTGATAGCAAAAACCGACCGATTCAAGCCAATATCACAGGATTGTCGACCCAATTACCACTTGGACCACAGTTAGACATGATACAGCAACTCATCCCTAACGCTAAGGCCTTAGGTTATGTCTATAGCCCAGGTGAGATGAACTCGGTTTCAGTACGTGATAATCTAAAAGCAGATTTGCCAAAACGCGGTATGACCTTGGTAGACATGCCAGCCAATCGTCCGACTGATATTGCGATGGCGACTAATAGCCTCGAGGGTAAAGCACAATTAATTTATACATCAATGGACAATAATGTTGCCTCTGCCTTTGAATCAATGGTAAAAACAGCTAATACAGCAAAATTACCTATTATTGCATCGGATGAATTCAGTGTTCGTCGTGGTGCAACAGCGGCGTTAGGCGTAAATGATTATGAATTTGGGCGCACCACCGGAAAAATGGTTGCACAAATTCTTGATGGAAAACCGGTAACTCAAGTGCCCCCGCAAGTAATGAATAAGCTTACTTTATTTGTTAGCCCAAAACATGCGGCATTACAGGGGGTGACGATTCCCGATAGTTTACTACGTAATGCTATTAACGTAGACACTACACCGGCAAAATCTGCTAAATAACCAATAAATAGTTAAACGTTAAACATAAAAAAAACCCACTATCTTTTGACAGTGGGTTTTTATTAAGAACCTATTCTAAGCTACTTAAAAGCTCAATATTAATTTAACACATTCAGAATCGCACGAGTCGCTTCTAATATTTCTACGGTACGATTATCGACATTGACACGAACTACCCCATCACGTGGATACCCAATAATACGCGCATTGCGATATACGTCGTCATTTAAGATATACACTGATTTACCATTGCGTACAGTGGTAGAATAATAACGGTCATCTAGCTTTTTCGCCCAACCTGGTGGTACCGCTTTTCCACGTGCGACATTCTTTTGTAGTCCAGGTGGTAATTGTTGATAACTACCATTTACATTACGCCAGTTACGGTCGTCACGGTCACTATGGTAAGCTTTTTTCGCCTTTACTTGCTTTTTAGCTTTATATTGGGCATGTGCCGCGTTGTTTTTACTATGATGGCCATTGTCTGCAAATGCAGCAGGTGCTGCCACCAAAGTACCAGCTACCATCAACCCAGCTAATAAATTAAACTTTTTCATATTCATCTCCATAATAAAATGACGGTCTACGTTAACTGACTGTATTAGGGATTATTGCAAAAACTGATTAATGAGCCATTTCAGTCAGTTACTCATGTCATAGCTTGCATTATAGAGAAAAAAATTGTAACCACCTATGTCATTGCTGTAGTAGTTTTCTTTCTAGAATATGGTTAAAAATCCTTCAAACTTATATTAAGTTTATACGCATTATTCAACCTAATAACATTTGTTTATTCTATTATTCGCTATTATTTAATCCGTTAATTAGTTCTTACGTGCTAATACCCATGATTTGAAAAAGTAATTTTCGAGATAGCACTAGTTAAATCTAATGAAGTAATCGATAATAATTGGTACATATAAAGCTGTGATGTTTCCATCACGTACACAAAAAAAACCTTGTACTATTTTACAAAAGCCATAGGATTTGTTACTTTATGGTGATATTCCAATCGTTGTAGAACGCCAAAGATTGAGAAATTCGTGATGACTTTCTTTTTTATAGGATAAGGATATTGAGGGGAAAATGATGGATTATGCTGTTAAATTTAGTACAGCTCTGCCAAAACACGAACCAAAACGTTATGTTGCGACCAGTATGTTCGCCATGTTAGTGTTAGGTTTAGTCGGCTGTCAAAAGCCCTCAGAAACCAGTAGTGCCACGCCTGCAAGCACCGCCAAAACCACGGCATCAGCCGTTGCAAGCGGTGAGAAAAAAACCGTCGCTATTACGGCTATCGTCGATCACCCAGCCCTTGATGCGGTACGTCAAGGCGTGATTGAAGAGCTCGCCGCAAAAGGCTATAAAGAAGGGCAAAACCTCACGATTACTTACCAATCTGCTCAAGGTAATAATGGTACAGCGGGACAGATTGCCAAGCAATTTATCGCCGATAAACCTGACGCGATTGTCGCTATCTCAACCCCTTCTGCACAGCCACTTGTGGCAAGCACCAAAGATATTCCGATTATTTTTTCAGCTGTAACTGATCCGGTGACTGCGAAATTAGTCAGTAACATGGATGCCTCTGGCACCAATGTCACAGGCGCCTCGAATGCGATTGACTTTGAGCCTCAGCTAGCGCTGATGAAGCAAGTGTATCCAAACGTCAAAAATATCGGCTATATCTATAGCCCTGGCGAAGTTAACTCAAGCGTTATCCTAAAGCGCCTTAAAGAAAAAGTCGCACCGATGGGCATTACCGTTCATGAAGCGGCCGCCAATAACAGTACCGAGATGGCGATGGCAACCCAAGGCTTGGCCAGTAAAGTTGACTTAATTTATACCCCAACTGACAACCATGTCATGTCAGCGTATGAGGCCATTTCAAAAGCTGCTGCTGCGACCAAAACACCGCTTTTCTCAATGGATACCAGTACGGTACCGCGCGGTGCTGCCGTAGCAATTGGGGTAAACTACCTCGATTTGGGTCGCGAAACAGGCAAAATCGTTTATCAAGTACTACAAGGTACCTCACCGGCAACGATTCCTGTGTATCGCGTTAAAAAGCTCGATATTCATGTCAGCCCAAAAAATGCTGCTGCACAGGGTTTGACCTTGCCACAAGCAGTCATTGATAAAGCCGATAAAGTCATTGAGTAACTAGGTTGAGTAATTAGCTTTATTACGTGATGGCATTATCACAAAATTACCGATAAGCCATATATTTTGGTTCATGTTGAACTTTTTTGGAGTGAATGATGTTTAACCCTACCCGTTTAATGAGCGCATTAATGTTAACTGGTGCTTGTATGACCACCCTTGTTGGTTGTAACAAGCCTGCTGAAAAAGCTGCTGATAATGCTAACCCTACCGCCTCTAGCGCAGCTGCGGCCACTGGTACTAAGGCTGTGGCTATCACCGCGATTGTTGAACACCCAGCGCTAGATGCCGTACGTAAAGGCGCGATTGAAGAACTTGCGGCCGAAGGTTTTAAAGAGGGTCAAAACCTAAAAGTTACCTTCCAATCAGCCCAAGGTAATACTGCCACTGCCGGTCAGATTGCTAAGCAATTTGTCGCTGATAAGCCAGACGTTATCTTAGCGATTGCGACCCCATCAGCCCAATCAGTGGTTGCTGCAACCAAAGATATCCCTGTGGTCTTCTCAGCGGTCACCGACCCTGTTGAAGCAAAACTACTAAAATCATGGGAAGCCTCTGGCAATAATGTAACGGGCGCTTCTGACATGTTGCCGTTAGAGCCACAAATTGACTTGATGAAAAAAGTGGTACCAAACCTTAAAAACATCGGTTATGTCTATAGCCCAGGTGAAGTTAATTCAACCATCGTATTAAAAGAACTTGAAGCCAAAGTTAAACCAATGGGTCTTAATGTCGTTGCGGTACCTGCACAACGCTCAACCGATATCCCTCAAGCGACTAAAAGTTTACAAGGTAAAGTTGACCTGATTTATACCTCATTGGATAACAACGTGGTATCAGCGTATGAGTCACTGTACCAAGCCGCCAAACAAATCAAAGTACCATTGGTAGCGTCAGACACCGATTCAGTGGCACGCGGTGCGACAGCCGCATTGGGTATCAACTATACCAAGTTAGGTCAAGAAACCGGTAAGATTGTCGGTCGTATTTTAAAAGGTGAAAAACCAGGTACTATCAAACCTGTCACCATGACCGAACTTGATTTGTACGTGAGCCCAAAACACGCACAAGAAGTCGGTATTACCCTATCACCTGAGCTGGTAAAACAAGCTAAAGAAGTGGATCCAGCGCCAAAAGCGAAATAAGTGATATCCTTAGCGCATGCAATAAGTCTTTGACAGTGTGTGCAAAAAAGGCTTTAATACCACGTTTCGCCAAGCGATTGAATCATACCCTGCTAGCTAGCCATAATATTATGGCTGGCTAGTGACCGTTAAACCGTGTGTATGCTGAGTACTTATGTCGTTATTAGCCTTGTTTGGCGCCCTAGAAAGTGGCCTAATCTATGCATTGGTTGCTTTAGGCGTTTATATATCATTTCGTGTTCTTGACTTTCCTGACCTGACTGCTGACGGGAGCTTTCCGTTGGGTGGTGCTGTTGCTGGGGTAGCTATTATCGCTGGTGTCAATCCTTGGATGGCCTGCCTATTTGGCATGCTTGCTGGCGCTGCAGCCGGTATGATTACCGCGTGGCTGCACGTTAAGTTAGGTATCTTACAATTGTTATCCAGTATCTTGGTGATGGTTGCGCTCTACTCGATTAACTTACGCATTATGCAAGCACCAAACTTACCGTTACTTGGTGAAGCATCGGTATTTGATGCTTTCGTCACTGATGCCAATAGCTACTGGATGCGCTGTTTGATTATTGGTGTCGTCGTCATTGCTGCAAAACTTGCGTTGGATTGGTTTTTTAGCACTGAAACTGGCCTAGCAATGCGCGCTACCGGCTCAAACCTACGTATGTCGCAAGCCCAAGGGATTAATACCTCTTGGAGTATCTTAATCGGTATGGCTATTTCCAACGCGCTTATCGCGCTTGCCGGTGCATTGTTTGTTCAGACCCAAGGTGGCGCTGATATCTCAATTGGCGTAGGCACCATTGTCATTGGCTTAGCTGCGGTGATTATCGGTGAAACCATTATCCCAAGCAAAAAAATGTTTTGGATTACGCTATCAGTCATTGTTGGCGCTATCTTGTACAAGCTATTTATCCAAATCGCCTTGTCGAATGAAGCGTTACGCACCATTGGCTTTGGCCCACAAGACTTGAACCTGATTACTGCGTTATTGGTCGTCATTGCGTTAATCTTGCCAAAACTTAAATCAAAAATGCTTAGCAAACGCCATCGCGCTTGATGAATGGCGCGCATGAGCCAATAAGCTATCTATTGTTATGCCAATCCGCTGATACCGCGATGTGACGCTCATCACATCGCTGTGTCGTTGTGAATTATGAGGAATTTTTATCATGATGCAAGCCGATGATTTACGCCTGACCTTTAACCCAGGCACCCCTATCGAGAATCCGGCATTACGCGGTATCAGCTTACGTATCGAAGAAGGCGAGTTTGTGACCGTAATCGGTACCAACGGCGCCGGTAAATCCACGTTTCTAAACACCATTGCCGGTACCATTCGCGTTGATAGCGGCAAAATCTCATTAAACGGCATTGATGTCACCAAAAAAACCGCTCACCAACGAGCGCATTGGGTTGCTCGCGTGTTCCAAGACCCGATGGCTGGAACTTGTGAAGGTTTGACCATTGAAGAGAATATGGCTTTGGCCTACAAACGCGGCGAATCACGCTTTTTAAAAGGCGCGCTAAATGCCAAAAATCGTGAACTCTTTCGTGAAAAGTTGTCTATCTTAAAGTTAAACTTGGAAAATCGTTTAACCGACCGTATGGGGCTTTTATCGGGTGGTCAGCGCCAAGCCGTTAGCCTGTTAATGGCAAGTTTGCAACCTTCTAAAATTCTATTGCTTGATGAACACACGGCCGCGCTTGACCCAAAAACCGCCGCATTCGTCCTTGAGTTGACCGATCGTATCGTATCCGAGAACAATCTCACCACCATGATGGTTACCCACTCTATGCAGCAGGCCTTGCAACATGGTACACGTACTGTGATGCTCCACCAAGGTCAAGTGGTGCTGGATGTATCAGGTGACGAGCGTCGTGGGATGACGGTGCATGACTTACTCAATATGTTTGAAAAAACTCGTGGTGAAGTGGTTGAAGATGACAGCTTGATTCTAAGCTAAACCCTACACTCTGCTACCTAATTACTTCTTAGCTACTTGAAATTAGCTACTTCAAAAAATGGATAACACAAGTTATCCATTTTTTTACACATTGTTATCAACAATTGCGGCATAATGACCTCTCAACGACAGTGCTGGGCAACAGACTCGCACGATTATAATAATTGATAATAGACAGATTTTGAGGTTAAACATGGTCGATTTAAAAGCACTATTTACCAAAGCCATTGAAGATAAAACCATGAATGTGAATGAATATATCTTCATGCCAGAGCGTGTGGATATGATGGTAAAGGATGGCCGTTTAAGTTGTGTCTTAAACACCAATGGTAAAGTTGATTTTATCTACCATAAAGATGGCATTACTGAGGTACGTTCAGGCTTACGTAAAAGCCCATTTACCTCATTTCGCAATGAGTTACATTACGGTGTCTACGATGATGTTGTTGATGAAGTCATTGAATCAGTAGAAAAAATCATTGGTAATCAGTCAAAATATTTTAACTTTGCCTCAGATAATACCTAAGTCAATCATTTCTCGTTCGTTAAAATTTTTATTTATAATGAAAAACGGATTATGTTCTCGCTTAATCCGTTTTTTATTGATATTTGATCTCGTATACAACTCGCTATTTGGCCACTAAATCAAATGCCTTTTCAATGGCATCGTCTAAGCGCTCTACCGCGATGATTTCAATACCGTCAAACTGCTCAAGATGAGTTTTTGGCGCATTGGATTTTGGCACAATAGCATGGGTAAAACCATGTTTAAGCGCTTCTTTAATGCGTTCTTGGCCGTTTGGCACTGGGCGGATTTCCCCAGACAAACCGACTTCCCCAAACACCGCAAGCCGCGATAGTAACGGTTTTTCTTTGATACTTGATGCACAAGCGAGCAAAACCGCCAAGTCAGAGCCAGTTTCTAATACCTTGACCCCACCGACGACATTCACATACACATCCTGTCCACTGGTATGAATGCCACCATGTCGGTGCATGACCGCCAATAACATCGCCAAACGCTGATAATCAAGACCAATCGCCATACGCCGTGGCTGTCCTTGTGTATCATCAACCAACGCCTGTACTTCTACAAGTAACGGGCGTGTACCCTCGCGGCTGACCATCACGATTGAACCGGCAATCGGCTTGTCATAGCGACTTAAAAATATCGCTGATGGATTCGCGACTTCCTTCAGCCCCGTATCGGTCATGGCAAAAATACCCAGTTCATTAACTGCACCAAAGCGATTTTTGACCGCACGAATCATACGAAAGCGGCTGTCGGATTGCCCTTCAAAGTACAATACCGTATCGACCATATGTTCAAGCACACGTGGGCCAGCCAATGCGCCCTCTTTGGTCACATGACCCACTAAGAACAGCGCTGTTCCTGTCTGCTTGGCATAACGGGTTAGAATCGCGGCCGATTCACGAATTTGACTAACGCCACCGGGAGCCGATTGAATGGCTTCGGTAAACAAGGTCTGAATCGAGTCAATCACCGCCACAGCTGGTTGTTCTTGGGTTAACGCGTGGCAGATGGTCTCAACATTAGTTTCTGCCAATACTTTCAGCCTATCGGTAGGCAAACCTAATCGCTGCGCGCGCATCGCCACTTGCGATAGCGACTCCTCACCGGTGACATATAACGCACTACCGGCTAGACTATCATTGCCCGCCATATGAATGGCTGTCTGCAACAGAATCGTCGATTTGCCAATCCCTGGGTCGCCACCAATCAGTACAACGGAGCCTGCAACGAGACCGCCCCCCAATACTCGGTCAAACTCGCTCACCCCAGTTGGCAAACGAGTATCCAATGACATCGGTACCGCATTTAATGGGATAACTGCGGACTGCTCGCCTGCATAGTTACTGGTCTTTTTGCTAGCGGCTTTGTGGTGCGGCATTGCGGTCACAGTGGGCGCTTCGATTAAGCTGTTCCATTCGCCACATTCAGCACATTGACCCGACCATTTACCAAAATTTGCGCCGCATTGCTGGCAGACATAACTTGATTTCGCTTTTGCCATAAGGCGATTTATTCCTTAATTTCGCTCAAGATATTTCATTATGTGAGGCAGTTTTTGCCAGTTTAAATAGGCCAAAAAAATTTAGATTAGGCCAGTTGTTTAAGATACCATGTTAACCAAGTGCTATACGCTAATAGCCAAACAGCCGCGACTACCTCTAGCCAAATAAATAGATGAATGGTAAATGATATGCTCAAAAACGGCGCATAGTTATAATGCCCAAGCACCAATAGACTCATTAACACATATAGCAGTAGTACAATCCACCCGACATAACGGCAGCCTTTATGATAGAGCCAACCAGCTACAAGAGCAAACGGTGTCATAATAAACCAAAACAAATCCACCACGCGGGCATTAAGCCAAGTTGGTTCTGGATAATGGTCAAAATGAATCACATTGTGGGTATAGTGAAATATCATGGTAATAATATTGATAACGATAATAACGTATAGGACTTTTAACGAAGGGTGATTAAGCTTTGTCATACAATTTTGCCCAGAGCCAATCATAGACCCAATAAAAAATAAAGCCATATACCAAAATCAGTAGGCTTAACGAAATATCCATCAGTAATGCCTGCCAAAACCCTATCTGAAGCACCCACATCACCAACGGCAGCGTTAGACACAACAGCCCGCCCTCAAAACCAATGATATGCAGCGCACGCAACCACAAAGGCCGTGATAGTTTTTCGCCAGGAAATAGTTTGTCAAAGATTAGGTTATAAATAAAGGTCCAAATCATAGCGATAAGCGAAATACCAATCAGCATTAGCCAAACAGCGCCATCGTTAGTCTGCGTATTATGGGGCGTGGTGGCAGTCGCTTGGCCAAAGAGTTTGATGAGTCCATAAGAGAGCAATAAGGCAATTGTTTCAAATAAAATAGCCTGAAAAATACGCTGCTTGATGGTCATTGCTTTGGCCATGTTAGGAATATTATATCGATATTATAGTCAAATAAATTCATTTTAAGACAAGGAAAATGAGCGAAGATAGTACAAGTAGTACAGCAAGCGAGTTTGACGCAGTATTAAACTGAATTTAAAAGACTATACATCAGATTTATACAACGAAGTCATTACCTAGATAGACTTCACGCACTAATGGGTCTTCAAGGACATCACAGGCTGAACCAGCGGCAATGATAGAACCCTCACTCACGATATAAGCTTTTTCACAAATCGCTAACGTTTCGCGCACATTATGGTCAGTGATAAGGACACCAATACCACGTTGTTTGAGCTTACTAATAACATCCTTGATATCACCGACTGAAATCGGGTCAACACCGGCAAATGGCTCATCAAGTAAGATGAATTTTGGATTGGCTGCCAGGCAACGCGCAATCTCACAGCGACGGCGCTCACCACCCGATACACTCATGCCCAATGAGTGACGCACATGACCGAGGTTAAAATCGCCAATAAGCTGTTCAAGCACTTGTTGCTGTCCCGCTTTATCTAAGTCTGAACGCGTCTGCAAAATCGACAAAATATTCTCTTCGACCGTAAGCTTGCGGAAGATAGAAGCCTCTTGCGGCAGATAACCAATACCGAACTTAGCGCGCTCATGCATGGCAAGCGCTGAGATATCACGCTCACCCAAGTGAATTTGGCCTTTATCCATGTTCACCAAACCCACGACCATATAAAAACTGGTGGTTTTACCAGCACCATTAGGGCCGAGTAAACCCACCACTTGGCCTTGCTCAACGGAAAACGAGACGTCCTTTACCACCCAACGCTTACCGTAACGTTTGGCTAAATGCTCCATCACTAAGTGTTCGGGCTGTGCAACTGACATACGTTTTCCTTTAGACGAAACTTTGACACTAAATAAGTCTGATTTGTAGCATTAATTGCCACGGATACCGACACGGTTGGTATTTTGTGGTGGAAATACCAATTCTACGCGTTGTTTATTGCCTGCGGTGGCTTCAATATCGCCCACTTTTAGGCTATAACGGATGACGTTACCTGAAAAACTACCGCCATTTTGGGTAAGGCGTGCATTACCGGTCAAGGTTACGATACCGGTTTTTACATCATAATCAATGCGATTGGCCTGACCTTTGGCCAAACCTTTTTCTTGGGTAACAATTTGCTGAATCGTTGCCGGGCGACCTGTCGCTACCGCACTTTCAATGGCGCGATCTGGCGTCAGGTTAACGGTTAAGTTATCCGCGGCCATTTTTAGCGAGCCTTGAGTAATGGTAACATTACCCGAATAACTGGTCACCCCAGTACGCTCACTATAAGTGGCGCGATCAGCAAGTAAACGAATGGGTTGATTAGCATCTGAAGGCAATGCATTGGCGGTATTACTCACACCGATGGCCGTCATTACGCAAGCGGCAACGCCGGTCAAAACAAACATAACGCGATTAATTGACAAAGTCATAATGACAAACCTTTTAACATATTTAGAAAAATAATTGGGCACACCGCCCGTCCGCCCATTGTAACAAAAAATCCCGTAACAAAAAATCTAATCGTAAGCTAACCGATTAACCCGTAAGGCAACGATACACTGGTTTATTTTCTCAATGTTAACGTGCTGGTTGAAACGTCATTTCAACACGTTCAAATTGGTAATTACCATTGCCTACATCGGCATTTAGCTTTGCAGATTCAAAGCGATTATTGGCTTGGGTCACCACAATCGGTTGCTGACTAGTCACTTGCTTGGTCACCAAATTCCCCACAAAATCTCGCCCTGTAACCGTGATTGTGCTATTACCTGCTGAAGGCAGTAATGGGGCTTGATCAGCTTGTTGACCTGTTACAGTTGACGTTAGTGGTTGGCTGACTGCGGGCTGACTGACCATCGTCACATCGCCTTGTAAGCGAATCACTTGCGCGGTTTCGTTTAAGTTCGCACTGGCTGCGGTCAAAGTTAATACACGGTCGTTCCCGACTTGCCATAATACACGTGGCTCGGTAAGCAATGCCGTCTTGGCATTTTGATAATGCACCACTTTGTCAGCGGTCAATTGATAGCTGACCGTGCCTTGGTCGTTAGTCTGTAGGGCTTTGATACGACTGGCTTGATAATCAATATCTGAAGGCATCAGATTTGGCGTAGTCAGTTCGGCATCATTGCTGGCATAGAAATAACCGGCCACCACAATGAATAACAAGCTAAGAATGATTAATACCCTAGTTGACACAGTCCGCCCCTAGCCTTGAGAAAATTAAACACCAAATTAAATACGGGTAGCTTACCTAACATTCGCTATCACCCTCGGCGCTATAACATTAGGTTGAAAAATCTACTTATTTTGCGCTCGGCGTGTCATTAACATAGCTTGCCAATAATGACTCATAATGGCCAGTCGCTTTTAGGATAATATCGCATACCTCGCGTACAGCACCATAACCACCCTTACGTGTGGTGACCATATGCGCGCGTTTAACCACTTCTGCGTGTGCATTGGCAACTGCCGCTGCAAAACCCACTGCCTGCAACGCCTTGATATCAACCCAATCATCACCGATATACGCACAGTCAGCTAAGGTCAAATCTAATGTTGCTAACAACTCATTTAACGCAACCAATTTATCCGGGCGGCCTTGCTTTAAATGCGTGATTTTCAGCTCTTTGGCACGATGCGCAACAATGTCACTACTACGGCCAGTAATAATCGCGGTTTGGATACCGACTTTATGCAAACATTCAATCCCAAAACCATCTTGTACATCGAAGTTTTTGCTTTCCACGGCATCATTATTATAAATAATTTGTCCATTCGACAAGACACCATCCACATCCATGACTACTAATTTGACGTCTTTTGCTTGGGTCAGTAAGTTTTGCATTGCCACTCCTTAAATTCGTTTGTTAACTATTGTCTTTAATTATTAATAGCTAAATTTTTAGGTAAAATCAGGGGATTAATTAACGCCAGCTTGTAATAAGTCATGTAGGGTCAATATCCCCGCCAACGTATTATCATCGTTTAAAATCAATAATTGACTAATCTTACGCTCATTCATTAATGACAAGGCATCAGAGGCACGCATACTTGGTTTTACCGTCTTCGGATTGGTTGACATCACTTCTTGGATAGAACTTGTTAGCAATAGTTGTTTTTCTAAGCTACGGCGTAAGTCACCATCGGTAAACACACCGACCACGCGGCTGTCTTCATCAACCACCACCGTCATACCCAAGCGACCACCCGTCATACTAAAGAGTGCTTCATTGAGTGTCGCTGTTTGCTTGATAACGGGTAAACCATCGACGTTATCATGCATCAAGTCTTTAACTTGGGTTAGTAATTTACGGCCTAATGCCCCCGCAGGGTGCGATAAAGCAAAATCTTCTGAGGTAAAGTTTTTACTGTGTACCAAGGCCACTGCCAGTGCATCGCCCAAGGCTAATGTCGCTGTGGTGCTTGAGGTGGGCGCAAGACCTAATGGGCAGGCTTCTTCTGATGCACCCAATGTCAAAGCGACATCTGCTGAACGTGGTAAAATACCACGCTTATCACGACTGATACTAATCAATGGGATTTGTAAACGCTTGATCACGGGTAACAAGGTACGAATTTCATCTGATTCGCCAGAGTTTGAAATAGCCAATAACACATCACCAGGCACCAACATACCCAAATCACCGTGTCCTGCTTCCCCAGGGTGCATGAAAAAAGCCGGTGTTCCTGTTGAGGCAAATGTCGCGGCAATCTTGCGGCCAATTAGACCGGATTTGCCCATACCGGTGATAACAACACGCCCTTCACAATGCTCAATCAAATGGCAAGCTGTCACAAAACGCTCATCAAGTTGCTCAATTAACAAATCGAGCGCTTTTTGTTCCGTACGTATCGCATCAATGGCATGGCTTAAGTAATCCGTATTGGTATCAACAGCTGGGTTCATAAACATTCACTTTATCAATTTAACAGAGGATAAGGGCCGTTATTTTCTCTATCAATCAGCACATCCCGACATAGGGTTTATCATACCGTAAAACTGCTTTAGATTCATCCAAAAACACGTAAACCCAACGCTCACATACATGGCGTTAAACCTTTTATGCGTTACTATGCGTTACGTAGCACTCATAAAAAAAACCTGCCAACAATAGACAGGTTTTTTTGAACTTATAATGATTTATACGATGCTATTAGAATTTTTCTTGGCTGTCATCGCCTTGGTTGTCATCAAAGTTGTCGTCTTTATTGGCATTGTCAAAGCCTTTGTTATCAAAGCCACGATCATTCTCATAGCCATTGTCAAAACCACGCTCGGCAAAGCCGCTACGGTCATAACCTGGGTTACCAAAACCGCCACGCTCTAAACCATAACCGCGTTGTTCACTTTCGTAGCCATTGTCAAATCCGCGATCACCAAAGTTACCACGATCATTGCCAAAACCACCACGGCCACCAAAACCGCCAGCGCGTGACGCACCATAACCACTTTGGCTTTGGTCAAAACCACTACTACGTTCAAAACCCATACCGCCACTCACTTGGCCAAAACCACCGGCTGCTGGCATCGTGCCTGCAGAACGTGGGTTACGTGCAGGTACCACGGTTGAAATAGCGTGTTTATAAACCATTTGGCTAACGGTATTTTTCAATAGCACAACATATTGGTCGAATGACTCAATTTGACCTTGAAGCTTGATACCGTTTACTAAAAAAATTGAAACTGGAATACGATCTTTACGTAGTGAGTTCAAGAATGGGTCTTGTAACGTTTGACCTTTTGACATGATATCTCTCCCAAAAATAGGCGGTGGCGTTTTTATTGTATTATTTAACGCGCTGTGATGTAATTGTTCGGTGCCACAGTTATCACAAAACGACGGCTTATTGTGCCCACTCGACCCCTTACTGTCAACGCAAATCAAATTTACGGTTTATCTATCAGTTATGAGTGAGTCACTATTTATGAAGTAACCATCAATTATAGCTGCAAAATATAAGCCTTGGCTTGCTCAACAGTTGATAATTGTTGTAAGTTGTGACGCTGTTGTAGCCGTGGATGACTGACTAACTTACGCATCCATGTGTACTGGCGTTTTGCTAGTTGTCTTGTGGCATATAATGCCTGATTTTCCATGGCTTGTCTAGCAACGATGTTTTCGTTGCTGTAAACAATTGGTAAAGAAAACGTTGTCGCTTGTTTATCAATCTCCGACCCGATTACCCCATCATTGGTGTTTTCTGCCTGAATGTTTACTAAATAATCCCAAACTTGGCGATAGCCAACACAGCGCATGGATGGCATATCAGGATGTAAGCGATATTTTTGGGTTAAGGCAACAACTTCTTCTATCAAGCCTTGTTGCCACATCATTTCTAGACGTAATGCAATACGTTCATGCAGCCATGCTCTATCTGGCATTACCGCTAAAATATACCAATGCTGCTTAGGATTATCGGCCAATGCGGTCAATGGCTGCGCATGCCAATCACTTAGCGCGCGACCTGTTTGCTTATACACCTCGACCGCACGACCGACTCGCTGGGTATCCGTTGGGTTTAAGCGACTCGCAGTTATCGGGTCAACGCTTGCCAAGTACTGATGCAGCGACTCAATGCCCTCTACCTCAATCATCGCCATGACTTGCTGACGAACCGTTGGGTCAGTCGCAGGAATATCATTCATACCCTCTAACAATGCCATATAGTACATCAGTGTACCACCAACCAATACAGGCGTTTTGCCTTGGGCATGGGCAAAGTCAATTTCACGTTTGGCATCATTCACAAACTGGGCCACACTGTAGCTTTGGTCTGGATCAATGATGTCTACCAAAGCGTGCGGATACTGTTGCAATTCCTCAGCTGTTGGCTTAGCAGTACCAATATTCATATCACGGTAAATCAACGCCGAATCCACCGAAATTAAATGATAACGGCCCGTGTCGTATAGCTCATAGGCCAAGGCGGTTTTACCACTGGCAGTTGGGGCAATTAGGCAAATTACATCTTGTGTCATGTCAAAATCTTTAAGGTTTAAAAACGGGATTGTTTAGGGTATATCCCTATTGAAGTAATGTGGCTAAAAATTTATTGTTTCGAATTAGCGACATACCCTAGCATCAATTTAAGCAAATCAGTATAAGTTAACTGAGCGACAGCACCGCGCATAATTTTATCTATATGCCGATTATCCTTCGGCAAATCTATCAAACATTCAGGGTTAATCAAATAAAAATGCTGTTGCCAACTGACCAATGCCCATGCTTGCTGCTCGTATTGATAATGGGTCAATACAATCGGGGTGTCTTTATCCGCCATCCCTTCATCCGATGTTAACTCATAGACTTGTTGTACGGCTCGAACTTCAGAACGATTAGTATTGTCCGAGAACTGCTTAGCTAATACTTGATTCGCTTGACCCATGGCTTTTAGTTTAGCAAAGCTTGGGTAATTACCTATCGTAACGAGTGGTGAAGACTCTAAATCAGTGCCCTGTTGACCGACTAATTGGGAAGTCGTTGTCGATACTAACTCAAACTGGGTTGGTTGTTGTTTTAGTTGCGCTGGCTTTAGTTGTTCTAATAAGGCCTGATTTAACAGCGCCAGCATATTGGTTAGTGGTTGGATTTTGACTTGTTGCTTACTTGGGTGAATATTGACGTTAATCCAAGTTACGGGTAAGTCAAAAAACAACGCGTAGCCCATACTCTCAATATCTGCCTGACGCGCAGCTTTAGCCAGTGTTTGACTAATCGAAAGATCAGTCACCAAGCGTTGGTTGATATAAATCAGTTTAGGCAAAGTTTGGTTATGCGTAGTAGGTAAGAAAATCCAACCATGAATATTAGCCGGTTTTTGTACCGCTTCACGCGACTGTAAGGCTTGTAAGGACAAACAAAATGGCTGTGCGTTCAGCTGCAATGAAACACCTAATGCTTGTTCCAAACGCGATAATGATGGTTTAATGTCACTATTACTTAGGCTAAATCGCAGTTTGTTTTGATGATATAAATCAAGCTGAATATGGGCAAAGCTGATGGCAATTTTTTGAATTACTTGCTCGATATGAGCAAACTCTGTCGCAATGGATTTTAAATTATTACGCCGTGCTGGGATATTAAAATATAAATCACGCACGCAGACCGTGGTGCCTTGTGACTTGACCACAGGCGTAATCACAGCTTGACTGGCATCATTACCAATAAGCACCAACTGACGGCCAATACCTGAATCATCATGGCTACTGGTTAGGGTCAAATGCGCTACTGCAGCAATACTTGCCAGTGCCTCACCACGAAATCCCAAGCTATCGATACCCGTCAACTCGCTAACGTCGGCAAGTTTACTGGTCGCATGGCGCGTCACCGCTAACGGCATATCATCCGGGTGAATCCCGCGACCGTTATCGCTCACTTGAATTAGCCCAAGCCCACCTTGTTCAATATGCACACTGATTTGGGTTGCCCCGGCGTCAAGCGCATTTTCAATCAATTCTTTGACCACGGACGCCGGACGTGTGACCACCTCGCCCGCCGCGATTTGGTTAATCAGTAAGGGGGAAAGTTTGGTAATACGTTTGATTTGTTTGTCTAATTGACTATCTGACATTTAGGCAGGCGTATCCAATATTTGCAAACAGACTTGTCTATCGTCATTTTCTAGGCGCTTAATCTCAATCAGCACATTGGGTTTTGGCAGATAATCTTCGGCGCGGCTCGCCCATTCAATGACGACCAACACATTTGGTTCATCAAAATACTCATAAAACCCCATTAACTCCAACTCTTCGGGGTCTTGCAAACGATATAAATCGGCATGATAAACAGGCTTTACATTGCCATCAGATTGCGCGATTTGATAGGGTTCAACTAAGGTAAATGTCGGGCTTTTAACCGCCCCGGTATGCCCCATGGCTTGTAACCAATAGCGTGTCAATGTGGTCTTACCTGCCCCCAAATCACCCGATAGCCACACACTACCACTCAGATTCATCTCAGCTAACTGCTGTGCCAAAGCTTGGGTATCGCTCTCTGTCTTTAAAATGATGGTGTTATTCATAGGGTCACTTGTAACTCAACCGATGGGTTCATAAACGTTTCACCCTTGATTAACTTGTCATACATCAATGGGTCAGTCCATTCAGCTTTTACTTGGTCGCTAAAATCAAAATCCCCAAGTCGCAACTCACCCATTTGAACATTATCCACATCCTCGGCAAAGCATTGCGCATAGCCTGTGGCGGTTTCATGTGCTATGACTGAGTAAACGCTCACGTCCGTTTCACCATTTTGCATTTGGGTTTGTTTAAGAATCTCGCGCACCCAAAAGAATACTATTCGGCTAAACTGCTCTGCCGAGGGTGATACTGGCAAGCTAATCCACCGCGCGCTAAACTGCTTGCACATCGCGATATATTCAGGGTCATCTTTGTCCCAAAAGCAAATCGCATGGTCAAAACTGTCAATAATATCCTTAATTGACGACTTTAATAAGCCAAAGTCATACACCATCTGCCCATAGTCTAAGCGATGCGCTTCTAAAATCAATTCGATTTGGTAGCTATGACCATGAATAGAGAATTTACAGCGATCTGAGCTACAGTTGCGTACCACATGGGCATTTTCAAATTTAAATAATTTTCGTATTCTCATAATGGTGTGACCAGCTTAGCAGAATGGGAAATGACAAGACAATGATTGGTAAAATAGCAGAATTTTATCAAGCGCTTATTATAAAGCCTTTATCCCAATTAAGCCATTTTTCGACTGTTAAAACCGATTAAATTACTCGGATTTTTTATCGCTAAGATTTTGTTTACCATTCGTATAGGCTTTTGAGCAATGATGAAAAAATCACCAGAAAAGTATGCTAAGATAGTTCAATGCGGTGATTTAGTATTTGATACCTTGAAGGGGAAGCTATGATTAAAGTATTGGTGGTCGATGATCATGATTTGGTACGCATGGGCATTACCCGAATGTTAGCCGACAGCCCAGATATTGAGGTCATTGGCGAGGCCGACAACGGTGAAACCGCCATTCAATTGGCAAAAGCCATCAAACCCGATGTGATTTTACTTGATGTTAATATGCCAACGATTGGTGGCCTTGAGGTGACCAAACGCTTACTGCAAAACGATAAAAACACCAAAATCTTGGCCGTTAGCTCTCTTGTCAGCCAACCTTACCCTTCATTGCTCATTAAAGCCGGTGTCAGTGGCTATATCACTAAGGGCACACCTTTTAGCGAAATGATTAAAGCGATTAAAAAAGTTCACCAAGGCGGCCGTTACTTTAGCCCTGATGTCGCAGAACAATTAGCCGATTTGCTATTGGCAGAAAAATCCGAATCACCGTTTGACCTATTAAGCGAGCGTGAAATGCAAGTGGCTATGATGGTCGTCAATTGCCAAAGTCCGCAACAAATCGCTGATAACTTGTTTGTCAGTGTTAAAACCGTCAATACGTATCGCTATCGGATATTTGAAAAGTTAAACATTGACAGTGACGTCAAACTGACGCACTTAGCCATGCGCCATGGCTTAATCCAACCTGAATAATTCATTCAACCTCGTGATAACTTGATGCCAATGCCATCATGATAACCAACCCAAGTTTCTCATCTATCTTTAATAAGTCTGACCGTATCGATAAGGCCAAGCGGCTTGGTACGGTGTATAATATTTATCGGACATTAATTGCCGCGCTATTTTCAATTAATTTTTTATTGCTCGTTAACTACAATACAGATAAAGATTATTTACTGCTTATCAATCTGGTACCTACTATTGGCTATTTTTTGATTAGTATTGGCTTGCTAATTGGTTATTATTTTTATCCTAGAAAGTCGTTGGCGATGACCGGTCTTGCCCTCGATATGATTGTGTTAACCATGATGTTATATTTTAGTGGTGGCACAGACCTACAGGTAATCTTGCTATTTTTAGTGACGGTAGCTGCATCATTTATGCTGTTACGCAGCAAACAAGCGATATTGATTACCCTATTTGCGATTATTTTGGTGATTTACCAACAATTTATTAAGACGTTAAAACATGATGTGAGTTATATCTTGTTAAACAACGTTGGTTTAATGGCCGTTAGCTTTATTGGCGTGGCGTATTTAAGCCACTCCATCGCCAAACGACTGACCCAAGTTGAAGAACTGTCACAGCGCCAAACAGCTGAAGTTAACGCGCTCAATGCTATCAATGAAAAAATCGTACAAATCATCGAACAAGGCGTATTGGTTGTATCCCATCGCTTGGAAATTTTGATTGCCAATGATACCGCGATTGCCCAACTACAACTTCCCAAACAACCTGATAATTATTTTTTACCTGTACTATCGCCTACCCTAGCCAAAGCCTTAACCCCGATTATTACCCATGCAGAAAACGCAACGATTTTTCGCCTAGATAATTACGATGCTCATGCTGCCAGCGATGAGAGCAACGATTATAGTGGCTATATTGATTTTCGGCTACGAACCAGTCAATTAGGTAATGGTCATACCCTAGTCTTAGTAGAAGACTTACAGCGTGAACAAAGCCAAGCGCAACAACTCAAACTTGCTGCATTGGGTCAATTAACGGCAAGTATTGCCCATGAAATTCGTAACCCATTGGCGGCTATTAGCCAAGCCAGCCAACTACTGATTGAAGACACCAAAGACGCGAATAGCCATCTGACTGATGATGATGGCATACTGTATGAAATGATTTTTAAACAGACCCAGCGTGTTAACCAAATTATTGAAGATGTCTTAAGCTTATCACGCCAACAAAAACCAGAACGTGTACTCATTCGACTAAAAACTTGGCTACCTACTTTTATCGATGAACACTTTGCCAATCAGACTGTCACTTTAACTTGCGTAAGCCCTAGTAGTATTTTATTTGACAAACATCAGCTTGAGCAGGTATTAATTAATTTAATTAATAATGGCATGCGCTTTGCTGCCAAAGTTAACCCTACTCCTGCCATAACCATTGAAGTGACAACAACGAATCAATTCGTTCATATCGATGTGATTGATAACGGAACGGGTGTACTACCTGAGTATATACCCTCTTTATTTGATCCATTTTTTACCACTGATCATCAAGGTACAGGATTAGGACTTTATTTGTCATTAGCCTTTTGCCAAGCCAATTATGCCAATCTGCAATATATACCACAGCACCCAAATACCTGCTTTCGCATCATTTGCCCAATTCCCACCCTATATCAACCTGTCTAAACTGTTTTGTAATTTTAACTTTAACAAACATTTTCTCTAAGTTATTGAGAAGTTATCCATTAACCTTCATATTTATTAATATATTGCGATGGTATGCATTATGCTAAATGGTTATTTAAAAAAAACACAAGGCAAATTAAGCGACTAAACAGTAGAGAAATTTCAGTGTATAAGTGTTCACTTTAACGCAAATTTCCGCTACAATATACTTACTACCTTGGTAGGTCAACGATGGATCATTCCATCATTCGCTCGCAGTTATTTTGTAGGACAAGTTTATGACTGAGCAATCTTCTAGCAATACCTCTTTTGATAATGCCCCGATTAACTGGGTACCTGCTATCGTATTGATCAGCACCCCGATTTTGGCATTGTTGATTGTGCCATATTATTTGTGGACCCACACAGTCAGTTGGCAAGTATGGGCAGTATTTGCTTTCTTTATGGCGTGGAATGGTTTAAGTATTACTGCCGGTTACCATCGTCTATGGGCACACCGTACCTACCAAGCACATCCGATTGTAAAATGGTTTTTGCTGATTGGTGGTACATTGGCCGTTCAGAGTTCGGTATTTGACTGGTGTAGTGGTCACCGTGTACACCATCGTCATGTTGATGATGAAATCCAAGACCCATACTCAGCACGACGTGGTTTTTGGTTCTCACACATCGGTTGGATGTTACGCAACTACCCAAGTGGTCGTTTCGACTACAAAAATATTCCAGACTTAAAAGCAGACCCCGTCTTGGTCGCGCAGCATAAGTATTATAGCTTATGGGTAATTTTAGCTAGCTTTGGCTTACCAGCATTAGCAGGTTGGATGGTTGGCGATGTGGTTGGTACTTTGGTACTAGCGGGCCTATTACGTTTGGTATTAAGCCATCACTTTACTTTCTTTATTAACTCATTGTGTCATATGTTTGGTACCCGTCCGTATACTGACAGCAATACCGCGCGTGACAACCCAATTTTGGCTATTTTTACCTGGGGTGAAGGCTATCATAACTATCACCACTACTTCCAATACGACTATCGTAACGGTGTAAAATGGTGGCAATATGACCCAACCAAATGGTTAATCTATGGTTTGTCAAAAATCGGCTTAACTTGGGATTTAAAACGTGTACCGGATGTAACTATCCAACATGCACAAGTTGAAATGCAATTTAAACATGCAGAGCGTAAACTTGATGGATTTGGTAGCCAAGTTCCTGCGAATATTGAGGCGATTAAAGCACGCGTTAGCAATGAACAACAAGCCTTTAGTCAAACCATCGCTGAATGGCAAGCGTTAAAAACCAAAGCCATTGAAATGAAAAAGACTGAATTTGCCCAACGTTTGAATGAAGTCGATGAAAAATTGAAAGATCAGTTTGCCCAAATTGAGAAAAAACTGCATCATCACAGTGACCAACTTGAACAAGTGCTATCTCAGCTAAACGGCAAAGGTAAACACGCTTAATACAGTTAGTCAAAGAATGGTTGCTCAAAAAAAGGTTGGTATCAGTACCAACCTTTTTTATTACCCTAAAAAGATAAAAAAGCGGCTTTCAAAGCCGCTCGATTCATCGTTTAATTCATAAGTTACGCGTGTATCAAATGAACTAATGGTCGCTCGTACTGTTGACCACGCCAAATAAAATGCACTTTGGCTTGTTCAAATGGCTTATCATCAAACCACAAAAACACCCCTTCCATCATTTTTGGCCAATCATTCCAATCAATCTCTGGCACACCCATCATCACCGCCAAAAATGCCGACAGTAACGTATCATGACTGACCGCCAATAATAAATGTCCATGCGCTGGTTGGTGCTCATAAAATAACTGTAGTAAATCTAACCCACCTTGATGCGGTAATTTAGTCCCTACCAAGTCACTTGCCAAAAACCGATTAATAAAATTTAACGCACCGATATCTCGAAAAATTTGACCCGCCTCACTGGGGTCAACGACCAAACTACCCGGCTCTACTAACAGTGATTGGTGAGAAACACTGCGTGCAATCCCTGCACCCTCTTGCATTAATATAGCGGTATCAATACAACGTTGAATGGGGCTACTGATACTATCCACATCCATCGAATAGTTTAGATTGGTCGCAAGCCACCGTCCCCATGCCGTGGCTAAAACGCGACCGTTTGGGGTGAGTGGTAAATCAAAGCTAGCAAAACCATTCTTATCCGAACGCTGCCGTAAAGAGTGTCGGGTAAATAAAATCAAACGCTCGGATTTTGGCAACAACTTAACAGAATCCATCATACTATCGGGCAAATGAGCCGGTGCAGGCGCAATATGTCGTTTCATCATTCAGGTTATCTTTTATGTTTTTTGTTGGACGTTGCTATAAGGATGTGATCAAAACGGCTGGCTAGCGTTTGACCACCAGTATTTACTACTACCCTAATGTCGCTAAAATCTGTTCAAGTTTCGCCGTTGGATTACTACTTGCGGTAATAGAACGACCAATTACCAAATAGTCTGAGCCATTGGCCATTGCTTGCTGTGGCGTACAGATACGCGTTTGGTCATTGCTGGCATCTTCAGGCAAGCGAATACCTGGGGTCACCAACAGAAAGTCCTTACCGCATAATTGCTTCAACACGCTTGCTTCTTGTGCTGAACACACCACGCCATCTAACCCTGAGGCTTGTGTCAATTGCGCCAAGCGCTTAACATGATTTTCCACACTGTCAGTGATACCAATTTCTGCCAAATCTTGCTGACTCATTGATGTTAAGACCGTTACAGCAATGACCAGGGTATTATAGTTGGCATCGGTTAAACGCTGTTTGACGGTTTGCATGGCAGTACGGCCACTACTAGCATGTACATTGACCATCCAAACGCCCATATCAGCGGCTGCTAAGACAGCTTGTGCCGTGGTATTAGGAATATCGTGGAACTTTAAATCCAAGAATACATCAAAGTTACGTTGATGTAATGACTTGACCAACTCACTACCATATTTGGTAAATAATTCTTTGCCTACCTTCAAACGACATAATGTAGGATCCAAATTATCTGCCAAGCTGAGCGCCTGGTATTGGTCCATATTATCGAGTGCCACAATAATCGGTGAGCTGACCAAATTTGCCATATCGTTGCCCTATTACTTTGATGTTATTTACCAATTACAAAAATTTCTTAATACAATACGGGAAGTCGTAAGCCCCAAACCCTTACTCATTACTTCCCCCATTCTTTTACGCATCGGTTTATCGAATCGGCGGTAATGCGCTATTTTCTTGAGGCTTTAACCCATCGACTGATTGCTGCGCGGCTTTTTGCTGCGTTAAGTACTGCTCTAACTGGTGCTGCGTTTGCATAAGTTTATCGCGAGTTTGGTTCAACTCTTTATTTAAGCGCTGATTATCAAGCTTCATTTGTAATACACGAAATAGCATCAGTGCCAATAGGATACCGGCAATCACGCCAAGTACGATACAAATAATTAACAACAATCCCAAATTCATCTGTGGCACTTGACTAAACAACAAGTTCACATCGACCTGTTGGTTATTAACGATGACCAACATCAATGAATAAGCGAATACCACGAACAATAAAATTGCAACAAGATAACGCATACGTTGGACTCCTATAAGTATGATTGTTGGTTATTATACGGTTTTTATAAAAAAAAGGGCGGATTTTTTGTCCACCCTTTTTTGGTTGTTTTGTCACTTATAGGTTAATTAACGGCGACGATTAACTGCCTCGCGCAAGGCTTTGCCTGGCTTAAAGTGCGGAATTGCAGTCGCTTGGACATCCACTTTTTCGCCGGTTTTTGGGTTACGTGCTTGTCGTGGTTCACGGTGATGTAAACTAAAGCTACCAAATCCTCGTACCTCGACTCGACCGTCTTGCGCCAAGGTGTTAATCATCAAGTCAATGATTTGTTTCGTGGCTTCCTCGACTGTTTTTTCTGGTAATCCTTCACACTCGCCAGACAATCTTGTAATCAAATCAGATTTGTTCAATACTTTTTCCATGATACCTCGGCATGAGTTTCAGTCAGATTAATCGTAAACTTTTAAAGTATCCTAAACAAATAAAAGTCGACTTCGTTTTACACAGCTACCGGTTATACGCCGATTTCGCTGCTAATCTCTAGGTTATCTTAACTAAAAATTACATAATATTACTTTTATTCGCATATTATAACAAAAGGTAGGCTTAAGGAAGTGATTTTTCTATATTTTATAGTTAGATGACAACTTTTTTTGTAAATATAGCCAATACTAAAATTTAGTTATTAAAGTTAAATCAATACCTTAAATAGATTATCTAAAATATATCCATATATTGTCGAGTTTTTATTGCTTTATAGCGATAAAAAAAGCAACCCGAAGGTTGCTTTTTTTATTGAATGTTAACTAACGCTAAATGCAGTATTATTGCATTTGTTGTTGTTCTTTGATCAAGTCACCAATAGTTTTTGGTTGTGCATCAGCCGCAGTGTTTGCGCTTAATGCTTTGATCGCATCACGTTGTTCAGCTTCGTCTTTTGCTTTGATTGATAGGTTGATACCGCGAGTTTTACGGTCAACGCCAACAATCTTAGCTTCTACTTCGTCACCCACGTTCAACACAGTTGATGCATCATCAACTTTGTCTTGTTGGATTTCTGAAGCGCGTAGGTAGCCTTCAACGTCATCAGCTAGTTTAACTTTAGCGCCTTTAGCGTCAACTTCAGTTACTGTACCTTTTACTACCGCACCACGGTCGTTAGCAACTAGGTATTCGTTGAATGGGTCGCTGTTAAGTTGTTTGATACTTAAGCTGATACGGTTAGCTTCTGCATCTACAGACAAGATGACCGCTTCAACGGTATCACCTTTATTGTAGTTACGAATCGCTTCTTCACCGCTTTCAGTCCAAGAAAGGTCTGATAAGTGAACTAGACCATCAATACCACCTTCTAGACCGATAAAGATACCGAAGTCAGTGATTGATTTGATAGTACCAGATACTTTGTCA
>CALJUC010000289.1 GCA_937975585.1 uncultured Moraxella sp. | reverse complement strand
CTTTTTAACAGGTTACGCGCGATATCTGTGATGACTTCTTCATGCGTTGGACCTAACACAAAGTCACGTTGGTGACGGTCTTTAAAACGTAACAACTCCGGGCCATAATCGTCCCAACGACCTGATTCTTGCCACAACTCGGCAGGTTGCACGACTGGCATTACCAACTCTTGGGTGTTAATCGCGTCCATTTCTTCGCGGATGATTTTTTCTACTTTCTTCAGGGTTTTTAGACCCATTGGCAACCAAGTGTACAAGCCTGACGCCAGTTTACGAATCAAACCCGCGCGAATCATTAACTGTGCCGAAATAATATCAGCATCGCTTGGGGTTTCTTTTAAGGTTGCAAAAGTAAATTGACTGGCTCGCATGGCACACCTATACACAAAAGGGGAATTTTTAAAATAACATGATATCTTATTTTATGGGGCACAGTGGTGCAATAGTTTTTTTTAATTTGCCCTGATGGTTCAATCGAAATCCCGGCATATCTGCTTGAAAATTCGATACATCAAGGCCATTAATAAAGATAATGCTCGCTGCTATAGGTAGAATGATGACCACCGCCCTCCCCCCAGTTCCACCAAAACAACCCGCTGTCGATAACAAGCCTAACACCGAAACCGTCGTCACCAAACAGCCCAAAGCGGCCAATCCTTTACGTTGGTTAAATACGCTGTTATTGGTCGTATGTGCCTTGGCGCTATCTGCAGGTGTCTATCTATATTGGCAAACGTTGCAAAAGCCCGAGGTTGAGGTGTTGACCCGCGAGGGCGTGATTAGCAAAATCCAAACCCTCAATCGTCTACAAACCGTGGTCTATAATGTCGATACTGTCATCACCAGTCAAAAACAGGGCAACTGGTATGCATTGTGGCAAGACCAACAAAAAGCGCTGTTTGTCGCGCATGGCCGTGTGCAAGCTGGTATTGACTTAAATCAATTAAAACCTGAGCAAGTCACGGTAGCTGAGGATGGTAAAAACATTCAAATCACCTTGCCTACCGCGCAGGTGTTTGATACCTATTTGGACAATATCGAAGTGTACGATATCCAAACCGGCGTCTTTGGTATGGTCGATGTTGACCCGCAACTTTTTAGCCAAGCCCAAGCGGCGGGTAAACAGCAAGTCTTGGCAACAGCGTGTAAGTCAGATATTTTAAAACTCGCCACCGATAACGCGCAAAAACAAGTACAAGGCCTATTTGCCTTGGCCAACTTAACCGTTACGGTTAATAGCACTCCAGCAGCAAAATGTACGGTATAACTTAATTGTATTGATGAAAGCACCCTGACAAAGCGACTGACGTTAGCCGGTTAGTCGCTTTTTTGATTTATCTGATATATGTTGAGTTTTAATATTAAAACTATGTTTATAAACAACTAGATAAAGGTCGAACGGTCGAATTTAAATCCTTAATGGCTAGATTTAGGGTTCGTCTAACCTGTTCTATACCCAGTAATACTGTTAGAATTTGTCATTTATATTACCCTTTTATAACAGTTTTTTGTCACTGTGTTATATAATAATATCATAGCGGGTAATGATTACTTTTGTCGTACCGAAACGAAGTACGATCAATGCTAACAGGAGTAATGTCTGCATGAGTCTTATGACTAACGCCCCATCACCCAAAGCGGTCATGCGCATTGCTATGGTGGGTATTCGCCCTGCCGATCAGGTTATGCTCAAAGGCTATTTACGCATTTTATTGCGTTTAGAAGTAGCGTTAGAGTGGCTGCCAGCCAATCATCCTAGCATTGATTTATTTATGGTTAATAAAGAATTTAGCGAATCAGACAGTGTAAAACGACTATTAGAGAGTCGCACTGAAGCGTCTAAGCTATATATCTCGCGTAGCCAAACTGACCAAGGTAGTCTACAGCACAACCAATTAGTCTTACCCCTTAAAGACCTTGAGCCTTTAAAGGCCTGGTTGTTTAATCATATTAGGTTTTTGGCCACGCTACCTGCGCAGTTATCGCAACGCGTTCAAACTGCCGAAAATAACCTAGCCAATCCAAGTGCAACGCGCGAACCATCAAATCAAACATCCAATCACACCGTTGATCCTATTCAAACTGCGCGTACGATAGATAACCCTACTGATGTCGCTACTGCAGATACGCCCACTACAACCAATTTAGCTACCAATGCTAACGCGCCCACCGCGCTGATGACTGAGGTTCAACTCAATCAGTTGATTGCGGTGATTTTGCAGTTACAACAGCGCGAAGACAAATTGTTGCGCTTAGAGGATAGCAAAGGTCAACACTTAGCCGATATTCACCCCAAACAGCAACGTATTTGGCCTGTGAGTAATCCTATCAATTTAAACGATGGGCTTTGTTTGGTACCAAGCCCAGTATTGGCTGTGACACCCGCTACGTCACAGGACTTGGTGCAATGGTTTTGGCAGTTAGGTCTCGAACACGCATCGCTATTATCCGGCTTACTGTTACCCAATAGCGACTATCATCTAACAGGTTGGGTAAAACCGAAAGCCACACCTGAGCGCCATGACCAACTAAAAATCCAAAGCATCTTAGAATCCCGAACTATTACGATACCGACACTTATCCAAGTGTCTGAGTGTGATGTGGCACAAGTCCATCGTAGTGTCATTGGGCTGATTGTCGCGGGCTTAATGCCAACTTCCGTATATCAAGCCTTGTCACAACGCTATCAATCGGATAATTTAGCATCCACCAATACCATGCCTACAGCGACCTCGAACTTGGTTTCGCCAGTATGGGACAACGTCACGCCTCGGACATCAGACCAAGCATTAACAATCACTGACACCCATTCATCCCCTGTATCCGTCTCTGAACCAACGCCCTCTGACTCAATATCCTCTAACTCAGTGGCCTCTGATTCGACGCCACTATCAAAGTCAGTATCAGAGCCACTATCGACACCAGCAACAACGGATGAAAATGTGACATTGACTAATAATGACACAGCGAATAACGGTATGAAAGGATTTTTGTCGCGCTTACGACGTAAGTTAGGCTTGTAAGGTGTTAAGGTCATAAGGCGGCTGTAAAAGCTTGAATAAACGCTCTCCAACATTCACGGGTTTGGATAAATATTTTTAGCGACTAGCACCCTATGATGTGTACTAGACGCTGTTTGACAGTATCTTTGGTCAAGGACATAGTGATTGGCCAATATTATGAAAAGGTTTGTTTTATGCAACGCTTAAAAATCGTATTTAGCGGCCCCATGGGCGCTGGAAAAACCCAAGCCATTGCTAGCTTGTCTGATATTCCGGTGGTCTCAACCGAGGTCAAAAATACCGACTTACATACCCACAGCAAAGCACTGACAACCGTTGGTATGGATTATGGTGAGTTAACGTTAGACGGTGGTGTTAGTATCGGACTGTATGGCACACCGGGGCAAGAACGTTTTAACTTTATTTGGCCGATTTTGGCGCAAGGCGCGTTGGGTGTCATTATTTTGATTGACCACTCGGCTGAAGACCCGATTGCGGATTTGAGCAATTATCTAGCGACATTTAGCAAAATCTATAATGGCCGTTTGGTGATTGGGGTCAGTCAAGTTGATAAAATGCCAGAGCGAGATTTTGCGATTTATCGTGATTGGTTGGCCGCTCAGCAAAAGAACTTGCCGATATTTCCGGTCGATATGCGTCAACGTGATGACGTATTATTATTAGTAGATACGATTATTGCCTCGTTAGAGTTAGAAAGTTAGATACAATCTCCTGTGTGATTATCCAACTTTTACAGCGCTGTTTCGAAGCTCAGTTTTAGCGCCCAACGGCTCAACCTAAGCATACAATGTGGATTATTTAATGAACGAGAAACTATTTCAGATGGAAAGTCGTGTTAAGCCCAGTGATAAATTTATCAGTCTGTCAAACGAGGTATTGCATGAGTTGGTACATGCAACCAGTGGCGTCGATGGCGTCCTACTCGCTACCACCGATGGCTTTGAAGTAACTTCCATCTTCCAAAAAGATTATGACGGTGGCAAGCTATCTGCGGTTGGTAGCTCGATTTTGGCCTTGGTACAAGCCTTGACCAGTGAAGCCCAATTAACTGGCTGTCGTTCTGTTATCCTCGATGCTGAAAATGGTAAAATTATGATTAGTGCCGTGCCGAATGCGCATCAGCCAATGATTGTGGTCGTGGTCACCAAACAACAAGTCTTACTGGGTCAAATCATGCATGCCATGAATAAAGCCATCACTCGATTAGTCGAGCTTGATCAAGAGCTACACTAGCCTTCTATTTAACACTATCTAGCAATACCAATATTTAGCCAGTACCACCCAACATTTAAGTGAATGGGCGGTTACTGGTTTTTTTATGACCATCGGTCGTCAGATTTTACCAGTCAACTTTTATAAATTAGACCAAAAAATTTAATGAATTTTTATACCAGTATTTTCAATAATAACTACAATTATATCCTTACTCTCAGTAAGACTCTAAAGCATCCATTAATTTAGCTCTCATAATACCACCATTATCTTAATAATTATTTATTGAATTTATCAATCTGTAACTATTATGTAATAAAGTTTACTTAATATACGCATTCAAAATCGACCGTTAATACTACAAAATCGACCGCTTAACGCTAATGATTGACTATCTAACCGCATTTTGCGTTTTCTGTATCGCTAATATCTTTGAGTCACTATGCCACTAATTTTTTCAAGCTTAATCGCTCGTATGTTAATGCTATTGCTATTGGTATTTATCTTATCGTTAGCCGTGGTGTATTGGATTATTGATCAGCAAAGTAAGCCTGAAGTTACCAAGCTTGCCTCGCAGTCAGTGATTGAGAGCGGCAATGTGGCAGTCAATGGCATTACTGCACGTCTTAGCCAAATCGATGGCCTAGCGATGAGCGCAAGTCGTATGGTGGGTGGTCTACCCAAAGATACTGGCCTCATCGAAAATAGCTTTGGCAATATTATTACGCACACCGATCAGAATATTATTGGTGGCGGGGTTTGGTATGACCCAAATGTATTTAAGGCCAATCTAGACGAACAGGCGTTTGCGTGGCGGCGCGACCGTAACGGTGTCATGAAGCCTGACTTACGCTATATGGATATGCCAAGCAATACGTCAGCGCCCATAACCAATTCGCCTGCTAAGCTTGCCTCGCCTTACTACCGCGATTGGTGGTATGTGCCCGCCATGTACGCGAATCACGATCACTGTGTGTGGAGTCGTGCGTATGTGCAAGCCAGTAGCGGTCTACCCATGGTTACCTGTGCAAAAGCGTTATTTAATGCGCAGACCAATGGCTTTGAAGGTGTGGTAAGCTTTGATATTTTGCTATCACAACTGCAAACCTTGGCCAAGAACTGGCAGCAAAAGACCGGCGGCTATGTGTTTTTGGTCGATATGAATAACAACTTTTTGACCTTTCCTGATGAAAGTATGGTCAAACAAATCACAGCCAATAACCCACAAGGCGAGATGATGGATGTGGACACGTTCGCGGCCAAATACCCAAGTTTCGCGCCTATTCGTCAAAGCCTTGAAAACATTAATCAAAAGCTGATTAACCAAGCCAAGCAACAAGATGCCAGTAAGTTTGATTTTGTTACAGGTACCATCGTGAGTACCACCAATTTACAACGCACCACGCCCAAAGAAGCACAGATTTTGACAGCATTGATGATGACCAATCGCGAAAATGCTGACAGTGCTCAACGTGATAACCACTTTGTCGAACAGGTCAATTTAAGCGATGATGTTATGCTTAAGCAACCCTCAACGGCGTTCGTGTTTGCCATGCCGATGATTAATTGGAAATTGGTCATTGTGAAGCCAAATCATGAATTGGTCGCTTTCGCCAATCAACTGGGCAAGCAGCTGCAATGGTACATGCTACTGGGGTTTTTACCGCTGTTATTACTCAGTGGTTATGCGTTTCGGCATATTCTTGCGGTGCCACTACACCGTGTTGCCATGAATGTACGCCAAATTGGTCAACAAATTGAACAAAAAAATTACCTATCGCTACGTGATTACAAACTGCCTGCCGCCAACGTTCAAGAAATTGCCGTCATTAGCGAGGCGATGAACCAGTTGGTTGAACGTGTCGTGGATAACGAAGGGGCACTTGCCCAAGTCAACGAGCGCCTCGAGCAACAAGTTGTGGAACGTACCGCGCATCTGCACCAAGCCTTAAAAGACCTCAAAGCATCGCAAGTGCAGTTGGTGCAATCCGAAAAAATGGCAACTTTGGGGCAAATGGTGGCAGGGGTCGCGCATGAAGTAAACACGCCCCTAGGCTATGTTGGCAGTAATCTTGAGCTGATTGACGGCAACATTGCCCGCTATGATGAGCT